>JAJTDU010000017.1:0-35069 GCA_021298725.1 Verrucomicrobiaceae bacterium | reverse complement strand
TTCACCGCCGCCGCGAGTCTCTTCTGCCTCGCCACGAACTCCGCACCCGCGCAGGGAGAAGACGCGGCCGATCTCATCCAGCAATGGCAGGCCTTCGACGCTGGTCCCGTGCTGGCGCACCTGCGGCCAGACCTTGATCCGCCGCTTAGGGACTGGCTCACCTGGCTGCTACGGCCAGACCCACGTCAGCGCCCGCATTCCGTGGCCCAGGCGCTCGAAATGCTCATGCCCACCCTGCACAGCGGCTTCATTTACATGCCGCAGCAGGCACCGCAGATGGCCGCCGGCACGCAGACCACCCCGCTGACTTCTGCCGCGCATCCCAATGCGCCGAAACCCAAGCCCATCGTCTCCAAAGCCACCGCGGAGGCCGCGAAAGCGGCAGCCCGCCCCCAAGCCTCCGCTCCCGCGAAAAAATCATCCGCCGGTCGCCTTTTCGTCGCTGTGGCGCTCAATGGCATCGCCATCGCCCTCCTGGGTGGGTTGGCCTGGCCGCTGCTGCGTGAATGGGATTGGCAGTCCTGGTTGAAGCGCGGGGATGCCACCACCGCCACGGCGGACTCCTCGCTCCCTGCCACCACCGCCTCTGCCGCGCCCTCCAAGCCGGAGGCTACGCGGGTGAAGGGGCGCTACGTCCGCATTGAGCTGCCGGGCAAAGCGGCGCTCAATCTCGCCGAGGTGCAGGTCTTCAGTGATGGGGGCAACATCGCCCTCAAAGGTGAGGCTAGCCAAAGCAGCATCTCCACCGGAGGCACGGCAGCCCTCGCTATCGACGGAAACACCGATGGCGACATGCCCAAAACCGCCAGCGTTTCCCACACCGATGGCCGCAAAAGCAACCCCTGGTGGCAGCTCGACCTGAGCCAGGACCTGCCGATTGAATCCATCGTGATCTGGAACCGCACCGATGGCGACTTCGGCGAGCGCACCCAGAACCTCACCGTGAAAATCCTCACCACTCACCAACGCGTCATCTGGGAAAAGAAAGGCATCGCGAAGCCTGATCCGCAGGTGAAAATCAGCGTGCAGGAATGAGGCGGATGCTGGGTGGCCTGCTGAAAAACACCGTGCGGGCCGGGTCAGGAAGGCCAGGCGCACGTGCTCGCGTTTGGGTGATGGATAAAGGGGAGCTTTGTCGCGAAGCGTCGTGAAGTGCGGTGGCAAAGGGGCAAGGCGCTAGCCTTTGCCCCGACGACACCGCCGTCGAGCGTAGGAAGGATGTGCTGAGGCCAAGGAACACCGTCCGGCACGCGACAGCGGTGTCGCGCCTGAGCGCTTGCCACCGCATTGATTCGCTTCGCTCACCCTTCGGGCAGCACTTCGTGCTGTCTATCTACGCTTCGCTTCGATTCCACGACGCTGCCGCGAATCTCGACGATCAATGATTAAACAAGAAGGCTGGTGAGTTGATCAAGGCCCAGGCCAAGTCCTGCGCGGCGGTCAGGCGTTTGTTGGTGAGCTGTTTGGCGCTCAGATCGCTGTCGCGGCGGAGTTGGATGAGTTTGGGGTCGAGGACGATGGGGTTTTGGGCGTTCACGCGCTTCGTTTCCAACGCGATGAGCTGGGGATCAACGGGAAGGGGATTCTTCGCCACGGCGAGGAGCTTCTTCTGCGATTGGTAGTCGCGGAATTGGTTGAGGAAGTGGGCGGTGAGCGTCGCGGTTTGGGCGCCGTTCTGGAAGTTGCTGGTCAGCTGGATGCTGAAGCTGCTGCCGCCTTCGTTGCTGACGGGCTTCTCAAAGGAGAAGATGGCCTCGTGACGGAAGCCGCCTTCGGGGCTGACGGCCCAGCCCTTGTCGCGATTGCCTTTTTTGAGGGCTTCTCCAATCGCGAAGCTGGATTGCTCGAAGTCGGCTTTGGGGTTTTTGAGCGTTTGGGCCACGCCGGTGCCGCGTTTGCGTTTCGCGTCGGCGGCGTCGGTGGTGACGACGAATTCGCCGAGGACAAAATTGCCGTCGGGGGCCAAGCCAGGGCCGTTGGAGGGCAGGCGGTCGTCGGGAAGCATTTCGAGTTTGATGCCGGTGATGCCTTGAAGATCGGTTTTGCCGAGGAGGAGGTAGTTTCCGGCGCTTTGCTTGCCATCGGGCAACGCAGTGGCGAGGAGGCTGCCATCGGGCAGGACTTCGATTTTTTCGACGCCACCGGCACGCTGGGCTTTGAGATCAAGCACATGCCACTCGGTGGTGAGATCGAGGTAGTTTTCCCATTTGGGCCGATTCATCGGCGCCGTGTCAAAAGTGGCCTTCACCTTGGCTTCGGCGGCTTGGATGGCGGTTTGGCGTGCAGCCTCCTTCTTCGCGTTTTCGGGGGCGATTTTGGCCTGGTAGGCCTTCAATTCGGCTTCTGCGGCTTGGATGGCGGTGAGGCGCACTTGTTCGGCTTTGGCGATGACGGGCTTCTGCTCGGCTTCTTTGGCCTGGGCGACGGCGGCGAGGGTTTTGTGCTCGGAATCGAGTCCAGCCATGCTTCCGAGCGCGGCGTCGATCTCTTTCGGCGTGGCGTGGCGGTTGATGATGCGGATAAAGATGGCATCGACGAGCTGGCGGTCGTCTTTGATCTCGGCAGTGAGTTTGGCGATGGCGTTGCCGGAATCGCTGATGGCATCGCCGACGGTAGGACCGCTCATCAAAGCCATGACGGGACCGAGATTGACGTCGTTGCTGCGTTCGCACTCGCAGACGGATTCGCGAGCAGGGCGGCCGAAGTTGGTGAGGAAGCCATCTTGCAGTTTGATCTGCGCATCGGCCAAAGCGGCGGCGCGGGTGCCTTTGGGCACGCCGGGGATGTTTGGCATGCTGCCGGTGACGGCGAAGACGGAGTCAAAGAGCACCTCGGCGGGCAGGCGGCGGGCCTTGGCGTGGCTGTAGTTCGTTTTGTCGTCCTCGTTCCACTTGTTGGTGCTGAGGCTGAGATTGTAGGTGCGGCTGGTGGCCACGAGTTTCATCACGTGGCGCACGTTGAAGCCGCTCTGGATGAATTCGTTCGTGAGGTATTGCAGCAGTTCGGGATTGCTCGGCGGATTGCCGGCGCGGATGTCATCCAGCGGCTCGATGACACCGGTGCCGGTGAGGTAGCCCCAGATGCGGTTGGCGTAGCTCATGGCGAAGTAATCGTTCTCCGAACTGGTCATCCAGGTGGCAAACTGGTCGCGGCGTGTGGTGGCTGTTTTGCTGACGAGTTCGGCATCGAAGGGCACTTTCGGTGCGACGGGCTGGTTGGTGCGCAGGTGCATCACGTCACCGTCTTTTTTGTCGCCGACGATTTCATACAGCGGCTTCGCGCCTTCGACGGCGCTGCCGCCGATGGTCGCTCCTTTGGCCTGCGGATCGCCCTTGAGGTCGATCTGGGCGAAGTAGGACGCGGTTTCGTAATACTGATCCATCGTCCATTTCTCGAAGGGATGGTCGTGGCACTTGTTGCAGTTGAAACGGGTCGCCAAAAACAGGTGCGTTGTGTTTTCGACGAGTTCCTCCGGCGTGCGCACGGTTTTGTAATACGAGGCGGCGGGGTTGTCTTTGTTGGAGCCAGTCGCGGTGATGACGCGGTAGGCAAAGCGGTCATACGGCGTGTTGTCGGTGACTTGCTGCTTGATCCAAGCCCGCAGGCTGATAGCGCCTTCGCTGCCGAGTGTTTTCGAGTTCACCTGGAGCATGTCGGCCCATTTGTTGGCCCAATGCTCGACGAAATCCGGATTGCCGATGAGTTTGTCCACGACCTCGCCGCGCTTCGTGCGGGTGTCGCGTTGGTCGGCGATGAAGGCGGCGACTTCCTCGGGCTTCGGCGGCAGGCCGGTGAGGTCGAGGTGGATGCGGCGGAGGAAGTCCTCGTCGCTGCACACGCCGCTCGGTTCGATCTTCATGCGCTGCCATTTGGAGGCGACGAGTTCGTCGATCTTGTTCCACGTTTCGGGCTGCTTCCACGCAAAGCCGGTGCGGTCACCCATGACGGTGATGGTGGTGGCGGCGTAAGCGCCTTCAAAGCGGGCGAGGATTGGTGCCTCACCGCGGCGAAGGCTGGTCATGAGGCCTTTTTTGTCGGCTTCAATCACATCGCCGTTGCCGCTGTCGAGAAAGGCCTCGGCGGTCACGTCTCTCACATAACCATCGGCATATCGGGCGATGACGCGAAGCTGCTGACGCCCGCCGATGCGCTCGATGACGGGATTTTTCGGTGAGAGCTCGATGCTGGTAACGCGTGGTGTCTTCAGATCGACCTTCGCGCCCTGGCTGATCCACGCTTTGAGGGATTCATAGTAAAGCTCGCCCGGCACGGTGAGCTGGCCGCCTTCATGCGGCACCGAGCCGCTGGCTTTGAGCAGCATGAGCGAATGCTCCGGCGAGGCCACGTTCGCGCGGCGGCTGGCGAGTTCATCAGCGTAGGCGAGCACATCGTAAATCGGATCGTAACCGCGCAGCGAGAGCTTGAAGCCAGCCTTGCCGTCCTTCGCGCCGTGGCAGGTGCCTTGATTGCAACCGAGCTTCGACGTGATGGGCATGATGTCGCGGACGTAATCTGGCTTTAGCGCCAGATTCAGGCCGCTGACACTCGCGGGCACGCTGGCGGTGCGGCCCATGAAGCTGATGTTCACGGCGGTCGCGCCGTCTTTGTCCGGGCGCACCATGCCGCGCTCGTCGATCTTCACGATGTTGGCGGACGCAGCGGTGATTTTGGCCATGCGGGTGATGTCCGCACGCGTGCCGTCGCTCATCTTCGCGGTGATCAAAATCTGCGCATATTCGCTGGGCTTGGCGATCTTGATGTTCGCGGGCTCGACCTCGATGGAGGCCACGGTGGGGCCGGTGTGCAGCGTCTCGACTTTGTCGTCCTTTTTCACGTCCACACGCACGGTGTCGTCCGCGATCACATCACTGGCGGCGAGCACTTTTTCTTTCACCAGCGGCACGCTGACGAATTCTTTGGCGATCTTGCCCGTGGCGGCGTCGATGAGGCGGATCTGACCATCCTGACCGGCTGCGGCGATCGTTTTGCCATCCGGCGAGAAGGTCACGCTGAAGACCCCGCTCGGCAGCGGCGTGCTGCTGAGCTGCTTCACGTCTTTGACGATCCAGTCGTCGAGTTCCTTGCCTTTGCCGTTCACGGTTTCGACGAGCTTCTTCACCGCATCCGGCATGGTGCTGTCGTATTCGCTGCTATAAATGTTCACCGCGCCGGTGCCTTCAAACGAGGCGCCCGCGACGATGCGCTTGCCATCCGGTGCGAAGTCCACGCCAAAGATGCGGCCCTGCATCGCGGGGAATTTGCGAATGAGGTTCGCGTTGTCGCCGATGACGCGTTTTGTGAGGCGCTCCATGCGGTAGATGGCTGGCACGCCGTCAGTGCCGCCGATGAGCACCTCGTTGCGCTGCGGATGCCGCGCCAGCACCTGCACACCGCCTTTGAGTGCGCCGGGTGTGATGGACGTGACGTTATCGACGAAGCGCATCGTGGCGACCTCGGTGAGCTTCACGCTCATGTCACGGCCGCAGGAGACGACGTGCTTCCCATCCACGCCCCACACGGTGTCGAGCACCCAGTCGCTGTGACCGCCCATGAAGAGTGTTTCTTTGCCTGTGGTCGTGTCGATGGCGCGCACGGCATTGTCCCCGCAGCCAAACGCGAGCTGCTTGCCATCGGGCGACCAGCTGGCGCCGTAGATGGTGTCAAACGTGAGCGATTTGGAGAGTTCGAGCTTCTTCGCTGCCACGTCCCAGATTTGGATCTCGCCCATGCGTGCCGGGCTGCCGCCGGTGACCGCGATCTTTTTGCCATCCGGCGACCAGGCGAGCTTCTGAATGCGCTCTGCGAGTCCCACCAGTCGAGCGACGATGCCGCTGCCATCCGCTTTGTGAATCAAGACCTCATGATAACCCGCCACTGCGATCTGCGTGCCATCTGGCGAGTATTCGAGGGAGGTAACGGCTGGAGCCGTCACATACACCGGCGGATGCGTCATGTCGTATTGCGCCTTGGCGGAAGCGGGCGTGTCATCCTTCGCGCCTTCATTGATCCAGCGCTCGATCAGCGCGATCTGCGTCGCATGCAGCGCATCGGCCTTTTGCGGCATCTCCGCTTTGCCCTTTTCGTCGAGTTTGATCAGCTTCAGCAGATTCGACTCCGCCGCCTTCCCCGGCACCACGGCCACCGCTTCCTCGCCGCCCTTCAGTAAGGCCGCGAACTCCGTCATGATGTAATCGCCCTTTTTCTTCGCCGGCTGATGGCAGCCATTGCACTGCGCCTGGAAGATCGGCCGGATGTGCTTGTAGAACGACACCGGCTTGTTCGGATCGATGCCCTCATCTTTCTTCGGTGCCTGCGCCGAGGCAGACACAGCAGACAAAACGAGCGCGGCAGTGAGGAGACGATTCTTCATGGCAAAGGTGGGCTGGGGACGCAAAAAAACGGTCGCGAGAGCACAATCCTTGCGCTGGTCATGCCCAGGGCGGAATCGTCCATGCCACGAGGCGGGGATGGACGTTCGACCTCGGAAAACTTGCCGCCGGGAGCCCCCTCCGCATCATGTGCGGCTCTGATGCCTTCCGAAACCCTCAGCACCCGACTCAGCCGCAGCGTCTCAGCGGATTTTTTCCGGCCGTTGGCGCGGCCTTCGGCACCCGTGTATGTGGACAGCGCGGATCGGTTGATTGATGAGGCGGGTGAAGCGGGAAGGCTCTCGCAGCGGGAGACGATTGAGGTCATCAAGGAAGTCATCGCGCGGCATCCGTTGTCGCTGCTGGCGGAGGATGAGGGTGCGGCGCTGCGGGATGCGCGGCAGCGTGCGGGGCAGTTTTTCAATCGCCTCATCGCCGCGGGCTGGCTGGAGGATCAGACGCTCGGGCTGCATGAGCGCTGGGCGGTCATCACGCCGGGGCTGCGGCCACTCATGCGCATGCTGCGGGACCTCGCGGAGGATCGCGTGGCGGAGCTCAAAACGTTTGCAGACACGCTGCGCGGCCTTTGCCAGACGCTGGAGGAGCGTGGCGTGCTCGATCCGCAGATTCAGGCCCCCGACCAGCTCCGCTCGACCATCACCGACCTCACGCAGCGTCTGGAGCGTGCGATCGAGCAACTGCATGCGGTGGAAAAAATCGTCACCAGCTTTGAGCAGCGCCAAAGGCAGACCGCCACGGCCGCGGACACGCTGAATCTGCTCTATGAAGAGTTCGGCCAAGGGCAGCACATGGTCTGCTACGATGCGCTGCGTCGCGGCGGGTTGCTCAACCGCATTGAAAATGCCCGCAGCGCTGTCTCCGAGTGCCACGACGATCCGCTCATGCGTGAACGCCTCGCCACCGGCCTGCGTGAGCACTACGGCTACGAGGACGGTGACGCCTACGACCACGCGGTGGCGGCACTCACACGCCTGGAGCGTGATCTCGGCGGCTTGAAACGCCGCGCGGAGGCCATCGACCTGCGCATGGCCGCTTTCAACCGCCTCAGCCAGCAACGTTACCGCTACCAGACCGAATTGCGCGGTCGCAGGCCAGAAATCATCAAAGCCTACTGCGATGCGATCAATGCCGCGCACACCGGTGGCCGCTTCTCGGAGTTTTCTGGCCAACCTGCGGACTTCGCGCCGCGCTGTGTGGAGACGCGCTTCTTTTACGGCACCGAGTCGCTCTACAAACCGCGCCGCACGAAATCGCCCGTCGATCTGCGTTTCAGCGAAACCGGTGCCTCAAAGCAAAGCGAGGACGAGGTGCTCGCTGCATGGAAGGAACGCCAGCGCCTCGCTCTCACACCGCAACGTGCCGGACGACTCGTGGCGAAGCTGCTGCCCGCGAAAGGCCGCACCACGAGCACCGAGGACATCACGCTCGAAACCACCGACGACCTGCTCGACCTCCTCGCCGCCGTGGCCTACGAGCACGCGCCCGCCCTCGCCGGCAAACGCGTCCGCTGGAGCGTGGACGGCCTGCGCCGCCGCAACGGCCTCGAACCGCACATTTTGGAGCACGACGAAATCGCCGGGCACCGCATGGAGCGGTTTGCGATCACAAGAGAGGCTTGAGCAAGCTTCACACCACGCCATCATCGCCGCCTCCATGACCTCCACCACCTCCGATCCGCTCTGGCCGCGCTCCTTTTGGAGTGAGGTGCCAGATGCGGACCGCACGGCGCTGCGGGAGGTGCTGGCGGAGTTGCTGGGGCGTGGCGTGCTGCTCGGCGATGAGGGCGGCGGGCGGGAGCTGTATCTGCTGGCCCGTGATCATTATCGCACGCATGTGGAGGACTACCTCGCGCCGCTGGCGCTGGAGTTGATCGTCGATGAGGAGCATTCGCTGCTGCAGGCGAGGCCGCGCACGGAGTCCTGCCTGCTGCTGGGGCGTTTTGACAAGGATGAGACGCTCGTGCTGCTGGCGCTGTGGCGGCTTTACGATGATGAAATCAGCACCGGCAGCCAGGAGGCCGTCATCGTGACCGTGGATCAGCTCTGGGCCGCGCTGAAGGTGTACTTCGACAAGATCAGCACGCCGGAAAAATCGCAGATCGAGGCCTGCCTGGCCCGCATCCGCCGTCATCGCCTCATCCGCACGCTGAAGCCCGAGGGCATGACACAGGCGGGCGAGATGCAGATCGAGATTTTGCCCTCGTTGGCCCGTGTGATCCCGTTTGATGACATCGCCGCGTGGCAGCAGCGGGTGGAGCTGCATCAGCCGGTCAAAGACAGCGCGGAAGGTGAGGAGGGGGCCGCATGAGCGCTCCGCGCATTACCTTGAGCCGCATCCTCGCGGTGAACTGGTATGGCTACCGCCAGTTCATCGATGTGGCCGGTCTCTCGCTCATCACCGGCGCCAATGGCAGCGGCAAGAGCGCACTGCTTGATCTGATCCAGTTCGTCATGCTCGGCGAGCAGCAGAGCAAGTTCAACAAGGCCGCCGCCGGCGCGGGCAGCGGGCGCTCCCTGCGCGGCTACTGCCTGTGCGACACGAACACGACCGGTCGCGACGGTGCGGAGCGCTACCTGCGGCCCAGCAGCGTCACGCTGGCCGCGCTGGAGTTCACCTGGCCCGCGAAAGACGGCGAGGAGCCGCGTCGCGAGACTTGGGGCGCACGCATCGAGTATGAAAGCCCCACGGCGAAGCCTTCGACGATCTGGTTCCGCACCGGACGCCGTCTCGCGTGGCAGGATTTCCTCAACAGCGACGCCGGACCGCAGGCGATGCAATTCCTGCCCGAGGATGAATTCCGCACCCGCGTGAAGCGAGAGCTCGACGGCGATGTGTGGGACCGCCAGCAGACTTACCGCGATGAGATGGCACTGCGCAGCCACCTCGGCTTCGACGCCGAGCAGATGGCGAAGACGCTGCCCCGTGCCATGGCCTTCGAGCCGGAGAGCAACTTCGAAAAATTCGTGCGCGAGTTCCTGCTTGAGCCCGGCATGCCGGATGTGAAGGCGGTGAAGGCCAGCGTCGATGCGCATCGCCGTGCGCAGGAGCGGCTGGAGAAAATGTACGACCAGCTCGAGCGCCTGAAGCGCATCTCCGCGCATCATCAGGACTGGCTCACCTCGAAACGCGAGTCCGCACTCTACTCGCACCTCAGCGACGCTTTGAAGCACGAGGAAGCGCTCGAAGGCCTCAACCGCCGCCGCACCGAACTCGAAGACAAACGCGCCGAGCACGCTGAGAACCTGCAAGCGCACGAGCAGGCCATCCGCGAGCGCGAACGCCTCGAACACGCCGAGGAATCCGCCCGCGCCGCACTGGGTGACAAAGCCTTCAAGCTCGAAGAAATCGACCGCCGCCGTCGCGAGCTCGAAAGCGAGATCGAGCGGCTCAATGCGGCCTCCAGCAGCCTGCATGAGCGCATTCGCGCCCACCGCCGCCGCTGGCAGGACTGGACGCTGCATGCCTCACGCCTCGGCCTGCAAAATCTCGACGAAGCCTCCGCCGCCATCTCCGGGATGCAGCACAAGGACGAGTCACGCGCCCTCGCCGCTGCACGCGACACCGCGCGTGCCTACATGCGGCTGAAGGACGAGGTGAACGAACAGCTCCAGCCCGTCCTCGCCCGTCTCAACGAGCATGAGCAGCGTAAAGCTGCGCTGCACAAAGATCTCGCGCAACTCCGCGAAGGCCACGCCACGCCCTCGCCGCTGCTGAATGCCTTGCAGTCTCGCGGACAAAAAGCGGTCGCGCTCGGTCGCGTGGTCGAGGTGAAGGCCAGCGCGGAAAAATGGTGGCCGCTCATCGAGACCGTGCTCGCCATTCATCGCCGCGCCGTGCTTCCCGAGGACTTCCGCGCCGCGTGGGATCAGGCGCAGCAGACGCAGAATCCGCACGAGCCGCTCATTCATCCCGACGAAGCCGCGCAAACCACCACGAAGGTCCTCAAAGGCTCGCTGCGTGAGATGGTGGAGACCAAGCACGACGTGGCTAGCCAAGTGCTCGATCACCTGCTCGGCGGCATCGTCGCCGTGAACAAGGCCGCGCAGCTCGACAAGCACGAGCGGGCGATTTCGCTCGATGGCTGGCTCAAAGATCCGCCGCGTCGTGTGAAGCTCACGCCTGAAAAAGAACTTACGCTCGGCGAGGAAGGCCTACGCCGCCTCCGCGACCTGCGTGAGAACGAGCTTCGCGAGACCGACGCCGTCATCGAGGAGGTGCGCAGCGATTGCGATGACCTCCGCGCGTTTTTGAACCGCGGTGCTGAAGGCCATCTCGACCGCTTCACCGCGCCCGAAGGGGCCGATGAAGTCCAGCGCCTACCCAAACTGCGCGAGGAATTTCGCGAGCTGCAAGCCACCTGGGATCTGCTCGCCACCCCGGACCATGTGAAGGCCATGGAAAACCTCCGCGTGCAAAAAGCCACGCTCAAAGGCATCCACGAGCGCATCGGGGGCCTCAAATCCGCCATCACCGCTTTCACGCTGGAGCAGTCGCGACTCGAAGAAGCCATCCATGAGGATGTTTTCCAAGAAGAGCAGACCCGCATCGGTCGCCAGGCTTCGCGCATGCTTGTGCACGGCTTTTCCGACGTCGAGATCACTGCCCGCATCACCGCTGAACGCCAAAAATCCACGAGCTGGCGCAAATCCATCGAAATGGCCGCCGCGCTCGCCATTCAGCTCGACACGCGAGCCCAAGAGGCACGCCGCCTGCGCGACCCTTGATGCCGACGCGGAGGACAACGCCGCCTTTGACCAGCGCCGCGAAGACCTCGAAACGCATGAGCTGGAGCGTTTCAAAACTGCCGCCGATGAAGCGCGGAAGGAATGGGAGGATCGTTTGCAGCATCAGGTGCTCGACGTGCTGCGTGAAAAGCTCAGCGAGGCCGACCGTACCAAGCGCGAGCTGAACCGCGCCATGGATCACGAGATCGGCGGCTGGCGTTACCAGCTCACCAGCCGTGCCGACAAGGCCCACAGCGCCATCTGGACGCTCGTCGAGAAAGGCCTGCCCAGCGGCAGCGAGATGGAGCTCTTCAACGCTGCCGGCCGCGAGGACATCGAGCGTGCCAAGGCTGAGCTCATGGCCGCCATCGACGCCGCCGACAATCCCGAGGACAAGCGCCACCAGCGCATGCTCGACTACCGCTACTACCACCACTGGGACATCGAGGCCAAGCCCGCCGGCCGCGGTGATGCCGCGGCGATCAGTCTCAACAAGAGCGCCAAGAAGCAAAGCGGCGGTGAAAACCAAGCGCCCTTCTTCGTTGCCACGCTCGCCGCCTTCCGCCGTGTGTATGACCTCGGCCGTCGCGACGACCCACAAAATCTCGGCCTCGTCGTCATGGACGAGGCCTTCAGCAAGCTCAGCGGCGACCGCATCGACGACTGCCTCGCCCTCGCGCGAAACTTCGGCCTCCAGCTCATCATGGCCTTCCCCGAGGACCGCCTGCCCACCATGTTCCAGCACGCCGACACCGTCGTCCAATGCCGCGTCGAGCGCAGCTACGACGAAGACACTGAGCAGATCCAAAACATCGAAAACTGGGTCGTGCGAGTGGAGGGCTCACGCCTCGCGGAGCTGATGGAGTGATCGAATCGCGCGAAGCAAAGTCGCCCTCTCACTCCGTGAGAGGCGCCTGACGTGCCCGCCAACATGCCCCGCTCTCGAATTTCGAAGGCGTCATCATCTGACGAAAGCCGCAGGCTCATCTTGCGGAGCAAGATGGCTACTTTGCTTCGCTCTCTTGTTCACGAATCACTTCTCGCCACGATGCCTCATGCGCAGCCGCTCACCCAACGTGACCAGCAGATTCTCAGCCGCCTTCTAGCCGATCCGCGCATGACAGATTCACCAAAGGCGATTTCGAGCAGGAATCGCTCGGACGACCGACTCTGGAAGGTTAGCCGTTTTATGCGTGAGGGCGGAGCATCATCCAGGCAAACAGGGCGCACGGAATGAGCAAGACCGCCCAGCCGGGCCAGGCCATGCGGCCGGGTGGTTGCGGGCGCGGGTAGTCAGGGGTGACGCCGGCGGCGAGCATGCGGTCATAGAGATGCGGGTGGACCATGTTGTTGCCACGCATGACGGCGGGGAGCTGGTTGGCTTGGTAGATTTTCTCCAAAGCGCGGGCGTAGATGGCAGGCTCGAGGCTGCCCTGGATGGCAGCGTCGTCGGCGTGATGCTCCATGCGGCGGGCGATGCGTTTGGCGAGTGTTAGCAGGAGAAAAACCACGCCGATCAAGCCATACAGCCCCAGGCTGCCAAAGCGGTGCATGACGGGATGGATGAAGGTGATGAGCATGAAGGCGAGCACGGGAACGAGCCGGGAGAGCCGCACAGCGAGGCTTTCCCGCAGATGGGCGAGCTCGTGCAGGATGATGCTGCGCAGCTCGTCATCGGTTAGTCGGACTTCGAGGCCACGGGAGGTGAAAACCAGGCTGCGCAGGTAGATGAGCGCAGCGGCACGGGCGAGGGGCGATTCACCGTAGTACACACGCCAGGGCTTGATGCTCGTTTGCGCCGCCATTTCATCCACGAGGCGTTCGAGGCGCAGATCGGTTGATTTTTTGGCTTTGAGGAAGAGATAGAGCAGTGGCAGCCACACGCCGGTGATGATGACGATCACAGCCAGCGTGCCGAGGGAGAAACGCAGCCAGTCGCGTGTCTGCAGCACCTGCGGCATCGTGTGCAGCAGCCAAATGAAGATGGCCAGCATGCCGAACTGCACGAGCACCTGCCAAAAGGTCTCGTGCAGCCAGGTGAGGAAGCGGTAACGCGGCTCGATTTCGCGAGTGGAAACGAAGCTGGCCAGCAAATACCCTGGGATGACAGGCCAGAAGCTGGCGGAGTCATCACTTGGAAGTCCAAACAGCCGCGGCAGGATGATGGCGGAAAGGATGCAGGCAAAGACAACACCAGCCAAAACCCGTCGTGCGGGCCTGAGCAGCCGGGCGCGTTCCGTCCAGTGCGCGTCGGCGCTTTTGCGCCACGGAATCAACGCGAGATGCATCACGATGACGGTGATCAAAGCCGCGCCGAGGCCGGAGGTGAGGGCAAGCTGCCAGTAGGGATCCATCCGTGCATCGAAACCGAGAAACGGCGGCGCTGTCAATCCTGCTGACGAGACACCGGTTGACCTAGACACAGCGAGAGCGGACGATGCCCCATGGCTGCCCCCACCGACCGCACGCACACGATTGCTGTTTTCTGCGACTTTGAAAACCTGGCCATCGGGGTGCGGGACGCGAAGTATGACAAGTTCGACATGAACAAGGTGCTCGACCGCCTGCTGCTCAAAGGCAGCATCGTGGTGAAGAAAGCCTACTGCGACTGGGACCGCTACAAGAGCTTCAAAGCGGCGGTGCATGAGGCCTCGTTCGAGCTGATCGAAATCCCGCACGTGCGGCAGTCGGGCAAGAATTCGGCGGACATCCGCATGGTGGTGGACGCGCTGGACCTCTGCTACACGAAGCCGCATGTCGATACCTTTGCCATCGTCAGCGGGGACTCGGATTTTTCGCCATTGGTGAGCAAGCTGCGCGAGAACAACAAGACCGTGATCGGCGTCGGCGTGAAGCAGTCCACCAGCGGCCTGTTCATCGACAACTGTGACGAGTTCATCTTCTATGACGACCTCGTGCGTGAGGAGGAGAAGACAAAGACGCGCCTCGCACGCGCCAAACCGGCACCATCCACGGTCAAACCGGCCACGCAGGAGCGGAAACCCGGCGGCGATCCCGAGAAGGCGATTCAACTCGTGGTGGAGACGGTGGAGGCGATGCTCGGACGCAGTGGCAGCGACACGGTGTGGGCCGGGCCGGTCAAACAGGCCATCCGCCGCCGTCAGCCGCAGTTTGACGAGCGTTTTTACGGCTTCAGCACCTTCAGTTCATTGCTCGAGGCTGCGGCGGCGCGCAATCTGATGAAGCTGGAGAAGAACGAGAACGGCTACCGCATCAAGGTGTCTGCTTCGGAGGAATAGGCACCAACCGCCCAAACAAAACCCCGGTCCGCAGATGAACGCGGAGCCGGGGTGATGAAAGCCAATGCCTGAAGGTGGCAGAACTACGCGCTGCGCTTCTGGTAGTACTGCTGATAGACGTTTTCGTTGAGGCGCAGTCTGGAGCGCAGGGCGTCCACGGCGGCAGGAGCGCCGCTGAACTGGATGTTCACAAAGTGGCCGGCCTCGACGTGGCGTGGGTTGAAGGGGAACTTGCGTTTGCCCATGTTGTCGATCTGCTCGAGCTTCAGACCGGCTTTTTCCATGTCCTTGCTGATGGTGCTGACGAGGGAGTCAACGGTTTCTTCTTTGCCTTTGGTGTCGAGCACGATGAGTGCCTCGTATTTGCGGTTCATAGGATGATGTGGGTTGCGGGGTTTAGGATTCAGGTTGTCGGTTGAAGACATTCATGGTGGCATCCAGGCCGCGATCCATGGCGGAAAGCACCGCGTCGGCGGCACGCTGGATGACGGTTTGCAGCGCGGGCAACTCCTCGGCGCGAAATTTGCCGAGCACATGGCCCACCATGCGTTCACCAGCAGGACGACCGTCGGTGGGGGCGATGCCGACCTTGAGGCGCGGGAACTCAGCGCTGCCGAAGGCGGAAATGAGGGAGCGGATGCCGTTGTGGCCCGCTGCGGAGCCGCTGGTGCGGAAACGCAGGCGTCCGAGGGCGAGATCGACATCGTCGTAAACCACGAGCGTTTGCGCGGGTGTGGTCTTGTAAAAATGACCGACGGCCTGGGCGGAACGACCGCTGTCGTTCATGAAGGTGAGCGGCTTGAGCAAATGGCCGCCGTTGAACTTCGCCACGAGGCCGGTCCAGCGCTTTTCCTCGCGGAAAGCGGTTCCCAGGCGTCGCGCGATTTCGTCCAGCACCATAAATCCAATGTTGTGACGTGTGTCGCGGTAGGTTTCGCCGGGATTGCCGAGGCCGACAATGAGCCGCGGAGCGTTTAAGCCGCTGCTCGTTGAATCCGCGCCGGAAGCCACATCGTGGAAGAGGTGCGGAGATTACTTCTTGGCGGCTGGCTTGGCAGCGGCAGCAGCCGGAGCGGCAGCAGCTTTGGCACCAGCAGCAGGCTTGGCGGCGGCAGCAGTCGGCTCAGGCTCGACTTCGACCTTGGGCTCTTCGCACATGACGATGACCACATCCGTGCCGAGGCGGCAAGTGACGCCCGCAGGGAAGGTGATTTCGCCGACGTGGATGCCTTTGCCGACTTCAAGGTTGGTGACGTCGATTTGGATGCTTTCTGGCAGGTCTTTCGGCAGGCAGCGCACTTCGATCTCGTGATGGATGGCCTCCACAAGACCACCCTGTTTCAGACCCTTGGCGATGCCGACCATGGTGACGGGGACGTTGGCGTGAATTTCTTCGTCAGCGGCGACGGCGTGGAAGTCAATGTGGAGGATGCCACCGCGAAGGTAGTCATGCTGCACTTCTTGCACGAGGGCGAGCTGGTCTTCCGCAACGCCGGCGATCTTCAAAGACACGAGAACGTTGTCCGAGGCGCTGCCTTCGAGGAGCTTGGAGAAAGTCTTGCCATGCACCTGGATGTTGGATGCCTTCACCTTGCGACCATAGAGGGCGGCAGGGATGTTGCCTGCTTTGCGCATGCGCTTGGCCACACTTGTGCCGGAAGCGGTGCGGACTTCTGCTTGGAGATCGAGAATTTTAGCCATGGTCGGGGTTCCTCTGCGGAGAGATTAGTTTTGGAAAAAGGGCGCGGAGAATACACGCCTACCCTCGTGTGTCAAACAGGGATGTCACAGACTCGTTCCCGTGGATGCGGGCGATGGCCTGGGCCAGCAGCGGGGCGATGTCCAGCGCGGTGACCTTGTCCCCGGTGGCCTGGGGCACGGAATTCGTGGCTAAAAGCTCCACAATCGGTGATTTGGTGATGCGGCTGTGGCCTTTTTCTCCCAGCACGGCGTGGGAGACGCCAGCGTAGATTTTTTTGGCCCCGTGCTTGAGCAACAGGTCAGCGGCGGCGGTGAGCGTGCCGGCGGTTTCGGTCAAATCATCGACCAGCAGCACGTTTTTCCCCGCCACGTCACCGATGACGCTGTGCGCCTCGACTTCCTCGGCGCTGACGCGATTTTTCGCGACGATGGCCATCGGAGCCTTGAGTGCCTTGGCAAAGGCGTGGGTCATTTTGATGCCGCCGACGTCTGGGGAGACGACGACGAGGTCCTCGAGGCCGCGTTCGCGGATGGCTTTCATCAAAACGGGCGCGGCATACAAATGATCCACCGGGATATCGAAGAAGCCCTGAATTTGACCGGCGTGCAGATCAACGGTGAGCACACGGTTCACCCCGGCGGCCACGAGGAGGTTGGCCACGAGTTTCGCGGTGATGGGCACACGCGGGCGGTCTTTGCGGTCCTGGCGGGCGTAGCCGAAAAACGGTAGCACGGCGGTGATGCGGGCGGCACTGGCGCGGCGCACGGCATCCACCATGATGAGCAGTTCCATCAGGTTCTGGTTCGTGGGCGGGCAAGTCGGCTGCACGATGAAAATGTCGCTGCCACGGATGTTCTCGTGGATTTGCACAAACGTCTCGCCGTCCGGGAAGGTGGTCAGTTCAGCGGCGCACAGCTCCGTCTCGAGGTTTTGGGCGATGGCAGCCGCCAGCGTGGGGTGCGCGGAACCGCTCAGGATCTTCAGGCTTTCATTCATGGGCCGCCGAGTTAGGCGAGTCCGTCACAGAAATCAACCCGCCGCATGTTTCTGTTCTTTGTCCTGCTTGATTCCTTGCGAGTTAACCCAGCATTGGCGAAAAAAATTTTGATTCCACGTCGGTGCCGCAGTGGAAATCAACACGGGCGCGCCGATGAACAGCCAGTGGGAGAAGAAACGCTCCTCTTCAGGCTCCAGCAAAACCCCTCCTTCAGGCGGTCGTTTTGACCAGTGGCAGGTGCTGCGTGTCTTGGTCAGATCAGGAGTCTTCACCGTCTGGATCGCCGGTCAGCAAGTCAACCAGTGGTCATTTCCCGCCGGATGGGCTGCGCCTACCGACAAGGATGACTTGCAGACCTTTGCGGGCACCCTTGGATAGCAGTCCGGCACGGGTTCCCTCGCCTACAAGGACATCACCGTTGAGATGCTTTGAAAAGCGGGTTCAGCTCTTAACGCTGCCCACCACCTGATTCCACCATGCCCTGGCTCCATCTCATCATCGCCGGACTCCTCGAAGTCGCCTGGGCCGTCGCTTTGAAGCAGACGGAGGGCTGGACGCGTCTCTGGCCGAGTGTGATCACCGCTCTGCTCATGATCGCCAGCTTCTTCTTCCTCTCGCTCGCGCTGCGTTCGCTCCCCATCGGCACCGCCTACGCCATCTGGACCGGCATCGGAGCCGTCGGCACCGCCTTGATCGGCATCTTCGTCTTTGGCGAGCCCCGCACCGCCGCCCGCCTCGTTTGCATCGTCCTCATCGTGGCTGGAATCGTTGGTTTGAAGCTCGCCAGCTCCTCACAGGCGTAAATCTCTGGAACTTCGACATTCGTCATTCGGATTTCGTCATTTCCCGCCTTCGGCAGTCCATAGGTTTGACAACCAACCCCGCAACCTCTTCATTCCACCTCATGTCCCCCAGCCAATACTCCGATTTTCCCACCTCCATCGCTCCTCAGTCCAGCTACATGGTCCCTACCGTCATCGAGTCCGAAGGACGCGGCGAGCGTGCCTATGACATCTACTCCCGCCTGCTGAAGGACCGCATCATCTTCCTCGGCGGCGAGGTGAACGACACGATGGCCAGCATCATCATCGCCCAGCTTCTCTTCCTCCAGATGCAGGATCCAAAGAAGGACATCAACATCTACGTCAACAGCCCCGGCGGCAGCGTCACCGCCGGTCTCGCCATCTACGACACCATGCAGTTCCTCACCTGCGATGTCTGCACCTACAGCATCGGCCTCGTCGCCTCCATGGGAGCTGTTTTGCTCGCTGCAGGCACCCAAGGCAAGCGCTACGCTCTGCCGAACAGCGACATCATGATCCATCAGGTCTCCGGCGGCGCACGCGGCACGGCCAGCGATGTCGAGCGCACGGTCGAATACATGTTCAGCCTCAAAAAGCGCCTCAACCGCATCCTCGCCCACCACACCGGCAAATCCGTCGAGCAGATCGAGCGCGACGCCGACCGCGACAATTACATGTCCGCCGCCCAAGCCGCCGAATACGGCCTCGTGGACAAGGTGCTCGAAGGCAAGAAGGACATCTCGGCTGAAGCCAAGTAACCCATTCCTCAAAAAGGGCGGGACTCAAACTCCCGCCCTTTTTTGTGCCCGCAAGTTCCGTTAGAGGTGAGAAGTCAGAGGTGCTCACTTCTAACTTCTAACTTCTAACGTCTCACCGCTCCCCACCATGACCCTCGGCTTCGTCACCGCCATCCTTCCCGAACTCTCGTTCGACAACGTCCTCAACTTCGCCCGGCACGAAGGTTTTTCCACGGTCGAGGTCATGTGCTGGCCCGTCGGCAAGGCCGAGCGCAAATACGCCGGTGTCACCCACATCGACGTCACCTCACTGACGAAAACCAAGGCCCACGAAATCCTCGGCCAATGCCAGGATCAAGGCGTGAGCATCAGCGCCCTCGGCTACTACCCGAACATGCTCGATCCGAATCCCGAAGTCTCGCGCTTCGCCGTTTCGCACTTCAAAAAAGTCATCGTCGCCGCTCCCAAACTGGGCTTGAACCTCGTCACCGGCTTCGTCGGCCGCGACTGGACGAAAACCGTCGATGAAAACTGGCCGCGCTTCCTCAAGATCTGGAAACCCATCATCCAGCACGCCGAAGATCACGGCGTCAAAATTGGCATCGAAAACTGCCCCATGTCCTTCACCCGCGACGAATGGCCTGGCGGCAAAAACCTCCTCACCACGCCGCAAATCTGGCGCCGAGCCTTCAGCGACATCGACTCGCCCAACTTCGGCCTCAACTACGACCCCTCGCACTTCATCCTCCAAGGCATGGATCCGCTCAGCCCGCTCGCCGAGTTCAAATCCAAGCTCTTCCACCTCCACGCCAAGGACGTGAAGATCAACCACGCCGCCCTCAACGAAGTCGGCCGCTTCGACTTCCCCCTCAACTGGCACCAGCCTCGCATCCCAGGCTACGGCGACATCCACTGGCCGCAGTTCATGGCCGAGCTCATGCGCATCGGCTACGACGGCCCTTTGTGCATTGAAGTCGAAGACGACACCTTCGGCAAAACCCTCGAAGGCCGCATGAAGGCTCTCAAAGTCGCGCGGAACGTGCTAGCTCCGTTTTTTGGGTGAGTTGAAAGACTTCACCTACTCTCTAAACTTTAATTCAAGCAATTCTTGTAACATGTGTTGCTCATGGATCTCGGGCTAAGCCGTAAACACATCCAGAAACTCGCGGTCGATGAGATCGCGGTCGTATTCTATATAAGACTGCTATTGAACATCCCGCTGGTGGTCATTGCATGGTGTCTGTTGGCAATCGTGGCAGACAAACTTCTGCATGACAAACTGGCGAGCATCACGGGCATATCCGGTTTGCTCGTCATGTTGTTGCTGTGGCTGGCTTGGACAGTGTGGACACTTTTTATCATCCGTAGAGAGTTGCTACAAAGACCACGTTTCAAACTTACGCACACGCCAACTTTCTACTCGTGGGCCAGGGCAACACAGGCTTTGGCAATCATTTCTTTGATGCGACCGCTGTTGGGGGGCTGGTTTTCCACAAAGACCTTCGAAACCATCACGGGTATGGCTTGGACACTTAGCTGCCTCATGGCGTGCTTTTACTTCGTTTACTTTGTCTTGTTGTTGCTGGTGTGGCAACGGCCTCCCTATGCGATTGTTCGTGCCTTCCTTTTAGCAACCCTCGCGGCTTCAATGCCTCCGCCTTATTTGGGACTTCGATCCGAGGCCAATGTGCAGGTTCCAGCAGCGGAAAGTGGTGGGAGCCCTCAAATGCTGCCGCTAATCGAAAAGAAGGCTTACTGAACTTTCGTCGTTACCGAAACGCGGTTGAGTGATTGAGTTGTTTGGTTCCGATCATACTGCAACTCCACCTTTGTGTCGCCATTGTGCACATGAATCAAATTCGCCTGATCCTTGAACAGCTCACAAAATACCGCGTGGCGTAGCTTGGCCTCCGCCAAACCTCCCGGCAGCGCGATTTCAAAGAACAACGTCACCTCAGGCTCGTTACTCTTCACGCTGTCAGCATCCAATTCACGCCCCCTCCACTCGATCTTGGCCGGTTTTCCCGCCTCATCGGTCACCACGAAGGTTTTGGCGAGGTAGGCTTGGATTTGAGCATCAAATTCGGCGGCGGGTGTTTTGTCGAGACGCATCTCGCGCTCGCACTGGCGGACGAGCGCGGTTTCGAGGTCGCTGATGAAGACGGTGAGGCTGACTTCGAGCTTTGTCGTCGTCGGATTGTATTCGGCCTCGGCGGTGGATTGATGGAGCGAGTGCGCTTGGAGACTGGTGACGAAAGCGAACAGTAGGACGGCCAAGGAGCGCGGACTTTTAGTCCGCAGCATAGCCGCCAGCGTGCAGAGGGCTGTTTGTCGGTCTGCCATGGGTTAGGGGTGATTGCGAGAGTGCTGCGAGCTCGGAGGCCCACGCTCCGCTTACTTCTTCGGCTCGACCTTCTTCTCATCGTCCTTTTTCTCCGGCTTCGTGATCTCTCGCATTGGATTTGGAGCTTTGTCATCTTTGAAGAGTTGGAATTTGCTCTTCACGGGACGGCGGGGCCAGAAGTTGTTTTCTACGTCGGTGTCCACGAGTTCCTGACGCGGGTCGAAGGTGATGGATTTGAGCTCCTTCTTCGTGAACAGCAACTTGGAGGCCTTCTCCGTGTTGAAGCGCCAGATTTCGGCGGGCAGCTTCATCTCCTCCGTGCTGCCGTCGGTGTATTCGACTTTCAGGATCACCGGCGTGACGAGCCCGCCAACGTTGCGTAGCTCGATGGCGTAGAAGTTGTGCTTCGTCTGCAGCAGCTTCGGGTCGATCTCCTCCTCGTTGAGATCTTTGATGAGCGTCTCGAACTTCTTCTTCTCGCTCGGCAGCACGGTGGTCTTGTCGAAGCTGTCGTAGAAGTCCTTCAACTCGGGAAAACGGTCCACGCGCTTCGATAGCGAGTAGTTGCGCTCCTTCGTGGTGGTTTTTGGCAGTTCGTCCTCTTCCTGCTTCTTTTTCTTCTTCTCGATGGCGGGATCGCGGGAGTCGAGCTGCAGCCACTTCACTTCATCAATCGACACATCGACGTGATCGACACTGAAGAACCAGCCGCGCCAGAACCAGTCGAGATCGACGCCGCTGGCGTCCTCCATCGTGCGGAAGAAATCGCTTGGAGTTGGCCGCTTGAACATCCAGCGCTTCGCGTAGGTCTTGAACGCGTGATCGAAGGCCTCGCGGCCGAGAATGTGCTCGCGCAAAATGTTCAGGGCCACGCTGGGCTGGCCGTAAGCGTTCGGACCGAGATCGGCGATGGACTCCGAGTTCGTCATCACCGGCACACGGTCCGTCGTGCGCATGTAATCGACCATGCCGCGTTCGTTGCGCCGGTGCTTCCAGTCGTTCTCCCATTCCTCCTCGGTGAGGTATTCGAGGAAAGAATTCAGACCCTCGTCCATCCACGTCCACTGCCGCTCGTCGCTGTTTACGATCATCGGGAAGTAGTTGTGCCCGACCTCATGAATGACCACGCCGATGAGCGCATACTTCGTGCGCTCCGGGTAGGTGCCGTCTTTTTCAGGGCGTGGACCGTTGAAGCAGATCATCGGGTATTCCATGCCGCCCACCGGCCCGTTCACCGACCACGCGACGGGATAGGGATAAGCAAAGGTGTACTTCGAATACACCTGGATCGTGTGAGCGATGGCATGCGTCGAATACTTGTCCCACAGTGGCATGCCTTCCTTCGGGTAAAGCGACATCGCCATCACCGGCGGGCGGAACATGCGGTCCGTGATGCCGCCTTTACGTTCGGGCGTCGGCGGGTGCGTCGCACCTTCCACCGCCATCGCGTCCCAGATGAATTTGCGCGACGAGGCGAAGGCAAAGTCGCGCACATTTTCTGCTTGGAACACCCAGGTCTTCTTGCCTTTCGGCTTGCCCTTCTCCGCCGCCTTCGCCTCCTCCGGCGTGACGATGAACATCGGCTTCTTCGTCTCGCCCTGTGCCTTCTGGAGCCTCTCGCGCTGCGTTTCGGTCAAAACCGCTTCCGCATTCTGCAAAGCCCCTGTCGCAGCGACAAGGTGATCGTCCGGCACGGTGAGGCGCACGGAGTAGTTGCCAAACTCAAGCGTGAACTCGCCGGTGCCGAGGAACTGCTTGTTGATCCAGCCTGCGTAGTCCGTGTAGGCCGCCATGCGCGGGAACCACTGCGCGATGGTGTAGATGCAGTTGCCGTCCTCTTTGAAGAACTCGTAGCCCGTGCGCGCATTGATGCGCTCGCAGTCATTGATGGGGTAGCTCCACGCGATCTTGAACACAAAATCCGCCCCAGCCGCGAGCGGTTCCGGCAGATCGAGCCGCAGCATCGTCTTCACGATCGAATGTGGCAGCGCCGCGCCCTTCGCATCGGTCAGCTTGCTGATTTTCATCTCGCCATCGTAGTCCTCATAGGCCAGCAACCGGTCGAGCGCCGAGTAGGTGATCTTTGATGGATCAATCCCGCGCTTCGTGTTCGGTGCGGCCCGCGAGTCCGCGTTGTGAGAGAGGTAGTTCTGATCGAGCTGCACCCACAGATACTCCAGCGCATCAGGCGAGGCATTGTGATAGGTCACCGTCGCCTCCGCCGTGATCGTGCGCTTCACATCATCCAGCTCCACGTTGATGTCATAATCCGCCCGGTTTTGCCAATACCCCGTCCCCGGTGTTCCCGAAGCGTTCCGCTGCGCCGAAGGCGTCGGCACGGGTGAATCAAGTTGCTGAAACTTGCCGACGGGAGCACCCGATTCGGCGGCAGCGAGCAAGGCGGGAGAAAGCAGGAGCAAAAGGCGCTTCATGGCGCGCCATTGTTCCGACTCACAGCCGAATGGCAAGCACGGCGTTGTAGCTCCGCCACCGCCTTCTCACTTCGCCGCTTTCTCACTCAGCAAATACCCCAGCAGGTCGATGAAGGTCGCTTCATCGAGTGTCTGACCAAACGTCGGCGGCATGAGGGAAATGGGCGTGACTTCTGTCTTGGCGATGTCTTTCTTGGCGATGCGGTGCTCTTTGCCGGTGGCGTCAGCCAGGAGTTGAATCTGGCCGAGTTCGGCCTTCAGAAAGCCAGCAAAGGTGCTGCCATCCTTCAAAGTGAGCATGTGGAGGTGAAAATGAGCATCGACGTTGCGATTCGGGTCGAGGATGTCTTCGCAAAGTCGTGCAGCGCCCCGCGCACCGATGCCATCGAGCTGCGGGCCGATGAGACCGCCCTCGCCTTTGATTTGATGACAGGCGGCGCAGTTCATCTTGAAGACATTGGCTCCGGTTTCGAGATCGGGCTTCGCTTTGGCCAAGGCGGAGACGCGGGTGGCGATGAGGGTGTCGAGTTGTTTGCGCTGCTCGCGTGAAACAGGCAGCGGAGGTGGTGCGGGGCGCGGTGGCAGGTAGGCGGCCAGTTTTTCGCGCAACGCGGCCGGGGCGCTGTGCTGAAGGATGACAGCGAGCGTTTTGAGGCTCTCGCGGGTGGTGTCGGCGCTTTGGAAATCATTCACGCTGATGACGGCAGGCTCAATGCGGGTGATGCCGAGCCAGGCGTAGGCTTTGCCGTCGTCGCCGTCGATGACTTCGAGTGTGATGGGTTTCCCAAGGTGATCCTTGAGATCAAACTCGACTTGTTTGGCGATGTCGGAGCGCGGTGGGAAGGCGCTGGAGATGATCTGGCCTGTTTTGGCTTCGTGGACGTGAATGACGTTCTTGGCGTGAGGCTCAGCTTTCGGTGGACCGCGATGGCCGTTGATCCAGAGAGCAAGTTTGGCCGGTGCGGTGAAGGGGATCGACTTCAGCGTGCCAGTGCGGCTTTCTTCATCGCCACCGCCTTTGGCGATGCTTTGCAGGACAGGTGCCTCGGTGTCATCGGTGAGTTTGCGCGGCTGGAGGGACCATTTCGTGTCGCCCAGCGTGGTCCAGGCGGGTGTGGGTTGTTTCGCGGTGGAATCGAGAAGCTGCGTGGCAAGTTCTTGCGCCCAGGCGAGGAGTTCGGGTGGTGGAGGCGTGCCGCGCTCGGCGAGGCCGTCCGAAAGGGCGGTGAGGAGCGGGAGTGGAGTGGTGAAACTTTGGAGTGATGACTTTCTGGCAAGCGCGATGGCTTGGGGTGTAAGCGACGGATCACCGTAGCGTGCGATTTGGGTGAGGGCCGCAGCGGTGATTGGTGCACCACGCTGCAAATGACTGAGGAGGAATTCAGCGGCATCTGGCGTGGGCACTGCGATGGCGATTTCGTCAATCAGACTTGGCGGGGTGTCTCTGAGCTTGGCGAAAGCACCTGGGAGCTTGAGATGATCGCGAATGGCGATGCGGTATGCGAGCGTGAGGCTTGCGTCATCGGCAGGTGTTTGCTGGGCGTTGCGGATGAGCAGCGGGAGGGCTTCGATCTGCGGCGCATCGAGCATCTTCACGAGCATGGCGCGTTGCACGAAGGGCGCAGGATTTTGCAGTGCGGCACGCCAGTCGGTGAGATCGAGTGATGGAGAAAGCGTCAGCTTGGAGGTGCCGGAGGTTTTGACGATCCGCCAGATGCGCCCGCGTTCTTTGTCACGCCCCGGATGATCCAGCGGCACTTCGTAGTGCCCGATGATCTTGTTGTAGAAGTCGGCGATGTAGAGGGCGCTGTCGGGGCCGAGTTGGAGATCGACGGGGCGAAACCACGGATCGTCGCTGGTGAGGAAGTCGGGCTGTTCGTTGGCTTTGGGCGTGGAGCCGGTGAAGGTGACTTTGTCTTGGTTCACACGAGAAGTGACGCAGTTGCCGACGAAGGTGTGATCATCCCACTCCGGGCCCCACACGCCGCCGTCGATGTAAACGATGCCGCAGATGCCGGTGCTGCCATGCGTGTGCTGGCACATGACGGGCGCGAAGCCGAGGCCGTCGTGCGGCTTGCCAAAGCTGGGATAGTGAGCGCCACGAATGAGCTGATAAATGGGCGAGCTGTGGCAGTCGGCGCTGTAGAGATTGCCGTAGCGATCCCAACAGAGGCCAAATGGGTTCACTTGGCCGTGGGTCCATGGTTCGACGCGTGAGCCGTCGGGTTTGAAGCGGAAGACGTTGCCGCTGTGGAGTTCGAGCGTGCTGCCGTCTCTGGCTTTGAATTGGCTCGTGTTGTTAAAGCCATGCGTCGCATACACCCAGCCGTCGAGACCGAGGCGGAAGCTGCTGCACATGCCGTGGGTGTCTTTTTCATAGCCAAGCGGGCCGAAGAGGACCTCGCGATGGTCGGCAATGTCATCGCCATTGGTGTCAGCGAAGTACCAGATGTTCGGGATGCTCCAGGCGATGCAGCCGGCCTTGTGCTCGGGTTTGTGCCAAGGGAGGACGCCGGTGGGGATGTTGAGTTCGTTGGCGAAGTCGGTGACTTTGTCGGCTTTGCCATCGCTATCAGTGTCTTCGAGGATTTTGATGGCATCGCGGCTGCCTTTGACGTGCGTGCCTTGAAGATCACGCCAGCGGCTTTTATCGGCAGCGTAGGGATACTCGACGGTGGAGGAGACCCACAGGCGGCCACGGGCATCGAAGGCCATGTTGATCGGCTTGTTGATCTGCGGCTCACTGGCGAAGAGCTGGACCTCGAAGCCCGGCGGCACATGAAAACCGGCTTGTTCTTGTTCCGGCGTCAGCGCATCGGTTTCGCGCACGAGGCGGAGTTTTTCCTCGGCGGCATGAAGCGTGAAGGTGAGCGCCGAAACGACGGCAAGGCAGCGGAGGAAATGCATGCAGGCATTACAGCGCAGGCGGCAGTGCTCCTTCAAGCATTTGCTGAGCGCCTGACTCGGATCAATCCACCGCACAGGTGCCGGTGTCGCATGAAACATGGGACACTTCCGCACGCAGCGCATCATCACTGCGCAAGCGCAGCAGATGCGAGAGGCTGATGCGGTTGCTGGAGATCCAATGCACCACACGACGAGCGATCTGCTGCAAACCGGGGCTGGCGAGCCGCAGTGACCACTCGCGATACTCGCGCAAGGCCCAAAGGCATGTCACCCAGGCTCCCGCCCCCTGCCAAAGCGAGCCGTCATCGCCCATGACGACGATTTCCTGGTCGGCGCGAAGGTTCGGAAGATCCGGGCAGCGTTTCCGCGCCTGTTCGGAGTCGTAGGGCATGAAATCGAGATGAACGTAAGCAGCCTGGTCGAGCATCCAGCGCCGGAAGCGCGAGCAGAGGCCGCAATGAGCATCGTAGAAGATGGTGAGGGTGTTCATGGTGAGGCTTGGGGGTTGTCCAAGCGTGCGCGCACGTAGGCGGCGGCGGTGCCGGTGGCGCAGGTGCCGAGGGCGTAAGGCAGGGCGGCTTTGTCCAGAGTGCGCCACACCCCTTCGACAAAGCCGTGATTTGCGATTTCAAACCAAGCGATGTAGCCAAAAATGGCAGCCACGATGGCGAAGCTTGCGAGGAAGCCGCACCAAGCCGCCGTTCGCGGTCTGCGCAGCGTGGAGGCGTCACTCACGAAAAAATCGGTTGGCAGGAAGATCATCAGCCATGCGATCAAGACCACTATTCCTGTGTATGTGCCGATCATCATGAAATCGGCGCCCCTGAGACTGGAACCCGGTTTTAAAAGGATCGGAATCGCTCCCACCCACCAGGCGATGTTGCACGCGACCCAGCCGCAGAACATCGCGAGGAACGAGAGCTTCACTTTGCGAAGGAAGGTTTTCACAGCGTATCGAGGATGTCGTGGGCTTTGCTGACGCGATGCATCGGCGGAACAGGCGGTGGCAGGTGCGCGAGCGTGGCGCGGCGGCGCATCTTGGTGAAGACGTAGAGGTTGAAGAAGTGCATGCCGCCGAGCACGAGCAGCACGACGCCCATCTTCCCACTGAGCGCCTCGAAGACGCCGCGAGCACCGGCGATTTCATCTGCTGTTTTGAGATACAGCGACACGAAGCCGATGTTCATGAGGTAGAAGCCGACGAGGAGCAGGTGATTGACGCTGTCGGCGAGTTCGGTGTTTCCGTGGAAGCAATCGACGAGGAAGATGCGGCCGTTTTTGTGGAGTGTCCGCGCCACCCAGACCGTCATGCTGACGGCGAGGATGAGGTAGAGGGTGTAGCTGATGACGGTTTCGTTCATGGTGTTGTGTGGTTTGGGTTTGTTCTGAATTTTCAGTAAATAATGAAACATAAGGGCATGAAAAGATTAGCCGAGGAGGCGCATGGCCCACTGGAGGGCGGAGGCGTGCTTCATGGTGATCACGGTGTCGGCGACTTTGACGCCGAAGCTGAGGAACTCGTCGAGGTCCTTCATCTGCTGATGGAAAGCGCGCCCAGGCCCGGCCGCTTCGTCTTTCGTGCGGTCAGCGCAGTCGCGCAGCAGGTGGATGGCAGGCTCAATCTCGCGGCGTTTCCGCTCCTTCGAGATGGTGATGAAAATCTTCCACACATCCTTCTCAGCCTCAAAGTACTCCTTGCGGTCGCCCTTCTTGGTGATGATGCGCACGAGATTCCAGCCGACGAGATCCTTGAGGTTCGTGTGGGCATTGCCGCGGCTGATTTCTAGCTTTTCCATGACCTCGTCAGTACACATCGGCTCTGGCGCGGTCATGAGCAGGGCGTGAATCTGCGCCATCGTGCGATTGATGCCCCACTGCGTGCCGAGCGAACCCCACTGGGCCACGAACTCGTCGCGTGCCATTTCCCAGCTTGGATTTTTATTGCTCACAATTTCATTAAAATCTGAAAATAACGAAAGGCAAGCCGGGATTCCAGTTTTTTCCAGGCCATTGCCCAAGTCACCAGCGCCGTAAAAATGCTTCAAGCAACGCGGCATCCACCTGCGGATATTCGCAGCCCATCGTGTTTTCACGGCCCATGCCGAAGGAGTAGGCGGAGTGCTTTTGCATGGCGATGTAGTTGACCGGATAAAAGACCGCGACCGGCTTGTTTTCGAGCCAAGCCGCCTGCTGCAGGCTGCTCCAGCTTCCCACATAGGCGCGAGAGCTTTTGATGAGATTCAGCGTCGCGGGCACAGTGAGGCTATCGAGCACGGTGATGTTCCCACCTTCCAAGCTGCGAGCGTCTTCCACCGCATGGATCGTTTTTTCCTTCAAACCGGGACGGACATAACTCCGTGTGACGACAAACACCTGGCACGGCAGTTGGCGCAGGACCTGAACGGTTTTTTCGATCAACTCCGGCGGTAGCGAGCGGTGAGGCGTTTCCCGCGAAGGGCTGGAAAACGATGTGTCCCTGTGAATCCACCTCATCCGGTGCGTCAAACACCGGGGAATGCCCGTCTGAGCTGCCACGGATCAATTCCGCATGATCAACGCCCGCGAAATCGCACAAAGCACGATTGATGTCCACGCCGCGCAGTCCGGCGTTAAAGAACTCCTCAAACTTGTGCGCCAGATCGTAGAGGATGAAGTATTTCGCATTGCGATGATGCCGGAAGATCTCCACCGCGAAGGGGTTATGCGAGGCCAGGATGATGGGGACCGGCTGTGTGGTCTCGCAGAGCACACGGTAGGCGGCGTTCAGGTAGCATGTGCGGATCACATCCCCCAGACCGGCGGCGAAAAGTGCGGCTGACATTCGTGGAGCAAACCGAGCGTGGGAGAGGTTGACAAGCCGCTTCTAAACCACGCCAATGAAATCATGACGACCTGACCGACTTCGGGTGAGCCACCACCGACGGCCAGTGGCAGCCTGCGGAGTCCAAAGTCGAGGATGAAACCGTCCGTGTCTCCGCCAAGGCGGTTGCGGAGCCGGAAAGTGTTCGCTATGCGTGAAAGGACAATCCTACCGCGACCTTTTTCTACGGCGCAGGCGCACCCGCCGCACCGTTCCGACGCTGATCCAGATGGACCTCCCCCAAGCCCCACAACCCATCCAGGAAGACATGGCGAAGCTGCAAACGCTGCTCCATGACTCCCTCGCTCCGCATTTGCCGGCGGGAAAGGATGGCATGCGCATTCTCAATCTGGCCTGCGGGCGCTGCGATGAGGCGGAGACTCTGATCAAGGTCGGTTCTGACCTCACGCAGGGCGGCGCGGTGGAAATGGTGGGCGCGGACATCCGCATTCGTGAAATCCGGCAGGCTCGCGAGACGCACGGGCATCTCCCGGCGGAGTTTTTGATCGAGGACGCCACGAAGATCGACCAACACAAGACGCTCGGGGATGACTTCAACATGGTCTTCCTCCGCCATCAGAACTTCTGGCACGGGCAAGAGCTGTGGAAGAAGATTTTTGACCAAGGCATCGCCAAACTGCGACCTGACGGCATGCTGGTCATCACGAGCTATTTTGATGTGGAGCACCGGCTTGCGCTGCGTGCTTTGGAGGCGCTGGGGATGGAGGTGGTGAGCAACAAGCGCAACAAAGCCAGCAGAGCTTTGAATGATGCGCCGGGGAAATCAGTGGACCGGTGGGTAGCCGTGCTGCGGCAGCGGCGGGCCTGAGGAAGCGCCAAGGCCATTTACAAGCTCCTCGCCAGGCGGTAAACTCGCGTCCCTTCCCGAAAAATACCATGAACCGTCTTCTTTTTGTTTTCACACTCCTGGCAGCGCTTGCCCTGGCTGCCCCGGTGATGAATGCCCAGTCCATCGACGCCAGCAGCGAGGTGGCCGACCAGTACTTCCGCGGCTTTGTGCTCAACAATGAGGCCGTGAAGCTGGAGGCCGCCGGGGATTTCCCCCAGGCACAGTCGAAGTTCAAGCAGGCGGGAGAGATCATGGACAGCATCGCCCGCAATTACCCAACTTGGCAGCCGGAGATGCGGGCCAGCCGCCAGCAGAAGATCCAGGACGCGCTCGGCCGCATCCAGATGCGACTTTCCCAGCCTCAGGCCACCGCCGAACCAGCGATGGCACTGACACCGCAGCTGCAGACACCTGCTGCGCCGAGTTATCTCCCTGCGGCCGCCGGTGTGCCAGCTCCGGGCATTCTGCCCCAAACAGCGCCGTCCGTGCCTTCCACTCTGGGTTCTCTGCCCAGCTTGAACGATATGCTCAGCCAGTGGGAGGCGATGCATAAAAAGCGCATCCTTGAGCTGGAGACGCAGAACAACCAGTATCAGCTCGACCTCGGCAAATGGCAGCAGTGGTACCAGTGGGCCTCCGGCGAGATCACCACCGCCCGCGCTCAAAACGACGCGCTGGGTAAAAAAGCCGCCGCCATGGAGCAGGGCATCATGCAAATGGCCAAGGACGTGGAGGAAGGCCGCGCGGCCCAGGGCCAGCTCGACAAGCTGATGGAGGAAAAAATGGCGGTGGAGCTGGAGGTGCGGAAAAACGGCCAGCGTCTCATCGCCGCCGAGGCCGCAGCGAAAGATGCCTCCGAAAAACTGGCGGCGTCTTCCGCGCGCATCGCTGCCATCGAGCAGGAGCGTGATCAAAGGCTCAAAGAGCGTGATGAGGCCGTGAAACAACGCGATTCCGCCGTCAAGGAGCGCGATGTGGCGGTGAAGGACCGTGATGCCGCCAGCGCCCGCAGTCTCGGTTTGCAGGCAGAGGTGGACGAGTTGAAGAAAAAGACCGGCAGTGCCGAGATGCAGCGCCTCGTCGCGGAAAACGAGCGTTTGAAGAAGGAACTTGGCGAGGTGCAGCAGCAGGTGGTCACCCTGAAGGCCGATGTGAGCCGCAAAGATCAGGAGATCGTCGCGCTGCGCGGCCAGCTGACGGGCTTGCAGAGCCAGCTTGCCACGCTGCGCCAGGAAAGCGCTGCCTACCAGACCCAGGTGGCCGAGTTGACGAAGCAATTGAAAGAAATGCCTGCTGCCATGGATGCCAAGATGGCCGCCACGCCCGAACTTACGCAGGAGAATGAAATGCTCCGTGCCATCATCATGCGTCAGCTACGCGCCCAGCACCGCCAGCAGGCCGCGAAGGATCTCATGATTGCCGAACTGCAAAAAATGGAGAGTGCTTCAAATGATCTCATCCAGCAGGTCGAAGAGCTCAAAAACGCGCGCATGACGCTGACTCCCGACGAGGAAAAGCTCTTCTCTGACCCCGTGGTGCGTGAGTTGCTCGGCCCGAAGGGTGTGCAGGCCACGCTCATCGCCAACGCTTCACCGGACAGCGACAAGAAAGCCGCGCCACCCGCTCCTGGCACCGCTGAAACCCTCATCATGCAGGCCAACGAGGCTTACATGAACAAGGAGTTTGAAACTTCGGCAAAACTCTACCAGGACGCATTGCGCGCTGAACCGAAAAACGTGTCCGCCCTCATTGGCCTAGGCATGACACGCCAGCGTGAGGACAAGCATGCAGACGCCGAGGTGGCCCTGCAAAAAGCGCTGGCCTACGACCCGGCGAACGAACCCGCCGCCTTCTCCCTCGGTGTCACCTACTTCAAGCAGGAGCGCTGGAAGGATGCGATGACCTACTTTGAGAAAAGCCTCTCCAAACGTCCCAACAACGCCAGCGGCAGGCACTACCTCGGCATCATCGCCACCAAAATGAGCCTGATGGAGCGTGCCGAGCGCGAGTTCAAGACCGCACTGGCGATTGATCCGGCCTATGGTGAAGCGCACTTCAATCTAGCGGTGCTCTACGTCACCTGGGACCCACCGCAGTGGCAGAAGGCCCGCGTCGAATACGACGAGGCCATCAAAAAAGGCGTGAAAGCAGATGAGAATCTCGAAAAGCTGCTCAATGCCGGCAAGATCTCGCAACGCTGAGTGGCGGCATCGGGCAGAGCAAACCTGCCAACAGCAGCTCAGTGTGAGACCGCTGGCGTTTTTGAACTGAGGTTGCGTGCTGATTTTTCTCAGCCTCGTGGGGGCATCCTCGCCAGGCGTGGATGCCGCTTGAGGCTGGAATGGACTACACCAGCATGAGCGCCGGGTTTTCCAGCAGCTTGCGCATTTCGGCGAGGAAGGTGGCGGCGACAGCGCCATCGACGACGCGATGATCGCCGCTGAGACCGACCCACATGCGCTGGCCGACGACGATCTGGCCCTTGTCATCCACGACGGGAGCCTTGCGGATGCTGCCGATGGCGACAATCGCAGCCTGCGGCGGATTGATGATGGCAGCGAATTGGTCAATGCCATAGGCACCCAAGTTCGACACGGTGATGGTGCCACCGGCAAAGTCGTCTGGGCTCAGTTTTTTGGTCTTGGCCTTGCCGGCGAGGTCTTTGACGCTCTGGCTGATTTCGAGCAGTGTTTTCTTTTCTGCCTGCTTGATGACCGGGGTGACGAGACCGTCATCAATGGCGATGGCGACGCTGAGGCCGACGGATTTGAATTTCACGATGGCATCGCCATCCCACGCGGCATTGATGGCGGGCTGAGCCTGCGCGGCACGGACGACCGCCTTGAGAATGAAATCGTTGACGGTGTACTTCACGCCGCCGGTTTTTTCATTGGTGGCGTTGAGATGCGCACGGAATTCCATGAGCGGCGCGGCATCGACCTCCATCTGGAGGTAGAAATGTGGGATCTGCGTCTTCGAGGCGAGCAGGCGTTCGGCGATGATGTTGCGCATGCTGCTGGTGGGAACGCGCTCGTCTTCGGGGCCAAAAGTCGGGCGGATGGCCGGTGTGGCAGCGACGCGGGCACTGGAACCACCGACCGGGGCGTTTTCGACATCCTCACGGACGATGCGACCTCCCGGACCTGAGCCGACGAGCGCGCTGAGGTCCACGCCACGTTCTGCAGCGATCTTTTTGGCAAGTGGGGAGGCTTTGACGCGGATATTGGAGTTCGCGGCGGCGGCACGGCTCTTGTGTTGCGGAGCTTGCGGGAGGCGCGGGCCAGCGCTTGCGGCCTTGGCGGCGGTCGCAGATGGTTTTTTCTCAGCAGCAGGCACCGGAGCTGCGGCGGACTGGGCTTTGGCGATGAGTTCGTCGAGATTGGCGGGAGCGGCCTCGTCTTCCTCAAGAATGACCGCCAGCGGAGAGCCGAGCGGCACTTTGCCGCCGGGTAGCGCGATGAATTTGTGCAGAACGCCTTCAAACGGGCTGGCGTACTCCATGGTGGCCTTGTCGGTCTCGATGTCAGCGATGGCCTTGCCGACGGTGACTTTGTCCCCTTCCTTGACAGTCCATTTGGCGAGGGTTCCCTCGGTCATGGTGTCGCTGAGCTTGGGCATTTCGATGAATTTAGGCATGGCAGGAAGAAAGGTTAGGGGCGGGGGATTTCGAGGTCTTTGCAGATTTTGTTCACAAGGAAGTCGTTGATCTCGCGGTGACGCGGCACCGAGGAGCTTTTGCGGGTGGCACGATTGACATAAACTGAATGGTTGCCGCATTCACGCAGCAGCGAGGAGCATGGTTTCGCGGTAAACCTCGTCGCTGCCGATCTCCTTCTCAGCAAGCATGCGGTTGGCCTCCATGATGAGCTCCATAGCCTCGCGCAGGTTGGCGCGGGTTTCATCGAGAGTCGTGCCCTGGGTATTGGCACCGGGCAGCTCTTCGACGAAGCCGACGTAGCCTTCTGGCACTTTCTTGAAGACCTGGGTGAATTTCATGGTGGGTCCAATTTAACAAATGCTCAAGGCTTTGGCGACGACGACCTCGGCGGTCGGGAGCTGGATCGCTTCGAGCGGTGGGCTGTAGATGGCGGGGGCGTCAAGGCTGCACACGCGCTGCACCGGGGCGTCGAGTTCGTCGAAGATGCGCTCCTGGATCATGTAGGCGATCTGGGCTCCGATGCCGCAATAGGGCTTGTTTTCTTCGACGTAGATGGCGCGGTGCGTCTTGGCGACGGATTCGAGGATGGTGTCCTCGTCGAGCGGGCGGATGGTGCGGAGATCGACGACCTCGGCGTGGATGCCGTGCTCTTCTTCGAGAATGCGAGCGGCTTCGAGGCAGGTGATCACCGCTTTGCCGTGGGCGATGAGGCTGATGTCGGTGCCCACGCGTTTCACGTCGGCGAGGCCGAGGGGGATGAAGAGGTCGCCGCCGGGGATTTCCTCGTTGGCGGGCACGTCCCATTCTTCGCCGTAGAGTTTGGTGCTCTCCATGAACATGACGGGGTCATTGTCACGAATGGCGGCCTTCATGAGGCCCTTGGCATCGTAGGCGTTGCTGGGGCAGACGCACTTCATGCCGGGGAAGTTCGCCATGATGTTTTCCGGCGTGTGGGAATGGGTCGCGCCGACGCTGGTGCCGCCGTTGGCAGGGCCGCGGATGACGATGGGGCAGTTGATCTTGCCGCCGGACATGTAGCGGACCATGGCACCGTTGTTGACGATCTGGTCCCAGGCGACGGTGTAGAAGCTCCAAAACATGAGCTCCATGACCGGACGCACGCCGAGCATGCTCGCACCGATGCCCATGCCGATGAAGCCAGCCTCGCTGATGGGGGTATCCACGAGGCGTTTGTCACCCCATTTGTCCCAGAGGCCCTGGGTTACTTTATAGGCACCGTTGTATTGTGCGACTTCCTCCCCCATGACCACGACCATGGGGTCGCGGGCGATTTCTTCATCGAGGGCTTCACGGATGGCGTCGCGGTAGGTGATTCGGCGGGGCATGGCAGGTTTTGAGGGGGCAGTAAGTCGGGGGAAGGAGGGGGCGGTGTCAAGCAGGCGGGT
>JAJTDU010000168.1 GCA_021298725.1 Verrucomicrobiaceae bacterium | reverse complement strand
CGGTGGACATCTTTGGCATGGGCTCGCGTGCGGTGGATTTCATGAAGCGGAGTCAGGCCGCTGAGAAACCCTTCTTTATCCAGATGAGCTACAACGCGCTGCATTATCCCGAGAACGCGACACCCGCGCTGCTGGAGAAATATCGGAAGCTCGTCTCCGGCGCAAACGACAAGGAAATCGGCCGCGCCGCCATCGCCGAAGACCTCGACCGCGGTGTCGGTGAGTTGTTGGCGAAAGTGGACGCCATGGGCCTCTCGAAGAACACCATCGTCATCTACATGTCAGACAACGGCGGCTCGAATCGCCGCACGCTGAATGGTGGCAAAGGCGACGTGTGGGAAGGCGGCATTCGCGTGCCCTTGATCATCCGCGGACCCGGCATCGCTCCAAACTCGTGGTGCCACCAGCGAGTCGTCGGCTACGATTTCTTCCCGACTTTCTGCCGTTGGGCCGGTGTGAAGGCGCCGCTGCCAAAACAACTCGAAGGCGGCGACCTCACGCACCTGCTCAGCGGCTCATCCGCCCCCGTGAAACGACCACGCGAGCCTCTCGTGTTTCATTTCCCACATTATCAAGGCGACTCACCGCACAGCGCGATCATCAGCGGCCACATGAAGCTCATCCACTTCTACGAAACGGGTGAAAACCATCTCTTCGACCTCCAAGCCGACATCGGCGAGTTCAAGAACCTCGCCTCAGCCAAGCCCGAACTCGCCTCAACGCTCGCCACACAGCTAGCGGACTATTTGAGCGAAGTCGGAGCCGAAATGCCACAACCCAATCCGAACTACGATCCCAACAAGAGGCCAGCCAAGAAGGGCGGCGGCAAAGGTGGGAAAAAAGGAGGCAAAAAGCCATGAACCCACCCTACACTGGTGCAGCGATGCTTTAGTACCTCAGTGCTCTAGAATGTAAGATCAGGAGATAAGGGAATAAGCGGTCATTTGCCAGGGCTCTAAAAAGCACCTTGATGAATTGTCCAAATGCTCTGAAATCCTGCCAATCAACTACGGTTGTTCTTACGATGGACAGATTGAAATGAATGGGTCACGTTAAACATCTTTATGATTTCCAATGCCCCGCCCTCCGTCGCTGAGAGTTCATTAGACCCTTCTTTCGGGTGGAACATGGGAACGATCTTGGGCGTGATACGGCGAAGGATTTGGTGGTTGATGGTTTTTGCGTTGGCTGCCTTGGCACTTGGGTTTGTTTATCTGAAGCTGACACCAGCGGTGTTTGAGGCGCGCACTGTTGTGCAGGTCGAGCAGACGACGCAGGCTGTGGTGAGTGTGCAGGATGCGGTGCGGGAAGATTTGAAGACGGTGGAGGTTCTCAAGACCATTGAGCAAAATCTGGCGAGCACGGCTTTGCTGCTGCGCGTGGCCAAGGTGGTCAAGTTCGAGGAAGACGCGCGCTTCACGGGGGAAAAGGGCGGTTTGATGAGCACGCTGAATGGTTTGATCAAAAAAGAGGACAAGGAGCCACTCACCGAGGCAGGGCTGATACGAACCATGAGTGATCGTGTGAAAGTTGCGCTACGCCGAGGCACGAGACTCATCGATGTGACTGTCAGCGGCCAAAATGCAGAGTTGGCGCGCGACATCAGTCTGGCTGTCGTCTCGGAATACACGCAGCTCATCCTCGAGCAAAAGCTGGCGGCTTCGAAGCCGATTTATGGGCATCTGGTGAGCGAAGCGGAACGCTTGAAGAAGCAACTCGAAGCCTCCGAGCAGAAGCTGCAGGCTTACCGTGAGGAGAAGCGCGCGGTATCGCTCGAACAGACGCAAAACATCGTGGTGGCCACCTTGCAGGATTTGAACAAGAGCCTCAGCGAAGCGCGCAGCGTGCGCATGAAAATCGAGTCGGATGTGACCGCACTCACGGGAAGTGCCGTCACACCGGACATGGTCACACTCAAGCAACGCATCGCCGAGCAGGAAGCGGAACTGGCAAGCCTCGGGGAGCGCTACGACTCCAAGAACCCCAGATACCTCCAGGCACAGAGCGAGATCGACAAACTCAAGCTCTCCCTCAGCAAAGCCACGCAGGACGCGGCAGAGGTGGTGAAGGCCTCACTCGCGGCGGCGAAGGAAACAGAGCAAAAACTTGTCAAAGCGCTTCAGGAGCAAGAAATCAAGGCGCTCGACCTCAATAAGATCTCCATTCAATACAACACGCTGAGCCGCGAAGTGGAATCTGATCGTGTGATGCATGAAGCGGTGCTCAAACAGCTCAAGGAAACACAGATCGTGCAAGGCGTGGAGCAAGGAGCCATTCGCATCGTCGAGCCAGCCACGGTGCCTGATCGGCCAGTAAGCCCGAAAAAAAGCATGGCGCTGGCGATCTCGCTCTTTCTTGGCTTGGCCTGCGGAATGGTCGTTTGCGTGATCCCCGCGGTGTTCAAGGCTCCGTTCATGAATGTGGAAGATGCGGAGCATCAACTTGTCATTCCTGCGGTCGGCGTTATCCAAAAAGTGCGCATGAAGCGCGGCGATCATCACATCTACCTTGTCGATAATCCGCGCACACTCGCCGCCGAGTCGCTACGCTCTCTGCGAGCGGCGCTGTGTGATGCAGGGCGCTCGTTCATGTTTTGCAGTGCGGTTCCTGGTGAAGGGAAAACCTTCTGTGCGGTGAACTTTGCTGCCGCACTCGCCTTGGAAGGACACAGCACACTGCTGATCGATGCCGATCTGCGCATGCCGAGCATCGGCGGACAGTTGTTCGGCAAAGAGAGGCCTGGATTGGCTGATGTGGTGAAGGGCAAGCTTTCGCTGGGGGATGCTGTGCAGGCTGCAAAGATCGACAAGCTCTACGTGCTCACTGCTGGCACGGCCATCGCCGGACCGGCCGAGTTATTGGCCTCGCCAAAGCTCAAAGCGATGCTGGAGGACGCATTGAAGGAGTATGATCGTGTGGTGATCGATAGTGCGCCGATTTTAGCCGTGAGCGATGCGCTGCGCATGAGCAGTCACGTCGAGCATACCGTGCTGGTGGTGCGTGCGGCCAAGACGCCTGGTTCTGCGGTGGCACGCGCGCTGCATCAGCTCACCAAGGCCGCTGGGAAGCGCCCTGCGGGCTTTGTGCTCAATCAGGTTTCGAGCGGGCCGATCGGGTACGGCAGCTACGGCTCCTACACATGAGCAAAATCATCCAACTCCTGCGCCAGAAGCTTGTGCAGAATGCGCTGGCACTTTACGGCGTGACTATTGCCAACGCGCTGTTGCCGCTGGTGCTCATCCCGTATCTCGCGCGTGTGCTGCGGCCGGATGCCTGGGGCATGGTGCTTTTCGCGCAGACAGCGGCGATCTGGCTGGGGCTGTTGGTCGAGTATGGCTTTGCCTATTCCGCCACGCGTGAGGTGGCGCGGCACATGGAACAGCCAGAAAAGCTGCGCCAGATCGTGGCGGAGGTCATGGGGGGTAAAATACTGCTCTGTGGCATCGCAGCAGCCATTTCGGTTGTTTTATGGCTGGTGATCCCCGCGTTTCGCGCGAACCCGCTGCTGCTCATCGGTGCGCTGTGGATCGCGGTGGCACAGGGTTTGAGCCCGCTGTGGTATTTTCAGGGTATTGAGCGCATGCGCCTGCCGGCGGTCCTGGATGTGGTGTTTCGGCTGCTCTTCGTCGTCAGCGTGTTTCTTTGGATCAAATCTCCGGATGATGCCGCTGCTGTGCTGATTTTTCAGGCGGCGAGCATCACACTGTCGTTGCTCATCTCTTTGCGAATGATGTATCGCCAAGTCAGCGCCGGTCTGTGCTCACTGACTCGCGCGTGGGCCACATTGAAGGATGCGTGGCAGTTCTTCCTCTTCGTCGCCGTCGTGAATGTCTATGCCAAGGCAAACAGTTTCATTCTCGGTCTCATGACGACTCCCGCAGCAGTCAGCTTCTATGGCGGGCCTGAGCGGTTGATGCGCGGCATTCTGAGCCTCACTGGGCCGGTCAATCAGGTGCTGTATCCGCGGCTCACGCATCTGGTGAAACATGATTATCCCGCTGCGAGGAAAACCGTGCGCCGTGGCACCGTGATGGTCGCACTGATCGGCATGTGCCTCGGTTTGAGCCTTACACTCGCCGCGCCGTGGTTTGTGAATTTGCTGTTTGGCAAAGGCTATGAGGCTGCGGTGCCGGTGCTGCGCATTCTGGGCCTTGTATGCCCGTTTTCGGCCGTGAACAGCGTGCTGGGCATCCGCTGGATGTTTCCGCTTGGCATGGAGCGCACGTATAATCGCATCGTCATGTGGGGCGCGGCTATGGATGTGGTGTTGGTGCTCCTTTTCATTCCGATTCACGGTGCCCTCGGTGCCGCGTGGGCCGTGCTAACGACGGAGGTCTTCATCACGGCTGCGGTCTTTGTGCTGCTGTGGCGTGCCAAGCTGAACCCCTTTCAGCAAGTATCCCTGTGTGCTGTGGAGGTGCCTAAATGAAAGCGCAGGCAACACGCGCTGCGATTTGGTGGCTGAATCCGTTTTGGATCCTCGTCATCCCACTTGTGCTGATCGCCTTTGTGACATGGCTGATTCCTGAAGCCGATTATCAGCTCTACTGGCGCTTGCCGAAATTTTTCACAGATGATGATCTAGCGCTGTGCCTGTGGGTGGCGCTCGCGTTTTCCATTGGCTGCCTTCTGGCTGTTTTTTTGGATCGTGGATTGGTGCGACCTTCCAGTGCCGAAACACTAGCCACACCGAGGTGGACCATGCTCACGCGACTTTTCTACTGTGGCCTCATTGTCACCGTTTTTGCCTACACGGTTTGGTTTGGCGCCATCTTGAAGCAAGCTGGTCTCGGCATCATTCCGGCGGTGTTGAGGGGGGATTCGGGTGCCATTTATGAATTGATCCGACTGCGCAAGGACGCGGCGATCACAGGCATTACCAGCCTCACGCAAGTCGGCATCGGCGTCGGGCTCGCGGGAGTCTTTCTCTCTTGTCAACTCGGCTGGAAGAAGGTGCGGTGGCCTTTGGGGCTGTTGTTCTTCCTCACGCTCATGCGCGCAGTCTTTTTGGCCGAACGCCTCGCTTTGATCGAGCTCATGCTACCCGGCACGGTGCTGTGGTTTCAGCTTCGCGGGCTGCGAGCAGGGTTTGCGCGGCATCTCGTGAATTTTGCGCCGTTCGTCGGTTTGATCGTCTTGTACTCGCTGTTCACCTTCAGCGAATACTTTCGCTCCTGGGGCTACTACTCCGAACAGGGCGAGACTTCGCTGCTGTGGTTCACGCTGGTGCGTTTATCCGGCTACTACGTCACCTCGCTGAACAACGGAGCGATGCTGTGGCAAGAGCTAGGCCCCCTCGGCTTCCCCTACGCCACGCTCGAGTGGCTTTGGCGCTTCCCGATCATCGGCGACGCGCTGCGCGATAGTCTCGGTGGCAGTGATGCGCCGGCGGCGCTCGTGAGCATTATTGTAGCGGAGGCTGGCAACCCGGAATTCAACAATCCCACCGGCATCTTCGTCACTTTCACCGACTACGGCGTGCCCGGCGCGCTGGTGTTCTGGGTGTTATTCGGCTGCGTCGCGACGCTGCTGTATCGCGCATTTCGTCGCGGCTCCGTGGCCGGGCTGTTTCTTTACCCGTTCGTCTTCATGGGCCTGACGGACCAGATCCGCATATTCTACCTCACTGGTGGCAGGACATTCGCAGCGTGGCTTTTTTTGTTCGCCGTCATCTTTGTCACCCGGCGGGAGATCAGGCGTTCACAGCCCACGGCGCGCGCGTGAAGTTCATAGCCGCTTCGCTGGAGTACGTCTGCGGTGCGAGCGATGGCTGGCCTTCGCGACGGAACAGGCGGTCGATGACTTGCTCGACCTGCGCAGGGTCGCTCAAATCTCCACCGAGGCGCAGCGATGCAGGTTGACCGATGTCATCGAGGTAGTCCGTGCATTTCCGTTCATACTCGACGAGCGCAAAGGGCACGCCCGTCAGATAGGCGGTGATGCCCGCATGCATACGCACGCACAGCACCGCCGTGCAAGCCGCGAGCGCGTGCCAGGTGCCGATGAGATTATCCTCGCACGAGACGATATCCGTCGGTGTGCCGCGTTCGCGCAGATAGCTTTGAAGCTGGAGTGACAGCTCCATGTCACCCCAGCGCGGATTGGAGTTGAGGCAGAATATCCGAACCAGAGCGCCCCCATGTTTTGCAAACCGGTTGATGCCCTCAAAGAGCGCGGCATTCCGCCGCTT
>JAJTDU010000167.1 GCA_021298725.1 Verrucomicrobiaceae bacterium | reverse complement strand
ACTGGCAACAAGCACGGCAACATCGTCGATGTGCTGCTCGGCGGCGCAGTGGTGAACTGGGACTCGCTCACACGTCATGTCTTCAGCGCTTCAAGCTGCGGCCTGTGCGGCAAGACGAGCATCGAGAGCGTGTTTCAGCAATTTCCCGCTGTGAAGGGCGATTGGCAGGTCTCCCCTGCCCTGATCGCCAGCCTGCCCGACAAGCTGCGGGCCGCACAGGAGACGTTTGCCAAAACCGGCGGCCTGCATGCCAGCGGCCTGTTCGATCTCTCAGGCAATCTGCTCGTCCTGCGCGAGGACGTGGGCCGCCACAACGCGTTGGATAAGATTCTGGGCCATGCGCTCATGCACGGCCTGTTGCCGCTCGACCAGCACATCCTCCTCGTCAGCGGTCGTGTGTCGTTTGAGATCATCCAAAAGGCCCTCGCCGGCGGCATCGCGCTCGTCGCGGCCATTTCGGCTCCGAGCAGCCTCGCCGTCGATTTTGCCCAGGAGGCCCATCAAACGCTCATCGGCTTCCTGCGAGGTGAAACCATGAATGTTTACACGCATCCGCAACGCATCACGATCCAGCCATGAAGCCCGTCCAACTCATCGTCTTCATCATCTGGGGAGCCTTATGCACCTCGCTTCTGGTCTATGCGGGAATGATCAACTTGATGAGCTTTGCACCCGGCAAAGCCGACACTTCGAGCTTCAGTAACATCATCGCCCTGACGGCTGGCAGCGCGGCGGCCTTGAGTTTTGTGCTGCGCAAGCTCTTGCTCGGCGGTTTTGCCGCTGGCACCCTCAGTTTGGATGATCCGGCGCATCGTGGCCGTTTTATCGCGGGCAATGTGGTGGTCTTTGCGCTGAGCGAAGGCATTGGAGCGCTCGGCTTCGTCAACGGCGTCAGTTCCAGCGGTCGGATCGAAGCTTGGCTGCCCTACATCGCCCTCGCGTTCGTGCTGATGATCCTGCACATCCCGCTTCCCTCGCGGTTCAAGCCTGCCTCATGAACGGTTACTTTGACCACAACGCTACGACCACACTGCACCCGGCGGCGCGTGAAGCGTGGCTGCTGGCGAGCGCGCAGCACTGGCACAACCCGTCCAGCCTTTATCGCGATGCGGTGGCCATTTCGGCGATTGAGCATCCCAGCGTTCGCATGCCATCACGCAACGCATTGGATTTGCCTGTGAATGCGAATGGCATCGTCGAACCTGAGGCAGTGAAGGCTTTGATCAGCACCCAACGACCCGCACTCGTCTCCGTGATGGCCGCCAACAACGAAAGCGGCGCATTGCAGGCCTGGAGCGAGATCGCCGCGCTCTGCCGCGAACAAAGCGTGCCATTTCACACCGATGCGGCGCAGTGGATTGGCAAACGGGATGCCGCCAACCTCGGCGAATGCGACTTCATCACCGGCAGTGCCCACAAATTCGGCGGCCCAAAGGGCTGCGGCTTTCTCGTACTGCCTGCGGAAGATTCACGACTCCACTTCATGCGCGGCGGACCGCAGGAAAGCGGCCGCAGGGCCGGAACCGAAAATTATCCGGCCATTGAGGCGATGGTGACGGCCTTGGAGACGATCACACCTGATCTCGGTGAAATCGAAACCGACCAAAGCCAGCGGCGCGATGATTTCATCGCCACCTTGCGCTCGCGTTTCGACGGCTTGCGTGTGATCAGCGAAGCCGCGCCGCGTCTCTGGAACACGGTGCTGATGGTCATGCCCGCGCATCACAATCTGAAATGGCTCACGGCTCTCTCGCGGCGCGGCTTTAGCATCTCGACCGGCTCGGCGTGCAGCTCAGGCAAGGAGGGCTCGTCTGTCGTTGTCAGTGCCCTGGGAGCCAGCGCAGAGGAGTTGAAACGCGTGGTGCGCGTCAGCGGCGGTTGGCAAACATCCGCGGCAGATTGGCAGGCACTCGCCGCGGCCTTCGACGTGGTCTTTGACGAACTGAATCGTGGCGGCAGGCCGCGATGAATGCGTCACCTGCACTCGTGCATGTTCACGCTTTCGTTTTTGTCAGCTCTCTCACCACTTCCGCAGCGAGCATGAAGCCAAAGGCACCGGTGACAAACGTTGCGGCACCGAAACCAGCAGCGCAGTCGAGGCGGAGGCCGCTTTCGGCACCTTGCTCGGGTTCGAGGGAACAGGAGCCATCTGCCCATGGGTAAATCGGCTTCTCGGTGGAGAAAACACAGGGCACATTCATCGTCACGGGACGGTGCTGCTCGCTTTTGGCAAAGCCATGATCTCGCCGCAGGCACTGACGCACGCCACGGAGCAGCGGATCGGACCCGGCATGGCCGAGATCGGCGATTTTAATGACCGTGGGATCACGCCGACCACCGGCGGAGCCAGAAGTGATGACGGGAAGGCCACGCACATGGCATTTGGCGATGATGAGCGCCTTAATCGAGGTGCGGTCGATCGCATCGACGACAAAATCGAAGTTCGGCGCCAGCAGGCGATCCACATTCGACTCGGTGAGGAACTCAATCACGCGATTCACGCGGCAGGCGGGATTGATTTCGGCCACACGAGCGGCCAGCACATCCACTTTGGTCACGCCAACCGTCTGAGCGAGCGCGGGAAGCTGACGGTTGGTGTTGGTGATGCAAACATCATCCATGTCGATCAACGTCAACTCGCCAACGCCACTGCGGGCCAGGGCTTCCACGATCCATGAGCCGACGCCGCCAACACCGACGATGGCGACGTGCGCCGCCGCAAGACGTGGCAACGCGGCGGCTCCATAAAGCCGCCCGATGCCGCCGAAGCGCTGGGTGTAGGATTCATCCATGCGCTCGTTTAAGGTGAAGTGGCACGAAGATCAACCCGCCGCAACGGCGGTCTGCCCCTGCTCGCCAAGACCTTCGACGCCGAGTTCGATCACGTCACCAGGCTTCATGAAGACGGGCTCGGGCTTGAAGCCGAGACCGACGCCGGGAGGCGTGCCGGTGGTGATGATGTCGCCGGGAAGCAGGCTCATGAACTGGCTCAGATAACTCACCAGCGTCTTCACGCCGAAGATCATCTGCGCGGTGCTGCTGTTTTGAATCGTCTTGCCGTTCAACTTCAGCCACAGCTTCAAGTTTTGCGGATCAGGGATCTCATCGCTCGTGGCAAGGAACGGACCGATGGGCGCGAAGGTGTCGCAACTCTTGCCTTTGACCCATTGGCCACCGCGTTCGAGCTGCCATTCGCGCTCGCTGTAGTCGTTGTGGACGCAGTAACCGGCGACATGGCTCAGCGCATCGTCTTCGGACACGTAACTGGCTTTTTTACCGATGACGAAGGCCAGTTCGACCTCCCAGTCGGTCTTCTTCGAGTTGCGTGGGATGACGACGTTGTCATTCGGGCCGACAATCGCCGACGTGGCCTTGAAAAACACAATCGGCTCCGCCGGAATCGGCATGCCGCTCTCCTTGGCATGGTCGCTGTAGTTCAGACCGATGCAGATGATCTTGCTCGGACGTGCGATGCACGGGCCAAGACGCGTGTCAGCAGCCACCGTCGGCGCGGAAGCGGCGTTGGCCTTTGCCCAGACGGCGAGACGTTCCAAGCCGTCACCACCGAAGAATTTTTCATCGTAGTCGCTGCCAAACGCGCTCGCGTCGATGCGGCGACCGTCTTCGAGTTGAAGGCCGGGTTTTTCTTCTCCAGGGTTGCCAAAGCGGATCAGTTTCATGGTCTTGTTGTGCTCAGTTTTCGGTTCTCTGTTTCAATTCGTCATTCGACATTCTGATTTCGTCATTTCTTCTCGTCGCCCTCGGCGTTCGCGTAGCGGCCGATGATCGGATACTGCTCCAACTCAGCCACCGTGCCGGTGACGGGATAGCTCTCGCGGCCCACCCAATAGACGGCAGCGGCAGCGATGTCTTCCGGCATCAAAAGACGGCCCATCGGCACCACCGATGGCGGCAGGCGCTCCGGCCAGCCTTCGCCGAGGCCGTCGCCCAGTTTCACCTGGTATTCGTTGTCTGAGAGCGTCCAGCCGACATTGAGCTGGTTCACACGCACACGGTCCATGCCTAGTGAGTCCGCCAGATTGCGCGTCATCGTCATGAGGGCACCTTTGGACATGGAGTAGGCCAGCATGTTCGCTTGGCCGCAATGGGCGAGCACGGAGCCGATGTTCAGCACCACGCCAGTGTTTTTCTTCAACTCGGGCAACAGTGCGCGGATGAGCAGCATCGGCGCACGGCCATTTACGGCCATCATGCGGTCAAAAAAGACCGCGTCGGTCTCGGTGATGCGGCCACGGCTGGTTAGCGCGGCGTTGTTCACCAACGCATCGACCTTGCCGAAGGCGGCGATGGCATCTGCGGCAAGTTTTTCAGGGTAAGCGGGGTCTTCGAGACTTCCCTGGCAAAACGCTGTCTTGTCGCTGCCGAGTTCTTTTCTCAAGGCCTCGCCACGCGCGGCGTCACGGCCATGCAGGATGACTTTGGCTCCTTCAGCGACGAAACGCCGCGCCATGAATTCGCCGATGCCGGTGGTGCTGCCGGTGATGAGAATGACTTGGTCTTGGAGTCGCATGATCGTCGCTGAGGTGGGTTGGGAGCCGCTTTCTATGGCGAGCGCCCGGATTTGCTCAAGGCAACAACTGCGTCAATTTTTCGTGGTCTTTGAAAGATGCGCCATTGCCCGGGAAAAGAAAAAGGCGCGGGATGATTTCCCGCGCCTTGGCTTTGCTTCAAGAGGATGGCTGAATCACCCGGCTTTGCGCCAAACGGTCGTTAGCGTGCCTTTGAAGGTGATGACCACGGCTTGCGTCGTCACTTGCTCCCGAAAATGCGGCGATGCCTCGCGCTCCACGATCTCCCAAGACTCAATGGCCGTTCCGTTGAACGTCGCATGCACCGAAATCGACCCGGCATGATGGCAGACGAAGCCGTCTTTGCGCTCCCGCTCGACGCGCCAGCCGGGTGCGAGTTGCCACGACACGATGTGTGGCACCTCCATGCCGACCTCATCGCAAATCTCCACATATCCCTGCGCGGCGTTCACAGCGCGTTGCACGAAAGTGTGGTCACATGCAAGGCTCATGACGCAGGTGTCTTGGCACAGGTCCACCTTCGGAGTGGCGTGATGATTCATCCACAAAAATGGCCCCAAACGCCGTGGCGTATGATGGCCTGAGACCGGCACGGGGCCGTTATGCGCCTCCCATGAGGCGAGGCGAGAGCGCAACGCGGTGTTGCCATAATAAGCACCGGTTCCAGGATCTATCACGAGCGCATGCTGCTCAAACCACAGCGACACATGCAGCGCGTCGAGGTGCCCATGCGCCGCCATGCTGCCAAGACCCAGTGGCGAAGCATCGGCACGCACGGTCCAGCGCGCATCACGCCAGACCGCCTGCCCGCTCTCCGGCTGCACCAGCCACTTGCTGCGCATGGAGGCTTTCACGCCCTGCGGTGGCTCGCCCAGCCAGTAGCGCAACGCCGCGCCTTCCGCCCGGCCCAGCAGCCAGCCGCAAAACTCAGCGACCGCATTGGAGCGTTTCAGCGTGAGCGGCAGCACCTGCGCGTCATCCGAGTCGCCAAAATCCCAGCTCTCGGGCGCTTCGACGACATCCACGAAGTACTGCGCCGCTTTCGTTAGCCGTTCGAGCACCTCGCCTTGTAAACCATCCGCTGCCAGACCTGCATGCCAGCTCATTTCCCAGGCAAAGAGGTGATAATGCAAGGCCTGCTCTTTGTTGCCGCCATCTGTGGAGAATTGACGCAAAATCTCGCGCTCCAGCAGTTTCCAGACGCTTTGCGCCGGGCAGATCATGAGCGCCAGAGACGGCCAGCGTGTGATCGCCATCACCAGGGCGCTGAGTTCACCGATGAGATGGTTGTTGGCCGATGAGCCGAACGATCTCCGCTGCCACACCCACCACGCGTGAACGGGCACAATGCGAGCCGTGAGCTCGTCCTGCCGCCGTGCCAGTGCGGGGTCGTTGCAGCCGCGCACGAGCGCGTCGAACCAGCAGAAATTCATCAAACGCAGCCCTGCTTCGAGCGGACTGGTCCAATTGATGCCATAGCCGGGCGGATTGCGGTCGCACCAGTCTTCAAGCCAGAGCTGTGAGACGCGAATGGCATGCACGTCGCCGTTGAGCGCACTGTGCATCGCCATGCGCGTCATTTCAGACCAGCGGTTGATCTCCCAGATGGCGCGTGCATCCGCATCATGCGGCAGATGACGGTGATCTAGTTTTCGCGACGGCGTGGCGGGATCAATCACCACGCCCAGCGTCGCATCGCGATGCCAACAGGGCGGCGCGCCGATCTCGACGCTTTTCCAACCAAACAGCTCCCACTCGCCGCGCACCAGCTTCTCCGCATCGGCGGCCAGTTGCTTGCGCAAGTCCGGCGGCACCTGCTGTCGCCAGGGCCGCTTCGGAAAATCGGCAAAAGTGCCATCCCACGCTCGGCGCGAGATGTTTTGGAGTTTCACGGCCTCGTTGCGCCTGCCTAGGCGCTCTCTCACGCGATGCACGATCTCGCCCGCGCTCATCGCACGCAGTCTTTGGGCATACCACGCGATCTTCATCACAACGCGACTCCTCGGCCCTCACGGATCGACTCCAGCACCGCAAACGTCAGCCGCATGCTCTGCCGCGCCTGCTCATAGGGCAGCGGATGTTTGGCATCGCCCTGCAAAAAGGCCAGCCAAGCCGCCATCTCCTCCGCATGGCCCTTTGAGGCGAATTTTTTCACCGTCTGCTTGCGGTTTTTGAAGATGGAGAGCCGCATGAAGTTCTCGCACTCCACGACAGAGCCGCTTGCGAACACACGAAACGATTCCTTCGGAAACGCCGAGTCGCCTTCCGCCGAATAAACGATCTGCGCCGACGATCCGTCCGCGAATTCAATTTGCGCCGTCACCGAATCCGGCACCGCCGGACGACCGACTGTCTGCGCCGTGACCTTGACCGGCCTACCAAGCACATGGCAGGCGAAATCGAAGAAGTGGCAGGCCTCACCCAGCACACGACCGCCGCTTTCCTCGACGTTCGCATACCAGTGATCCGGTGCCAGAGTGCCTGCATTCACATGAAACGACAGCGTCTTCGATCCGGGGATGTTTTGCAGCGTCTGCATCATCGCGAGTGTTGCCGGTGCAAAGCGGCGGTTGAAGCCCACCATCACGCTGCCGGTGGTGGAGGTCATTGCCTCATCCATCTGCGCCAGTTCCTCGCGTGTGAGGCACAGCGGTTTCTCCACAAACGTGTGCGATGCCGCGTACCGATCATTACCGCGTTACCATTGCTCTCGAACACCTTCGACCCATCCGTTTCCGCTGCCGAAAAGCCGAATTTCTCCTTCACATGTCGAGCGCTGAGGCCGGTGGCGTTCACAATCGTTCCCAGCACGATTTTCCCCTTCACATGCGGCAGAAGCATCGTCCGCGCGAAGTTTCCTGCGCCGATGACGTCGAGCATCCCAACGCTGTTCCGTAATTCCGCCTTCAGGCCGTCCGACATCCGTGATTCCGCCGCAGAATCCGCCTCCCCAGACCGGCTAAAGCCGGGACTACAATACTCAATCCCCACGCCAAGCTCACTCTCCAGCTTGTCATAAACTTCCAACACACTCTCAAAACTCACTCGCCGCGTCGTCACAGGTTTCAAATCAAGCTGCCCCGTGCGCATCAGCTCCAAACACGCCTCAAAGTTCCGATTCTCTGTCCAGCGCACGTAGCCGATGGGGTAATCCTTCCCGCCCCACTCGTACTGCGGATCGTAGCGGCCAGGTCCATAGCTACGCGAGTAGCGCACTTGAATGTCCTTCATGTAGGCCGTCTTCCAGGACAGTTCGGCATCGTAAATGCCCGTGATCACCATCACGCCGCGATCCCGCAGACAAGCGATGGCCTGATCCGCTGGGCCGCTTGATTTGCCGCCCACACAGATGATCACCGCATCCACGCCGTGGCCGTTGGTCC
>JAJTDU010000166.1 GCA_021298725.1 Verrucomicrobiaceae bacterium | reverse complement strand
TGATCGGACATGGTGTATTGATGTGTAGCGGTGTTGGGCGTGTTCAGGCAGGGCCGGGGCGCTGGAGGGGGCGGCGGGCGGGAACGGGCGACGTGCCACTTCCACGGCCTCGCGGCACACGGCAGACCGCACTTGCGGCCTGCCACAGCGCCACCACGGGCTGCTGCGGTTTTCAAAGCTAGGCCTGAATGGCCCGGCCGGCTCAAAGCTCACTCCGGCAGGCCCTGATGGCGTGCGGGAGATCACTTTCAAGCGTTCCGTCCGGTGGAACGTTTCCTTGAGCGCATTCTGTGGACGAAAATGGCGCATTCGGGTGTCTGGTCAAAGGGACGGGAGTCGGAGCATGGGGGCTCTCTGAAAACAGCGTGCGGAGATTAAACAGGGCAGGGGGGTGGTCAACCGCGAATCCCGGACACGCAGCTTGCCCTCTGCCGGTCACGCGGCATCATGCGGGCATGATCAAGCCCATCATCTATGTCAAAACCGGCTGCCCTTGGTGTGAAGAGGTGCTCGAATACCTCGACGCCCGCCGAATCGCCTATCAACAAATCACCGTCAGCGGCAATCGCGACGCTATGCAGGCCATGATCGACCTCAGCGGCCAGTCCAAAGCACCCACGATGGACTGGGATGGCGAGGTGCTCGCCGACTTCGGCGTGGACGAACTCGTACCCTTCCTGCGCGAAAAAGGACTCGCCCTGTAGCCTTCTTTGAAGAATGAAGTGCCCAGCACTGCTGGCCCAACGTTTCAAATTTCTCCCTTTCATGACCGCCAAATCTTCCAACGCCTTCCTCCTTCCTCTCCTGCTCGTTCTTGCAGCCTCGGCCTTTCGTTATGCGAAGCTGAAAGGTCTCGTCACCATCGACTTTCTGGAAAACTTCAGCCCCTGGATGGCCTTGGCCTTCACGGGCACGCTGGTTTTCCCGAAACGTGTCTCGTTCGTTATCATTCCGCTGCTGCTGGTGGTCATCGGCCTCAGTGCCACGGGCATCAAAGACGTGATGCATGGGGAGGCCGTCGTGGTTTACGGCTGCTTTGGTCTTGCTGCATGGTTGGCGGCCCGCTCTCGCGGTCAATTAGGTCTGGTTTCCAGCCTGCTGGGGGTAGTGGGATGCTCGCTGGCCTTCTTCATCCTCACCAATACCGTTTCCTGGCTGACCGATCCCGTCTATGCGAAATCCTTCACGGGATGGCTCCAAGCGCTGACCACCGGCACACCCGGACTGCCGCCCACCACTTGGTTCCTGCGCCAGTCTCTCATCAGTGATCTCGTCTTCTCCTGCCTGCTGCTCGCCGCCTACAACACCGAGGCGTCCATCCGCCGCCAGCAGGCCATTCCGCTCCTCCGCCCTGCTGCTGCATGAAGTCATGGTTGCTGCTCTCGCTGCTCGCTGTCAGTGCCTCTGCTGAAACCCTGCACGTTTACACCTGGGCCGACTACGTCAGTCCGGACGTGGTGAAAAAATTCGAGAAGCAGCAGGGCTGCAAGGTGGTCATCGACACCTTCGACTCGAACGAGAGCATGTTCGCGAAGTTCAAGGCCGGTGCCACCGGCTACGACCTCCTTTTTCCCACCGCTTACATGATCCAGGTCATGCAAGCCCAGGGCATGCTGGCCGATCTCGACCACGCGAAGCTGTCGAATCTCCCAAACATCGACGCCGCCGTCCTCACCAAGGTCAGGGACCAAAAAATGGCGCACAGCGTGCCCTACACCTTCGCCTACGCCGCCATCGCCGTGCGGAAGGACAAGATCAAAGACGCCGAGGCATCTTGGGCCATGTTTGACCGCACGGCCCTCGCCGGACGCGTCACCCTGCTCGATGACATGCGCGAGAGCATCGGCGCGGCGCTCAAATCTCTCGGCCACAGCATCAACACCCGCGACGACGCCCAACTCGCTGCCGCGTGCGACGTGCTCATTCGTTGGAAAAAGAACATCGCCCGCTTCGACAACGAAGGCTACAAGGCCGGCATCGACTCCGCCGAGTTCCACCTCGTCCACGGTTACAGCGGCGACCTCTTCCAGGTGCAGATGGAAAACCCCAAGGTCGAGATCCTCATCCCACGCGAAGGTGTGACCATCGGCTGCGATGAAATGGTCATCCCCAAGACCGCCAAGCAGGCCGATCTCGCTCACGCCTTCATCAACTTCCTTCTGGATCCCTCCATCGCCGCCGAAAACATGGAGTGGATAGGCTACTACTGCCCCAACAAGCCCGCGCTCGAAAAAGTCAGCCCGGCATTCCTCCAAAATCCCGCCATCACCATCCCTGCCGACCTACAGGCCAAATGCGAGGTCATTGAAGACCTCGGCCCCGACCTCGCGAAGTACACCAGGGTCTGGGATCAGGTGAAAGCGGCGCGTTGATGGCCTATTTCCGAAGCGCAGTCCCACGCAAGCGCCGCCGCAGCATGTCCAGCGCGGCTTGAGAGGTCAGCAGCTTGAAACGATCCCGCGCTCCGGGTGAAAAGCGTTTCATGGTCCAAGTCTCGGCGTTTTTGGATGCCAGGGCGATCCAGACGGTGCCTACCGGCTTTTCCGGTGTGCCGCCTGTCGGTCCGGCGATGCCGGTAACGGACAGGGCGTGATCTGCGCCGCTGTTTTTGAGCGCACCCTCGGCCATGGCGCGGGCCACTTCCTCGCTGACCGCACCGTGTTTCTCAATCAATGCGGCCGGCACACCGAGTTGCTGCTGCTTGGCCTCATTCGCATAGGTCACCCAGCCATGTCCGAACATGCGGGAGGAACCGCTCACGTCAGTGATGCGGTTTGCGATGGTACCGCCCGTGCAAGATTCGGCGGTGGCGAGCCATTCGCCGCGCTCGGTGAGAAGCTGCACGATGACTTCTTCAATGATCCGACGATCCTCGGAGGTGATGCAGTCGCCAAAGGCCTCGCGCACGATGGCCGCGCCTGCATCGACGCTGCTCTGCGCTCCGGCGAGGCGCACATCCACATCGCCTCCACGGATGCAATAGCCCAATTCGAGGCCAGGGACGCATTCGAGACGCTTTTCGACCGCCTCGACGATGTCCGACTCGCCCACGCCGGTGACTTTGAGATACAACACTCGGCGCGAGGCGCCATCCGGCAACCATTCGCGCAGTTTCGGCTCCACCTCGTTCTCGATCATCGGCTTCAGCTCACGCGGCGGGCCGGGGAGCAAGAAGATGTGGGCGTTCCAGCCCAGCATCTCGCCGAGGGCGGCAGGGAAGTAGAGGCCAGGTGCGGTGCCGAACGGGTTGGGCATTACCTGGGCACCACGAGGCACCATGGCCTGACGTTTCGTTGCCTCGCTGACCGGTTTGCCGCGCTTCGAAAAGAACTCGTTCAAATGTCCCAGCACGCCCTCGTTCAGCTCCATCGGCAGGCTGAGCAATTCGGCGGTGGACTCGCGCGTGAGGTCGTCATTCGTGGGTCCGAGGCCGCCGGAAACCAAAACAACGTCCGAGCGCTGTGCCGCTTCGGCGATCGCCACACGGATCACCGCGCCATCTGGCACGATGGTCTGCCGCGTCACCTGGATGCCCAGCGCGGCCAGCCGCTGGCCGATCCACGCCGCGTTGGTATTGATCGTGTCTCCGAGGAGTAATTCTGTGCCGGTGTTGACGAGTTCGACTCTCATGAGCAGTTCATTACGCTCGGGGAGTCCATGGGATCAATGCTTCTTTCTTGCCTGCTTTTTCCGCCGCTCCTTGCATCCCAGTTCTGACACGATGCCGTCCAGCACGGCCAGACCGAACGAGATTTTTTTGAAGAAGGACGGATTGTGCGGCACCAGCACGAATTTGGGGTGCTGCTGCCATAGCTCGTGGAGTTTGCGGTCCAGTTTTACCGCCTGCTCCATGGATTCATTGCGGATGGGATTGCCGCCCTCGATGCTCATGTGCCCCACGGCGGCGCTCTCGAAGAAAATCACCGCATCATACCGCGAAAGCTCACGCTCCAGTGTGCTGCCGATGTCTGCAAAGAACGCGTCACCGCCTCCCGGCCAGTAGGCCGCGCCATCCACCGTGCCACGATCACACAGCAGGATTTGCTCCGGGTGCTGTGCCATCACCGCCTCCTCCAGGTGAATCTGCACATGATAAATCGCCCGTTGCGCCGCATGCGCCGCACCCGCTTGGGGCACACGCGGGAAGCCACCGCTGAAGACCATCGTCGCCGCCTCAGGCACCAGAACCACGCGGTCTCCCATCTCACGGCGAAACAGATCTCCTGCCGTCGTTTTGCCGCCGCCCGGCCCCCCGGTCAATACGATGCGGCAATGGCCGTTGGCGTGGGGCTTGGGTTTGCGGAGCATGAGCGGATTCTGGCGGCGACGATGCACTGGCGTCAAGCTCACGCCGCAAAATGCACAAACTCGGCATAGCCGTCCTGCCGTCCGGTTGCTAGGCTGCTCCCATGACTCGCCTTCTTCCCATGCTTCTCATCCTAAGCGCCTGCTCCATCACCTCCGGCACGAGGCACTCCCAGGAGCGTTACTTCCTCATGGAAGTGAAGCCGGTGCTCCAGCAGCACTGCCTCGCCTGCCACAACGGCACCCTGCCTCGGCCAGCGCTGAACCTCACCAGCAAGGCCACCGCCTTCACTCAAAGCACCAGCGGACGTGACTACATCCTGCCTGGCGACCCTGATGGCAGCCTGCTCATCAGCGCCGTGCAGCGTGGCGGCACCCATCTCAAAATGATGCCCCGCCGCGAGATCAGCCTCACCGAGGATCAGATCGGCATGCTGCGCGAATGGATCGAAGACGGGGCGTATTGGCCCGAGGGGGAACAGGGGACTCTCAAGCCGCAAAAGAGCGTCGAAAATCCCTGATCGAACATCGAACTTCCAAGTTCGGTCTCCAGTGGAGCCGCACAATCAGGGAGCGGACTTGGAAGTTTGTTTTACACCTGATTAGAACAGCATCGGCTGATCGTCTGAACTGTTTTCAGGCTTAGCTTTGCGTTTCTTTGGCGTTTCAGTGACCTCTTCCGGAGCGAGTTTTTCGGGTTCCAAAATCTCAATCGGGCCTGTGGCGGGTAACTCAGGAGGTGTTTCGATAATCTCCTCAGTCGCAACAGGTTCTGATTCGGGCAGTTCACTCACTGAGAGTGCCTTAGATTGACTTTGAACGTTATTAACGTCATTTGTCATTTCTGGCTTTGGCACCGCTTTTGGAAGTTGTTCCACCTTTTGTGTAACGCTTTGATCGTTTTTAGAGGCTTTGATCTTCCGGTGCTTCTCCACACGTTTGGCAGTCAAACCTCTGACCTTGGATTCCTCACCATTGTGTTTGCCGAAATTCGGGAAAAAGAGCCGTTCACCCTCCATTCCGAGCCAACCGGACAGGATCATGGCCTCGGAGAATCCCTTCTTGGAAACCAGCTTGTCGAGAAACTCTTTTGTAACGTTTAATTCGTTTGGATTGACCCGGTTCAATTCAGCCCACGACCACAGTCGGATCAGTTTTCCCACGACGGCATCCTCGTCCAATCGGAGGCGGCTGGCGATGGCACAGATTTCCGGTTTGTCCGGTGTTGAGACTTCGACTTTGATCCAGGGGCGGCGCATAGTCGCATTTTTTGCCCACACTTTAAGAAACGTCAATGCATCACTTCATGCGTTACAAAATGGTTGTTGAGGTTAGGGTTTTTTGGCTACCTCAGACTTGATGAGCCTGGAATCCGCGACCCGGCTCAGCACTCTCAGGTTTTTCTGAGTTCTCGTGCCGGAAAACCATGCATGGCAGAATGGGGGCAGCAGAATGAAGAACCCATTCTGCTGCGGCTGAGAGTGGCCACGGAATCCTGGTGGTCTTTGGCTAGAACTTTCGGTGTGTTCTCTAGGCCATGCCTTCTGGCTGTCTGACGGGACTGGAAGCCCGCGCTCCTTGGGGGGCGGGCGGAGCAACGTACTTCGAAGTCCCGGCCACAGGTCACTTCACATCGCGCCAGAGCCAGCGAAGGGCGTCGGGGAGATTCGGGGCCATGCCTTTGCTGCCGTGGAAGCACTGGGTCCAGTCGATGCGGAAGTCGTAGTTCATGTATTTGAGCGAGGCGGCCATCATCTTGTTGGCGAGGGGCCAGTTGCCGAATTTGTTGTCGAGATCGTTTTCACCATCGAGCAGATAGATGCGGATGGGTTTGCGCTCGGTGATCCGCACGAGGTAGGGGTAGTGATGGCCGCCGCGAATATCGACGAAGGTGCCGACCCAGCAGAGCACCTTGCG
>JAJTDU010000016.1 GCA_021298725.1 Verrucomicrobiaceae bacterium | reverse complement strand
CCTGCACTTCGAGGTCACCGGGCCGGTGGTGGCGCAAATTCAGCGGGTATTTGCCGAAGACTGGGGCTTTTGCACCGGCGAGACACTGGAAGGCCCGGCCTGGTTCCCTGCCCTGACCTCCACGGGCAGTAGCAGTGCCATCGGCATCGTTGACGGCCCGGATGAGGACCTGGAGGTCATGCCCGCCGCCTTCTTCGCCGCACTGAATGCCGCACGCGAAGAGGTGCGAATCATCACTCCGTATTTTCTACCGACACCCATCCTCATGGCCGCATTGCGCTTGTGCGCGATTCGCGGTGTGAAAGTCACCATTTTGACCCCAGCGCAGAATAACATCCCCTTTGTCGCTTGGGCGGCGCAGACGCTCTACCCCGAGTTGCTGGCCGTCGGCTGCCGCATCTTCGAGTCCCCGCCGCCGTTCGATCACTCCAAATTTTTCCTCATCGACGGACAGTGGTCCTTCCTCGGCTCCACCAACTGGGATCCACGCAGCCTGAGACTGAATTTCGAGTTCAACCTCGCCTGCCATGACGCGGACCTTGCGCATCGTCTCGGAGCAGAGATGGACGCCAGACTGGCCGTCAGCCGCGAGGTCACCCGTGAGATGCTTGAATCCTCCCCTGTGTATCAGCGGATGCGCAACGGTTTTGCTAGGCTGTTCATTCCTGTCTTGTAATTGGATGCAGCTTTCAGCTAAACAAACGTATCTAACAGCGTTATTGACCCCGCCATGACACTCACGGACGCCAGCCGCACACCCGAACGATTATTTGTCGGGAATATTTTCGAGGCTCCTGGCGTCACAAGAGGCCTGCTCATGCATCCCATGTTTGAACACTGATTTTATGAACCCTTTGCCCCGGAAGACGGGGCCGCTGCCGCGCACAGCCTCCCGCGCACAACCTAACCCAAACCATCCATATCAAATCATGAAGAAACTCATTGCTCTCGTCTTCGCGCTCGTCGCATCCTCCGTCTTCGCTGCCGAGTTCCCGGACATCAGCATCGCCGACCTCAAGCAGGCCATCACTGACAAGAAAGTCACCGTCATCGACGTGAATGGCGCTGCCTCCTTCGCCAACGGACACTTTTTGTGTCCAAAAATGGCTGCGCTCACACTGGTGCCCAGGATTCCATCGCCAGACTCGCCGCACCGAGCGCACCCGCATCTCCTCCCAGTTCTGAAGGCACCAACTTGGGCGGTGTGGCCTGCAGCGACGGGAACAAGCCACATACCGCTTCAACAATCGACTCACAAAAACGCACGCCCAACTCCGTGAGCGGCCCGTGCAGGATGAGTAGCTCGGTGTCCGTGAGCAGTTGCACACAGCCGACCACCCGCGCGAAATCCTCGCACACAGCCTCCCACACCGGCCCCTGCATCGAGCCGAGCTCCGCCAGCGCTAGGCGCAAATCCTCCGGCAGCGGAGTCTCGGGCGGCACACCCGCCAGCCGCCGCCAAGTCGCGGAAGCACTCAGCACGTGGTGCAGCTCCTGCGTGCTGCCTTTGGCTCCTCCCAGTGGCCAAGGCCAGAGTCCCACCTCACCTGCCGCATGACGCGCCCCTTCCACCACCCGTCCTTCCTGCACCATCGCGATGCCAAATCCACTGCGTGGCCCCAGAATCACATAATGGTTTAAATCGTGCCCCAGGCCAAACCAACGCTCCGCCAGCGCGATCACCCTCAGACTGCCTTGCAGGATCACCGGCACACCCAGCTTTTGCGTCACGCGTTCCACCACAGGAATCTGCCGCCAATCAGGGATGAAGGTAAAGTGAATGCCCACACCCGCCTGCGGGTCCACCAGCCCAGGAACGCCCAGACCGACGGAAAGCAACGGCCCACGCATCGACTCCGCCAGTTTTAACACGCTCTCCACAATGGCTTGGATCACCATCTCCGCCTTCACCTCTACGGGCAGTGGAAGCGCCACCGTCGAAACCACACGACCTGAAAAATCCACCCCCACTGCCTGCAAACGCTGCGCACTGAATTCAACCCCGGCAAACCAGCCTGCCTCAGAACGAGTCTTCAGTAGCCGCCGGGGACGGCCCATCGGCCCCTGATTCGTCCCCGACTCATTCAGCAGCTGCTCGGCAATCAAACGATCCACATACTGCCCAGAGGTCGAGGGGGAGATACCCAGCTCTTTGGCCAGGGTGGTTCTGGAGATCGCCCGCCCGCTGCGCACATGCAGCACGGCGGCGCCCAGGACATCGCGTTGAAAAATGGGTTTTTTGCGCACTCGGAACATCAGAACCATCACCTCTAGACCTCGTCCATCAACATTCTCTATGCAGACAAGAAATCTTCAACATAACCAGACGGTCGGACAGATCATGACGCCTTCGTGGTAGGCAGTATCGAGCAGATGCTGGCACCGGTTCTCCAGAGTGGTTTGGGCCGCAGGATGTTTTGCAGGTCCGCTAAGTCTTGGCCAACCGGGAAGGTCGTAGCGACGATGAGAGCAGTTTCCGTCCACACTCTCATGCGCGTGGATGGTTGTTTTACAGCGGTTTTATGTGCCGCTGGAACACCACACTCAGTGGCTCATTGCAGGCGTAAAGTCTGGCCCTCGACGCGGCCGACCTACCATGAGGCAGGTGATTGGCGGATTCATGAGATAGCCGATGCCAAAGCCGAGCGGCTTGACCGGATGTCTGCCAGAAGAATAAGCTGCCGTCAGATCCGGCTGCTGGCCGTTGGGAAAGAGACTCAGTGTGCCCCGATGGTTGCCATACAGCCACAGATCCCAGCCCTGACGCGCAAACTCGCGGTAAGGCACACCAGAAGGGTCCTGCACGATGACACTGCTGTGGCGCAGCATAAAGTCACGGATGCTCGAGAAGCCGCCGTCATGCATGAGGTAGGACGCGCTCTTTGTGAAGGCGGGCACCCGGCCCATGCGTGAGACATAGCTCAACAGCGGACCGCTTCCGCCGCCGTTCGACAAGTCCTGGCGGAAGTAAAACACGCGTTTCGGCCTGCCCACGCCGCTGTGGCAGCGGATCATGAGACCTGTGTTGCCAGAGGAACCCGCCAGGGTGACGTTTCCCGCACTGTCTAGCCGCACAGTATCGACCGAGTCCACCCAGTGGCCGGTGCGGGCCATGAAGGCCAGGATGACAGGCAGCACACCTCGAAACCGCGTCGCCACAAGGTCGCTCTTCATCTCCGTGGTGATGAAATAGCTGCTGGTCATGATGGTGGAGACCGAGTTGTGCAGACCATTGAGACCGCTTTCGATCTCCGCTTGCGAAAGATCGCCCAGCCGCGGCAGCGGCTCCGCCGGTTCCAGGCCGCAAAGCACATAGGTTTCAGCACCGGGACAGATGGCGCTGGCAAAGAGGAAATCTGGCCCGCTGAAAGGATAAAACAGCGTGTTGGCACCTTGGACATCGCCAATTTCAGCACCCGCCCATGACATGAGCGGCTCACGATGGAGGAATAGATGAGTGGCCCAAAGACGGTTCATGCGCTGCTGGTGGCCGGCCCAGGCGGAGGAACCACGCACGTTGGCTGCACCGCCTCCATCCATGCCCGCGAACAAGCAGGCGATGTCATTGATCGAGGATGAACTCGTCGGCACGTTCATGGAGGCCGCTCCGTTGTAGAGCGGCCTGTTGCCAGAACTTTCGGCACGCCGAACGCTGCTGCCACCAAGAGCCTCCAGCGCGTCGTTCCCCTGGTTCAGGCGGCTGGCACCCGCATCATTCTGCATGGCGGAGTCCGGCAGGGCACAGGCCGGGATCAAAACTGCCACAACAACGGCGTAGAGCAGTTGGATTGGCGTGGATAGAGCGCGATTTGACTTAACCGTCATAAAATAATGAGGTTATCGGAAAGCACACCCACGCCAACCAAGTCTTAGCAGCCTACAACCGCTTTATTTACTCAAAGGCTTACTGATGATGAAAATTCAGCGCCATTCATCAAGGGCGCTGAACAGTCAAGTCCACTGCCTCACTTCGGTTGGTGCATCGCGATGCAGTGCAGGGCACCACCTTCGGTCACCAGATCCTTCGCCATCATCGAGATGATTTCGCGGCCAGGGAAGCATTCGGCGATCTTGTCTTCGGCGGCAGCGTCCTTCTTCTTGTTACCAAAAAGAGGCACGAGCACAGCGTTGTTCAGGATCAGGAAGTTCGCGTAGCTGGCGGGCAGGCGGCTGAGGCGCCAGTCCTTCATTTCGATGGCCTGGGGCATTTCGATCTCGATGATTTCGAGCTTGCCGCCGTCAGGAGCTTTCACATCGTCTAGGCGCTCGCGGATTTCCTTCAACACCTTGTGGTTCGGATCGCTGTCACGCGGCTCGACCATGCAAATCACGGCATCTTCGCGGATGAAGCGCACCACGTCATCGATGTGGCCATCGGTGTCGTCGCCTTCGATGCCTTTCTTGAACCAGACGATGTCTTTCACGCCCAGCATGGCCTTCAGTTCTTTCTCGACCTCAGCTTTGTTGCCGGGTTTGCCGCCATGGCGGTTCGGATTGAGCAGCACGGCCTCGGTAGTCAGCAGTGTGCCTTTGCCGTTCGTTTCGATGGCACCGCCCTCAAGGATCATCTTGGAGGTAAAACGCTCCATTTTGAGCGCTGCCGCCGCCTTTTCAGGAATGGCGTTGTCCAGATCCCACGGCGGGAACTTGCCGCCCCAGGCGTTGAACTCCCAGTCGGTGATCGCCACCTGACCGGTTTCGTTGTGCTTGATGAAAATCGGCCCGTGGTCGCGGCACCACACGTCGTTGGTATTGTTCTCGTAGATGTCCACCTGGCTTAGGTCGCCCTCATTGTCAGCGATGCTCAGGCGGATGTTCATGTGGCTGAGCATCGGGGCATTGATGCGCACGCGCTCATAACGGGAGATCACGCTGGCGATCTCGCCAAACTTGTCCTGCAGCTTGTGGAAGGTCTTGGGGCAGCTTTCCTTGTTCGAAGGCCAGGAAAGCCAGATCGCCTCCTGCGGCTCAAATTCGGCGGGAAGTCGGTAGTTTTGGGGATAGGAGGCTTTACTCATCAAGGTAGCGTTTGGTCAGGGGAGCGTAGGTGTCAATGCGGCGATCACGGAAAAACGGCCAGATACGGCGAATATCTTCCACCGCTGAAAGGTCGCACGACACGATCAAAATCTCTTCAGCGCTCACGGAGGCCTTTGCAACGACTTCTCCATACGGATTTGCGACGAAGCTCTGGCCCCAGAACTCGCTCTGCTGCTCCGTACCCACGCGATTGACCGCCGCCACGAAGCAGCCGTTCGCCACGGCATGCCCACGCTGCACGGTCTCCCAGGCGCAGTGCTGGGCCGCTCCGAGAGTGGCTTTTTCGCTCGGCAGCCAGCCGATGGCGGTCGGATAGAACAAAATCTCCGCGCCAGCCAGCGCTGTGAGCCGGGCGGCCTCCGGGTACCACTGGTCCCAGCAGATCAGCACGCCGATGCGGCCAAATTTCGTGTCCCACACTCGATAACCGAGGTCTCCCGGCGTGAAATAAAACTTCTCCTCGAACCCCGGGTCCTGCGGGATGTGCATCTTGCGATACTTGCCCAAAACGGTGCCATCCGCGTCGATCACCGCCGCCGTGTTGTGGTACAGCCCCGGTCCACGCTTCTCAAACAGCGGCACGATGATCACCACGCCCAGTTCCTTTGCCAGCGGGGCCAACGCCTCAGTCGTTGGGCCAGGAACGGCCTCGGCGAGGTCAAAAAGCGCCGTGTCCTGCGTGATGCAGAAATATGGCGTGTTAAAAAGCTCCTGCAGGCACACGATTTGAGCGCCACGAGACGCCGCCTCACGGATGAGGCGCACATGCTCGCGCAGGCTTTCGACTTTGCTGGAAAAGGCCCGGCTTTGCACCAGACCGAGGGTGACCTTCGACATAGAGCGCGGAGTGTTGAGCGCGTGGCGGGGAATGCAAGAAAAGCTATGAACACAAAAAAGCCCGGCAGCTCTCGCCACCGGGCTTGGAGGATTCAAAAGCTGCTCACTCGCGGTCCACCGAGATCTTGCCCGCACCGGTGAACAGCAGCGTCACATAGGCGATGAGATAGACCATCGCCAGTTCGCCATTGCCCGCGCCCACGAGAGCGGACTTGTGGACGATGAAGAAGGCGGTTCCCAACGTGATCGCCAGCATCAGAGCGGCAAAGCGGGTGAACAGGCCGGCAATGAGCAACGCGGAGCAGACGACCTCGGCGAACACGGCCAGACCCGCGTTCACATTTCCCGGCAGGCCGAGGAGGCCGTTCATCTTTTCCGCCGTGGCGGCAAAGCCGAGCATCTTGCCGCGGCCATGCAGCAGCAGCATGGAAAAGCCGAGAGCGACGCGCAGGATGAGCAGGCCGTAGTCGGGAGACTTCGGCAGGAAGGACAGTTTCAGGATCTTGAGCATGAGTGGGTTGGGTTCGAGTTAAGCGGGGATTGATTGAAGCATGATCCACTCCCGGCACTGCCGACAAGCCTAAAATCCAAGGAGTGGGAGCTTCCAGCTCCCACAATGGGGCCAGGATGGCCCCACTCCTCATCCCAGCGCTTCCAGCATCGTCTTCAGCTTGGCGAGCTGGGCCGACCAGTCGGCCTCACGCTGCGTGTGATCATCCAGCACCTTCTGCGGCACTTTGGAGGTGAAATTCGTGTCGGCGAGCTTCGCACGGACCTTTTCGAGCTCGGATTCGACTTTGGCGACTTCTTTGCCGACGCGGGCCGTTTCGGCCTCCACATCGATCAAACCATCGAGAGGCAGGAAAAGCTCTCCCAGCGGCGTCAAAGCCGCTGGCGTGCCTTTTTTTGGCTGGAAGGCCGAATCGACCTCCAACGGCTCCGCATTGAGAAGGATGCGCAGGACCTCGATTTCGTGCGCAGGCAGCTCAGAGGCCGGTTTGAGCACGAAACGCACCTTCTTGTTGATGTTGAAGGTGCTCTTCAATCCGCGACCCAGCTCGACGGCCTTGTATTTGTCGTTCGCAGCCTGCTCGTCCTCGGGCAGGATGCCGAAGTGGGCGAGTTCGTCTTCATCCAGCGGTTTGGGCCAAATGGCGACCATGATGCTCTGGCCACCTTGGTTTTCGGGTAGGTCGGCGTTGAAGCCCATGCCGTGCCACAGCTCTTCGGTGATGAAGGGCATGAAGGGATGGAACAGGCGCAGTGTGTGGCCGAGCACGAAGTCGATGACGGCGAGGGTGTTGGCTTTGCGCTTCTCATCGCTGCCTTGCAGCACGGCTTTGCTGGCCTCGATGTACCAGTCGCAGTACTCGCTCCAGAAGAAGCGGTAGAGCGTGGCGGTGGCGTCGCTGAAGCGGTATTCTTCCAAAGCGGTGCTGACCTCGGCGATGGCGGTGTTGAGGCGCAGGAGGATCCATTTGTCGTCGCTGCTGAGCAGGGCGGCGCTGATCTCCGTCTCGACCTCGCCACCTTGCATCTGGCGGAAGCGGGCGGCGTTCCAGAGCTTGGTGCAGAAGTTGCGGCCGAGCTCGACGTTCTTTTCGTCGAAGCAGATGTCCTGGCCCAGTGGCGCACTGCGCATGATGCCAAAGCGCAACGCATCCGCGCTGTAGCTCGCGATGAGCTCCAGCGGATCGGGCGAATTGCCGAGCGATTTGGACATCTTGCGGCCCTGCTTGTCGCGGATGATGCCGGTAAAATAGACGTTCTTGAAGGGCAGCTCGCCCATCCACTCGAAGCCCGCCATGATCATGCGGGCGACCCAGAAGAAGATGATGTCCGGTCCCGTGACGAGATCCGTCGTGGGGTAGAAGGCCTTCAACGTGGAGGTCTTCTCCGGCCATCCCATCGTCGCAAATGGCCACAGCCAGGAGCTGAACCAAGTGTCGAGGACGTCGGGGTCTTGTTCCCAGTTTTCGGGATCAGCGGGAGGTTCGACGCCGCAGTAGATGTCGGACGAGTCAGACGCGTCGGACCCTTTGCGATACCACACCGGAATGCGATGCCCCCACCAGACCTGGCGGCTGATGCACCAATCCTGCAGGCCGGTCATCCAGTGGTCATAGACCTTCGCCCAGCGGTCGGGGTGGAATTTCATCTCGCCATTCGCCACGACGGCCTGGCTTTCCTTCACGCTCGGGTATTTGAGGAACCACTGCTCGCTCAAGCGGCTCTCGATCGGCACGTCGGCACGCTCGGAGTAGCCGAGGTTGTTCTGATACGGCTCCTCTTTGACGAGGCTGCCGATTTCCGCGAGCAACTCGGCGGCGCGTTTGCGAGCGGCGAAGCGCTCCATGCCGGCGAGGTCCTTGCCAGCGAGTTCGTTGAGCACGCCATTCGGATGCATGACATCGACGGCGGGCAGGTTGTGACGCTGCGCGATCTCAAAGTCGGCCTTGTCATGCGCGGGCGTGACCTTCAACACGCCAGTGCCGAAGGTGAAATCGACATGCTCGTCGGCGATGATCGGCAGCAGCGCTTGGTCTTCGACTGGCAGCGGACGGCGCACGTGTTTGCCGATGAGATGCGCATAACGCTCGTCCTTCGGATTCACGGCGATGGCCTGGTCGCCCGGGATCACTTCGGGGCGCGTGGTGGCGATGGTGAGCCAGGTGCCAGGCTCCTCGACGACCTCGACTTTGAAGTGATACATGATGGCATTTTGCGCCTTCATGACGACCTCCTCGTCGCTCAACGCGGTGAGGGAGGACGGGCACCAGTTCACCATGCGCTTGCCACGGTAGATGAAGCCCTTTTTGTAGAGATCGACGAACACGCGCATGACGCAGGCGTTGTAGTCGTCGTCAAAGGTGAAGCGCTCGCGGCTCCAGTCGCAGGAGGCGCCGAGCTTCTTGAGCTGCTCGATGATGATGCCGCCGTGCTTCTCCTTCCACTCCCAGATCTTCGCCACGAGGCCCTCGCGGCCCAGATCGTCGCGGTGCTTGATCACGCCCTGCTTTTTCAGCGTCTTTTCGACGACGTTTTGCGTAGCGATGCCGGCGTGGTCGGTGCCGGGCAACCAAAGCACTTCCTTGCCGAGCATGCGGGCGCGGCGGGCAAGGATGTCCTGGATGGTGTTGTTCAGCACATGGCCGAGCGTGAGGATGCCCGTGACGTTCGGCGGCGGGATGACGATGGAGTAAGCCGGGCGCTTCTCGCTCACGCGAGCGGGATCGGCTTCAAAGCATTTGTCATCCAGCCAGCGCTGATACCAGCGGGCTTCGACGTCGGCTGGCGTGTAGGTCTTGTCGAGTTCGGGCATAAAAGGGGCGCGAAGATGGGGGAAAGTGGCCGCTTTGCAAACGCCGAGGCGCATGCAAGCATGCATCCACAGTGGCGATTGGCCCTGCCCTTAATCTTTTCGACCGTCTCCAGCGGCGCGATCCGGCGAAATACTGCGCTGCTTTGGCAAAGAAGATCGCGGATATTGAGGAAGAGCCGGGAGAACTGCGCATCAAACTGACAACGCACCGAAGCAAGCCGTCGGTTAACTCACTCGATCCCTTCGGGGTCGTCCCCGCCGCAGCTCACTGCCCCAGGCTCAAATACTCCCGCACGGTGTGGTTCATCGCACGTCGTGCGGGTGGGAAGCACTCCGCCACTTTCTCAAACGTCTCCTCCAGCGCAAACTCGTCCGCCAGCACATGCTTGCGGGCCGCATCGAGATGGCTGACGACCACCTGCTCGTAATAATCCACATCCGGCGCCCCACGGCGTTCCGCGCGACGGTGCAAGAAGTCGGGATACAGGCAAGTCAGCACCAGGAACTGGTTTGCGCACTGCACATGCAGAAAGAACTTGTGATGCCTGCTCGCGCTCTCAATCGCCTCCAGATAATCGACGCTGTAGAGGCTGTCCACGCTGTGGTTGATGGCGTCCGGACCCTTCGTTGGTGTGCAGCCGAAGTCCGCGCACACCACCGCCATGTAATCCGCCACTGCCAGTTCCTTGATGCCGAATTCCTTTAACGAATGCCGCACCACGATGAAAAAGAACAACTCCGGCGAGAGCAGCGTCGCCTTGCGTGAGACAACGACGGCGTCGAAGAGCTTGTCGTTGTCGAGGATGATCGGCACTGCGTCGGGGTCATCCATCATGGCCTTGAAGCCTTCTTTTCCGCGCTCCGTCAGAACCAGTGTGTCACGGATAAAATTCCAATCCGTCGGGGTAAAACGGAACCAGCAGCCAGGGCGAGGGAAGCGCGTCATGGAGATAAGGTGTGAACTGTCATCTACCTTTAGCATAAGCAGTGCCACTTGAGTTGATCGTTTGGAAAGCGCCTCTTGAGTGAATGTTCAAACACGGCCACACGAACTCATAAAACCCTTTGGCGCATCCGTGCTTCGTGCTAAGCACGCCCATGCCCAGAACCGACGGACGCGCCCCAGACCAGCTTCGCAACATTGAATACATCCTCGACGTCGCCCCGCACGCCGCAGGCTCGGTGCTCATCGCCTTTGGCAACACCCGCGTCATCTGCACCGCCTGCATCAACGAAGAAGTGCCGCGCTGGATGAAGGTGCAGGGCGTCAAAGGCGGTTGGCTCACGGCTGAGTATTCGATGCTGCCGTATTCCACGCTGGAACGCAAAGACCGCGAAAGCTCACGCGGCAAGCCCGATGGCCGCAGCACTGAAATCCAGCGCCTCATTGGCCGCAGCTTGCGTGCTGTCGTCGATCTCGAAAAACTCGGCCCCCGCACCCTTTACGTCGATTGCGACGTGCTCCAGGCCGACGGCGGCACCCGCACCGCCGCCATTACCGGCGCCTGCATCGCTGTTTCCATCGCTTTCAACCGCCTGCTCGAAAAAGGCAAGATCACCCGCCAGCCGCTCAAGAAAAAACTCGCCGCAGTCAGCGTCGGCATCGTCAAAGGCGAGACACTTCTCGACCTCTGCTACACCGAAGACGCCGCCGCCGATGTCGATAGCAATATCGTCCTGACCGAAGACGGCGAGTTCGTCGAAATCCAGGGCAGTGGCGAAGAGGCCACCTTCACCGAGGCGCAGCTTCACTCCATGCTCGAATACGGCCGCAAAGGCATCAAGGAACTCGTCGCCATTCAGGACGAAGCCATCAACAGCGCCATGAAGCCCGCTGAAGGCAAGGACCTGCAAAAGCTGGCGGAATTTTTCGGCAAACGCTGAGCACAAGAGTTTGCGATGGTTTGCGGTTGTTGGCCGTAGCTTGATCAAGGCGTCGGCTCCGGCACATAAAACCGGCCCATGTACTCCAGGATCTTCGCACGTAGCTCGTCGCCATTGATCTCGCCGTTGTGGCGGAAGATGACCTCGCCGCCGGGGGCGACGACGAGCGTGTGCGGAATAGGGCCGGGCCATTCAGGGTCGAGCGCCTGAATCAGCGCCTCGCTGCTGGCCTCGTTGAAGAGGTAGGCATTACCCTTGCGACCTTCCGCCTTGAGCGAGGGCTTCAGCTTGTCCGGCACGACGGCGTTGTGCTTTTCGAGGAAGGCTTTCACCGCAGGCAGCTCCTTCGGATCATCCATGCTGATGCTGATGAACTCAAAGTCGCGCAGGCCGAACTTGCGCGAGGTGGCGACGAGTTCGGGAAACTCCTTCACGCAGGGACCGCACCACGTCGCCCACACATTGAAGAGGCGGACTTTTTTTGTGTCGTTCTTCCGCAATGCGGCCACGCCCTTCGCATCGATCCATTCGACCTCCACCTCGCCCTGTTCCCATTTGTCGTTGTCGGTGACGACTTGATCTCGTTTGCCGAGCCACTTGGTGGAGCAGCCGTGGGGTTTCGTTTCGGCAACAAGCACCGGTTTGCCATCCAGCAGCGCTTCGATGGCGTTGCGGGCATCAGGAGAAGTCACCGTGGCCTCATCCGCGTAGCGTGAATCGTCCAACCAGCCTTGGTAACGAAGTTTGCGCTCTTTGTCGAAAATCATCACATGCGGTGTGGCTAGGCAACCGTAAGCGAGCGCCGTCTTCTGCGTGTCGCCATCGTAGAGGTAGTCAAAGTTGAACTTCTGCTCCTCTGCATGGCGCTTCATCTCGGGAAAACTGTCGTTGTACTTCGAGTAGCCGAGTTCATCAGGCCGTAACGCTGCGGGATCGTTCGGATTGATGGCCACAAGCTTCAATCCTTTGCCCTTGTAGTCCTTCACCAGCTCCTTGATGCGCCCTTCGACTGCCTGCGAGGTGGGGCAGTGGTTGCTGAGAAAGGCGATCATGAGCAGATCGGCCTCCGCGTAGTCCTTGAGCGTGTGTTTCTCCTCATCGATGCCGATCAGCTCGAAATCCGGCGCCGCGTCGCCGATTTTCAGCTCATGAAAGCCCTCGGGCACGCCCGATTTCTTCGCCTTGGGAGTTTCAGCATGCGCGAGGGCCGGCAGCAGGGCCACCAGCAGGGAAACAGCGAGCTTGTTCATGGTTGTGATCATTCGGGTTTGGTGGCCTGGCAGTTCCAGCACAGGTCAAACGAGGCTGGATTGGATTCTTTGCACGCGGGGCAGAGCCATTCCTCAGACGAGGAGGGCTGGGGAGAATGGTATGAACGGAGCAGGGCGCTTGCCTGGTCATAATCGGCATCGTTCAGCAGACACAGCGTCGGCTGAAGCGGCATGATGAAGATGTTGGCGAGTTGCGCGGTCGTTTCATTGCGAATGAAGCAGGGGATCTCCGCTTCATCGAGGATCGACTTATAATAGCCAAGCCGGGTGGAATCCAAACTGGTCAATAGGTCGCGCATACACGTCAGTGCTTAGACCTCAAACTCATCCGCCGGATCAAACGGCGGCATCGGCACGTTGATGATCTTCAGTTTCCCAACGGCGCGATGCACGCAGCCGGGCCGGATCATGACCGTGGTCATCGGTTTGAGCGGAATGATCTGCCCGTCCGCCTCCAGATGGCCTTCGCCTTCGAGGACGATGTAGATCTCTGTCATCTTCTGATGGTAGTGCGCCTTGGAGTCCGCGTGGATGTCTGTGAGATGCACGGTGGCGAGGGTGTTCCAGTCTTCCTTGAACGCCCGCCGCGCCTGACCACAAGGACAGGGCGTGGGCGGAATTTCATCAAGCTGGGCGACGGCGAAGCGAGGAGAGGACATAAAATGACGAAGGGTTACTGGCGGCGGTGCTTTTTGGCTAAGGTCGCCGCATCACGGGCGGCGTGCATGACATAGAGGATGCGAACGCCCGTGTTGTCTCGGAGAGGGCGGTAGTAGATGAGGTAGTTCGGGTATTCGGTCACGACGAACATGCGGATGCCTTTCAGCGAGCGTCGCATTGGGTGACGCTCGGTGCCCATCATTGGATCGAGAGCGAGTGTGGCATAGGTTGCTTCGATCTCTGCCAGAACGCGGTCGGCTGCTGCCTCATTGTCCATGGCGATGTAGTTGGCGATTTCCTGCAGATCAACCGCCAGGACATCGGGATGAATGTCCACCGTAGGATCAGGCATGGGATGCGACAGCTCGAACCTTGCGAACGTGTTCCCGGGCCTTGGCCATGACTTGCTGCCGCCAGTCTTTCGGCAATGGAACAAACGGGCCTTGGTCCCGCTCCTCCAGGAGGTCTTCGAGGCTTTCCTGAGCCGACTTATTCTGCATGACTTTTTCCATCACTCGTTCGACCAGATCATCTGGAAAAGGGATGAATGGTCCCTTGTCCCGTACTTCGAGAACATCTTCCAGAGGCGCTGGATGAGTGAGTGCGGCATTGGTGCTCATGGCAGACTCTACTCTGCTGCTTCCCGGCGGGAAACCTTTTTTACAAGGCCGCCAGCGCCGCCGCCGCCACTTCAGCCGTCTGTTCCAGATCATCGCGGCTGTGGGCCATGCTGATGAAACCGGTCTCGAACTGGCTGGGGGCGAAGTACACGCCGTGGTCAAGGCAGTGGTGGAAGAATTTGCGGAAGGCGGCGAGATCGGAGGTTTTCGCGTCTTGGAGGTTGTGGACTTCCTTCTCGGTGAAGAAGAGGCAGAACATGCTGCCTTTGCGATACCAGCGGTAGTTCAGGCCCTTTTTCTTGAGCACGTCGAGCACCGCGGTTTCCATGATCTGACCGAGATTTTCGAGCAGCGCGTAGCCATTTTTCTTCTCTAATTCGCGAAGTTGAGCCAAGCCGGCGGCAAGGGCGACCGGATTGCCGCTGAGCGTGCCTGCTTGATACACCGGGCCGAGCGGCGCGAGGTGATCCATGATGTCGGCACGGCCGCCGAAGGCACCGACGGGTAATCCGCCGCCGATGACCTTGCCGAGGCAGGTAAGATCCGGCGTGATCTTCTCCAGCTCCTGCACGCCGCCTTTGGCGAGTCGGAAGCCAGTCATGACTTCGTCGAAAATGAGCAGCGCCCCGTGCTTGGTGGTGATGTCGCGCAGTTTTTGCAGAAAGCCGGGTTTCGGCAGGATGAGGCCAGCATTGGCGGGATACGGCTCGACGATGACGCAGGCGATTTCGTGGCCTTGTTTCTCAAACAGCTCTTCCAAAGCCGCTTCATCGTTGAAAGGCAGCACGCTGGTCAATTCGGCGAAGGCTTTCGGCACGCCAGCGCTGTCGGGATTGCCATGCGTGAGCGCTCCGCTGCCGGCGGCGACGAGAAGGCTGTCGGAATGGCCGTGGTAGCAGCCGTCGAATTTCACGAGGCGGTCACGACCGGTGAAGCCACGCGCGAGGCGGATGGCGGACATCGTGGCCTCGGTGCCACTGCTGACCATGCGCACCTTTTGAATGCTAGGCACCCACTCGCAAATCGTGCGGGCCATTTCGACCTCATACAGATTCGGGATGCCGAAGCTGACACCGTCTTTGGCAGCGTTGTGGATGGCTTCGATCACCTGAATCGGCGCATGGCCGAGAATGGCCGGCCCCCAGGTGCCGATGTAGTCGATCATGCAACGGTCATCGACATCGTAGATGCGGCAGCCTTTGGCGCGCTTCACAAAGAAGGGATCGCCACCGACGTTGCGGAAGGCGCGCACGGGCGAGTTCACGCCGCCGGGGATGTATTGCTTGGCGAGATCGAAGAGCTTGGTGGAAAGGGGTCCGTTGGGCATGGCTGGTGGCACCGTGATGCCTCACGATGCCGTGCTGCGCAAGCGCGTGATGCCGTTTACGGAATCGCGCTGACCTGAGCCTGCGTTTTACCAAGCACGGTGTGGCAGTTCACGCATTGCTGACGCAGTGAGTCGAAAGCGTGGGTCGAATGATGCGCATCTTTCATGGGTATGATCATAGAATCACCGACCTTCGAACCGGTCACGGCCTTTTGCCAGCGCCTCAATCTTGCGGTCAGCGATGCTGCGTTTGAGCATCCAGAAGCCGCAGTCGGTGCGGCGGGCGATTTCATCGGCGGATTCGATGTGGTTGACCTTGATGTCCACCTCGCCAAGGCCGACGCCGATTTTGGGATCAAGTTCCTTGAGCGCCTCATAGGAAGCTCGGACACGATTGTCCAAAGGCGCGGAGGATTCGGCCATGGGGGGAGCGTTCTCAGTTCGCTGCGGGAACTGAGAACGGAGAACCGCGAACTACTTCGCTTTCTTCGGCCCTTTGCCGCGCACGCTCATCTTGAAGGGGACACCGGGGGCGCTCCATTCGTCGCGGATGACTTTTTCAAGGTAGCGCATGTAGCTGTCGGTCAGTTTCGAGGCGCGATTGGCGAAGAGGACGAAATGCGGCACGGGGATGGCGAAGCCCTCGGCCTCATTGACCTGCGTGGCATAGAGCAGCTTGAAGCTGTGCGTGCTGCGGCCCAGAGCGCCAGGCGTGTTTTCGATGGCGTTGGCCAGCAGGCGGTTCAGGGCACCGGTGCCGATGCGGTTCTGCGCGCCGTTGCGCACTTTTTCGATCTGCACGAAGAGCTTGCCGATGTGGTCCTTGTTCTTGGCCGAGATGGCGACGAGCGGGGCGTAATTGAGGAAGAAGAACTCGCGGCGCATCAGCTCATCCAGAAACTCGATGCGGTCCTTCTGCGGGGCATCAGGGTGGAAGAGATCCCACTTGTTCATGACGAGGATGCAGGGCTTGCGCTCTTCCAAAATGATCTGGGCGATCTTGCGGTCCTGCATCTTGGCCCCGGCGGCGCAGTCGATGACCAGTAAGCAAAGGTCCGCACGCTTGATGCTCTGCACGCTGCGTTCGACGCTGGAGATTTCGACCACGGTGTCGAGGTGGGCGCGGCGGCGGATGCCGGCGGTGTCGATGAGTTGGTATTTTTTGCCGTTCCAGGTGGCCTGGATGTCGAGCGCGTCACGCGTGGTGCCGGGCACATCGCTGACGATGGCACGCTCCTGGCCGAGGATGGCGTTCACGAGCGAGGACTTGCCCGCATTCGGGCGGCCGACGATGGCGAGCTTCAAGGGGCGGACGTTCTGGCCGGTCTTGGCGTCCTCTGTTTCGGTCGATTCCTGCAACTCAAGGCGCTCGGCGACGAGGGCCACGACCTCATCAATGCCAAGACCATGCGCAGCGCTGACTTCGACGGTGTCCTCGAATCCAAACTTGCTGAACTCGCCGGCGTTGAGCTTGCGCTTGGGTGAATCGGCCTTGTTGCAGACGAGAATGACCGGCTTGCTGGTGCGGCGCAGCTCGCGAGCGAGGCTTTGGTCGATGGTGGTGATGCCATCGACGACATCGACGACGAACATCAGCAAATCGGCAACATCCAGGGCGATGGAGGCCTCGATCTGCACCTGGTCGGTCAAAACGTCGTCCGTACTGGCCCCGATGCCGCCGGTGTCCATGATCTCAAACCACGCCGGGCCGCGGCGGCACTGCGCGGTGATGCGGTCCCGCGTCACCCCGGCCTGATCGTGGACGATCGAGATGGTTTTGCCGGCAAGGCGGTTGAAGAGCGCGGACTTGCCCACGTTCGGGCGGCCAACGATGGCGACGGTTTTGAGAGGTGTGGGCATGCGAGGCTACTTTTGACAGAACGGACCGGATGCTCGCAGAATGAGCAGGAACAAGCCGGGTCGGGGATGGTTATGCCATGCCATCACACAGAGAATCCGGTTAATCCAGTCCCCAATCTGGTTAATCCTGCCAAAACCAGGCTCAATCCGCCCCGGCGGCCTTCAACTGCCGTACGCCGTCCGCCAGATTGATGAAACCAGATAAGGCCGTGAAGAATCCGGCGACGATCGTGGGCCAGATGAGCCAAGCCGGCGTCAGATCGAGCAAAATCCACAGAATGGCCGCCATTTGGGCAAAAGTAGCCACTTTGCCGGTCCAGTGGGTGTGGATGGTGAATTTGCCCGCAAAGTGGTCGATGAAGAAAGCGCCGCCGATGGAAATCAGGTCGCGACCGATGACCAAAACCGGAAACCACAGCGGGAAATGCTGCCGCCAAGCGGTGAAGCTGAGCAGGATAATGGCGGAGAGCATGAGCAGCTTGTCCGCCAGCGGGTCCAGGATGGCCCCCAGCCGTGTGTGCTGGTTGAAGCGGCGGGCGATCCAGCCGTCCAGCGCGTCGCTGAGCGAGGCGATGCCGAACACCGCCGCCGACCACAGGCGCAGGCTCTCATTGGCCGCCGCTTCACGCACGCTGTCGCCATAGTAGATCACCAGCCCGATGAAGACAGGAATGAGCAGGATGCGGAAGATCGTGATCTGCGTGGCGAAGTTCATCAGTCGCAGTTTAAGGCTCCAAGTTTAAAGTTCAAAGTTGAATCACTCAGCTTGAAACTTGGCACTTGAAACTTGAAACTTGATGCATGTCACGAATCGAGCCTGCGGAACTATTGAACGCCTATTGCGAGGGAGTCTTCCCGATGGGGGAGGACGATGGCTCCATCTCGTGGTACCGACCGAAGATGCGCGGCATCCTGCCGGTGGCGGAGTTTCATGTGCCGTCGCGGTTCGAGCGGTATTTGAAGCAGCATCCCTTCGAACTGCGCTGGAACACAGCGTTTGGGGATGTCATTCGCGGCTGCGCCGATCGTGCGGAGACCTGGATCACGGATGCGATTATGGACACCTATGAGGAACTGCACCGTCTGGGCTTCGCGCACTGCGTGGAGGTGTGGAGGGATGGGAAACTGCGTGGCGGCGTGTATGGCGTGAGCATCGGCGGGGCGTTTTTTGGCGAGTCGATGTTCAGCCGCGAACCTCAGGCTTCGAAAGTGGCGCTAACGCATCTGCAATGGCGTCTGCACCAGCGCGGCTACCTGCTGCACGACACGCAATGGACCACGCCGCATCTCGCGATGTTTGGCGGTCATGAAATCCCCTGTGCGAAGTATCTCGAGCTGCTGCAGCGGGCGATTCTGCGGAAGACGACGTTTGTTTGAGGCAAAGGGCCGTGGGAGCAGCTGGGGGAATTCTTTGCACAAGCCACGCATTTCTCCGTGAATACAAGCGCGTGACGCCAGTTCACGAGAAGGAAGGCGGGCTAATCCTGAACCCCACAGATGATTGCCCGTGTCATCAGTCAAAAGGTGGGACAACGCGTCGTGGGAATGCATGGCAACCGCAAGGTCCTGCCTGACCGCTTGCAACCCCGCCCCTCATGCGGACGTTAGCTCAAACCGACCCCACCATGAGCGACACGACTGCCACCGCCCCTAAATTCACCAACGCCCTCGCCAAGGAGCGTTCGCCCTATCTGCTTCAGCACGCGCACAACCCGGTGCACTGGCTGCCGTGGGGCGATGAGGCTTTTGCGAAGGCCAAGGCCGAGGACAAGCCGATCTTTCTCTCGTCCGGTTACTCGACCTGCCACTGGTGCCACGTCATGGAACGCGAGTCGTTTGAGAACGAGGAGGTCGCGAAGCTCATCAACGAGAACTTCATCCCCATCAAAGTCGATCGCGAGGAGCGGCCCGATGTCGATCTGACTTACATGACCTACGTCCAGGCCGCGAGCGGTCATGGCGGCTGGCCGATGAGCGTCTTCCTCACCCCAGAGCTGAAGCCATTCTATGGCGGCACCTATTATCCGCCGGAAAACACCCCGGGCCGCATCGGTTTCAAGAACCTGCTCAACGAGCTGCACAAGGTGTGGACGGAAGACCGCAAAGGCATCGACGAACGCGCCGCACGCTCCGTGGAAAAGCTGCAGGAGCATCTCGACAACGAAAACACCGCCGTCGCCGACATCAATCACGACACGCTCGTGCAGAAGGCCTACGACGACCTCTCTGGCTCCTTCGATTAAAGGATCGCGAATCAGAGAGCAATTTGGCCATGGAGATGACCGTCAAAACCCTGCGTGGTATGGCGAATGGTGGCATGCGTGACCACATCGGCGGCGGCTTCCATCGCTACAGCGTCGATGCTTACTGGCACATCCCGCATTACGAAAAGATGCTCTACGATCAGGCGCAGCTACTCACAGCCTACGTCGAAGGCTGGCAGATCACACAGACCGCGCTCTTTGAGGCCATCACGCGCAACACCGTTGCCTATCTCAAGCGCGACCTGCGCCACAAAGACGGCGGCTTCTTCTCTGCCGAAGACGCCGACAGCCTCGCCGCCGCCGATGCCGCGCACAAAACCGAAGGCGCGTTCTATGTCTGGAAAGCCGCCGAGATCGACGAGATCCTCGGCAAGGAGAACGGCAGCATCTTCCGCTACGCTTACGGTGCGCGTCGCGATGGCAACGCACGGCCTGAAAGCGACCCGCAGGGCGAACTCAAAGGCCTGAACACTCTCTACCGCGCTGTTTCGTTCAAGAAGACTGCCGAGTTCTTCAAAAAGTCGCCCGAAGACATCAAGACCCTCATCGACGAAGGCTTGGTGAAACTGTTTGAAGCCCGCAACCAGCGCCCGCGCCCGCATCTCGACGACAAAAGCGTCGCCGCCTGGAACGGACTCGCCATCGCTGGCCTTGCTCGCGCTGGAGCCGCGTTTGGCGATGCCGAAACGATCACGCTCGCCGCACAAGCCGCGCAGTTCATCCACGACCAGCTTTGCACCACGCCCGG
>JAJTDU010000165.1 GCA_021298725.1 Verrucomicrobiaceae bacterium | reverse complement strand
GACCGCCGAAGTCCTTGCCGTTCTGGCCGCGGATGGCTGCTTCCATCGAGGAGGCAGAGTCCATGGTGACGAAGGCAAAGCCGCGTGGGCGGCCAGTGTCGCGATCCATGGGGAGGAAGACATCAGTCACCACGCCGTGCTCGGAGAATAGGCTGCGGATGTCATCTTCGGTGGCGCTGAAGGGCAGATTGCCCACATACATTTTCGTGTTCATTTTCGTTTATTGGGTTCGGTCAGCCTGCGCCAAGGCTTGAGTAAGCTCCGTTATCGGATTTCAGAACACCAAAGAAACAACCTGATGAACGACTTAGCTTAGCCTTTATCAGGTTAACTTGCGACCCGTATTTCGGTCTGATCAGGGGAATAGCAAACGATAGTTTCGACACGTCACCGCGCGTCAAGCTCTCAATCTGCGACTTGGAACTCTTGGCTAATGCATCTCTACCTCGCAGTGGCCAAGGCCGCCGCGGAAGTAGTTGAACTGCACGTTGGGGTGTTCGGCGAGCAGCGACATCGGCACGGCACTGTCGGCCAAGCGTTTGGAGATCATCAGCGCGGTGAGGCGCTGACCGAGGGGATTGTCATGTAAGCCGGCGTGCCAGATGCTGACTTTTTCGGCCATCCAGGTTTCTTTAGGGCCGACGGTGATAGCCATCTTGGGCACCATGGTGATGTTTCCACCGCCAGAGGTGCGAGCGTTTTGCGCGAGCGTGATGGGATGCAACTCGACGACGCGAGTGCTGAGCTTGCGGTATTCGGCGGGGGGCGGGGGCTCGTTTTTCCATTTGCCGGCGCGTTTCAGCGGATCATTGAAGGCCCAGTGCTTGATGTCGCCCTGGCCGCCCTGCATGACGACGCAGCGCACGCCGCTCTGCCAGCTTTTCACATATTCAGTGACGTCAGCCTTTGGGAAATGCAGGTGGGTGTCCGGCATGCAGAGCTTTTTCTGCATGCGGTCGAAGCAGAGCTGACGGTCCGCCCGCTCAAACGACAGCGGATGCTCCATGCTGACCTCTTTTTTCGTGTTTTCGTCGTACCACTCGTCCATGCCCCAAAAATGGCCGTCCTTGATGGAAATGCCGAGATCGTTGATGAGACGTGCGACGAGCGGAAGCTGCTCCGTGGGGCCGATGGGGCCGCAGATGCCGGTGGGGTTATCCGGTGTGGCCTGACGCCAGGCGTGGATGTATTCCAGGGCTTCAGCGAGGTAAAAATCCTCCAGCGTGTCATACATAACGACCTTGAAGCCAGGGCGGGAGAGCTGACGCAGGTCACGCTCGGTGAGCCTTGCGGCGTCGTTGATGAGATCGAAGTCCAGTGTGGTGTAATCCCACCAATCCGGGGCGATGTGACTTAGTTTGCGCGGCATGGCTGGTAATTGGATTTGTGGAAATGATTCTCAGGGGAAACGCCGCGTTTGCCAAGCCCTCATCACTTGAGGCGAAATATTTCTCCGAAAATGCGCCTAAGATGGCCGACTGTCCTTGGCCGCGCTGCTGAGGCGGGAGCTTTCCAATCCTGGTCAAACACTGCTCGGCGGGTCGATTTGCGGCCTGCCCGGCTGCAGCCGGGTCTCCCCCCCTGACACGCCATGTCGTCTCCGCGTCACAGATGAGGATCTCGGCGTTGCTGATCCAACGGACCGGCAGGTGCATCGAAACGCACATCCAAGTCTTCGGTTCGCTAGGTCGTGTTTGAAAACACAACGATTTGCCTAGTGGGAGTCGCTTAAAGAGCTGCTCAAAAAAGAGTGCCCTGAAGCAGGGCGGCAGACCGCCAACAAGATTGGACATGGTGCTCGATGCGCCTCAGCAAACACGCGCCGTGATAAACTCGCCTCTCACTTCCTTGCGCTCATTCAATTTGCTGCCGTCATCGATTGGTTTCGGTATCGCAGTTGAGTGTTTTCAAACACGGCCTAGCTTGGGTAAACATGATCAGAGGGTGATGGACAAGCTTCCTGACTATAAGGTAGCATGTTGAATGATCTCGAATTAACTCGCACGCATAACCAAAAACTCAGTATGAGGCAAAATCTTCGGATGGAATGCGGCGACCGACGCGATGAGGGAAAACTTATGTTTTCCACTTGGGGGAAATGGCTTTGAAACCGCATACCGCTAGCCCCCCTGGAGAACTACGTTTGGCTGCGGAGAAGCGACTGACGCTGCGGCCTGCAGACGTGACCTCAATGCCCGAGTTGCTGCGGCTTCAACACGAGCTGCAAGTTCACCAGATAGAATTGGAGTTACAGAATGAACAGCTCCAGGCGGCGCAAGTGGAGATTCAAAAGGGGCTTGAGTGCTACACAGACATGTTCGATTTCGCGCCGGTGGGCTATCTCAACCTCACCAAGGACGGCACAGTCAACTTGGTCAATCTCTTCGGTGCCCAGCTTCTTGGCCTTGAGCGAGATGAGCTTCTGGAGCGGCGGCTGGGACTGTTTATTCCCAAGGATGAGCGCTCGGCATTCAGCCAGTTCCTGCTGCAAGTCTTTGCCTCCAACACGCGGCAGACTTGTGAATTAAATCTGCTCGTTCAAGGCGCTTCTACCCGAATCGTTAAAGTGATAGCTGTGAGATCTGACTCTTCACTGGAATGCCGTGTGGTGCTCCTGGACATCACTGAACGCAAGCGAGCGGAGCAAACGGTTCGTGAGCAGCTCAATGAACTGCTGCGTTGGCATCATTTAATGCTGGCCCGGGAGGGGCGCGTCCAGGAGATGAAGGCGGAAGTCAACGAACTGCTGGCACAGCAAGGCTCGCCCGCGCGTTACCCCAGCCAGGTCAAATCATGAGAGCTCCCCTGCCGCCCGATGAAGCACAACGCCTTCGATCGTTGCGTGATTATAACGTGCTTAACACTCCGCCTGAGGCGGCGTTTGACGATCTGACCTTGCTTGCTGCGCAAATAACCCAGGCCCCCATCGCTCTGATTTCGTTGGTGGACGAATCCCGTCAATGGTTCAAGTCTCGGCATGGCATTGATACGTGCGAGACTCCGCGTGATAGGGCCTTCTGCTCACATGCCATTCTGCAAAAAGACACCGTCATGGAGGTGCCTGACTCAAAGCTTGACCATCGCTTTGCCGACAATCTCCTGGTCACTGGCGCGCCGCACATCCGCTTTTACGCGGGTGCCCCACTGGTTTCGCGGGACGGGCATGCACTCGGCACCCTGTGTGTGTTCGACCACCGCCCACGCAAACTGGAAGCCGCGCAGATTGCGGCCTTGAGCGCCCTGAGTCGCCAAGTCATGACGCTGCTCGAGCTGCACCGTCAAGAGGCCCAATTGATGAAAAGTGAGCAGGAGACGGAGCGCCTCCTGGCCCTGGCCGAAAAATCCCGGGGCGCGCTCTTGAGCGTGATCGAGGATGAGCAGCAAGCCGGCAGCCAGTTGCGGGAAAGCGAGGCGCGTTTCCGTGAACTGGCGGAAAAAATAGATGAAGTCTTCTGGATCACCGACCCGCTGAGGCAACAGGTGCTCTACATCAGCCCGGCCTACGAGACCATCTGGCAGCGCACTTGCGCCAGTCTGTATGCCGCGCCGGGCCACTGGCTGGCGGCGATTCATCCAGACGACCGGATGCGGGTCATGGCGGCGGAGGCCTGCCAGGTCAGCGGTGACTACGACGAGACCTATCGCATTCTGCGTCCCGATGGTAGTGTCAGGTGGATCCACGACCGTGCCTTTCCGGTGCGGGATTCACAGGGCCTAGCCCTCCGCATCGTCGGCACCGCGAAGGACATCACCGAAAGCAAAAATCTTGAGGCTCAGTATCTCCGAGTCCAGCGCATGGAGAGCATCGGCACGCTGGCAGGCGGCATCGCCCACGACCTCAACAACGTGCTGACCCCGATCCTCCTGTCCATCGGGCTGCTCAAACGGCAGGAGCAGAACCCGCTGCGCCTGAGTATTCTCGCCACCATCGAGGACAGTGCCCAGCGCGGCGCGGCCATGGTGAAACAAGTGCTTTCCTTCGCCCGTGGAGTCGAGGGGCAGCAGTTGCAGGTGCAGATTGGGCGCTTGCTCAAAGAGATTGAAAAGATCGCCAACGAGACCTTCCTCAAGAACATCCTCGTGCGTTGCGACGTGCCGCCGGACCTGTGGGTGGTCAAAGGAGATCCAACACAATTGCACCAGGTGCTCCTCAACCTAAGTGTCAACGCACGCGATGCCATGCCCAACGGCGGAACACTCACGCTCTCCGCCAGCAACATCATGCTCGACGAGCAGTATGCGGCCATGAACCTCGAAGCCAGACCCGGCCCTCATGCGCGCATCGCGGTTGGGGACAATGGCACAGGCATGACACCCGAGGTGATGGAGCGTATCTTTGAGCCATTTTTCACCACCAAGGAGCTCGGCAAAGGCACCGGTCTGGGTTTGTCCACCACCACCGCCATCATCAAGAGCCATGGCGGCTTTATGCAGGTAGAGAGCAAGGTGGGGGCGGGCACACAATTCCAAGTGTATCTCCCGGCGCAGCTAGAGTCCGGAGTGGAGGACGTCAATGAAGCGCCAGCACCAGAGCCACCCTCTGGCGGCCACGGTGAACTCGTTTTGGTGGTCGATGACGAGGCCACTGTGCGAAAAGTCACCCAGCAAACCTTGGAATCCAGTGGCTACCGCGTCGTGCTGGCCGCCGATGGTATCGAGGCCGTCTCAATTTATGCCGCCCGCAAGCAGGAGATCGCCGTCGTGATTACCGACATGATGATGCCCGTGATGGATGGCCCCAGAATGATTCAAGTGTTGCTTCGGATCAATCCGCAGGTGCGCATCATTGCCGCCAGCGGCCTCCATGCCCATGCCGCCAGCATGGGCGTCAGACAGTTCATTCCAAAGCCCTATACGGCGGAAACATTGCTTAAAACCCTCCATCTGGTGCTTCAGGTCTGAACCGCCTGAGGGATGCAGGGCAGATGTGTTGGGAGCGGACGATGCCGTGGTTCTCAGCTTGAAGGCCGCTCGGCGATCCGATCCTCTGCGTGCTCGCACACTTCCAGACCAGCCGGATAGTTCGGCGCAGGCCATTCTTCCTGTTGGCACCGTCCTATGCGCTGAACACATCCGTCCTACGAACGCCTGGCGCATCATTCAGGCTCACCCCACGACCTCCAGCCGCACCTTTTGGATGTTGTTCCTGCCTGACTTCGGAAAAGGTCGCGGCATCGGCTGCGCGGCTCCGTTCGAATCAATCGTGCGGCAGTGAAGCTCATACTTTCCAGGGGCGATTTTCAGCGGTTTCACAGCCCAGCGGCAAAGCGTGTGCCGCAGCGGCCATTCGCGCGGTTTTCTCGCCGCAGGATCAAACTGCGCCGGATGCAGCGGCGCACCGTTGAAGCCCGCGATGCCACTGCCGTCGAACGGAACGATTTGCGCCTCCTGCCACGGCGCTTTCATGAAGTGCGGATCGTTCGCCGGCAGCGGTTGGTTCAGATCACGCAGCCAGTATTGCACCGTTTTGAGTCCAGAGATGCCGACTTGCGCATGGCCGTGAATCGTCAGCGGCTCGCCGGCTTTGATCTTTTCCGGCAGTTTGCCAAATCGCGCGAAGGTCTTGAGCCAGGAGTTGAGATCGTTGTTGCCGTTCGCGTAGGTGTCGTCGGATTGATGCGCATTGGTAAAGCCGATGCGTTGCAGCCACTTCACCGATTTGAAGCCGTAGGCCTCTGGCACGATCATACGCACCGGACCGCCGCGCTCGCCGGAGAGGAATTCACCATTGAGCTTGTAGCAAAGGATCACGGGCAGTTCGCCGGGCGGATCTTCAAAGACGCGGTTCATCGGCAGGTAGCATTTGAAGATCTGCTGCGGGTCCTCGTTGTGATGGCCGTGATACCAGACGTGGCGCAAGTTTTCGACCGGCCCGCACTGCCACAGCACATCGCGCAACGGCACGCCTTCCCACAAACCGTGGCCGAGCGGATCGGAGAGATTGTTGCAGGTGATGACCTTCAAGTAGCTGACCGCCTTCGTCTTCGCGATCTCCATCAGCTTTTCGAACGTGAGCGCGGTGCCATCACTGCGCAGCATGGGACGCTCGATTTTGGAGTTGCTGGCTGGATCGGCGACGATTTCAAGCTGCCACGTCTCGCGCAGCATGCCGATCTCGCGCTGTTTCTCGATCGGCAGCTTGTAGGGCAGCGGATTGCCACGCTCGACGTTGTAAAAGTCACCTGAGGGTGTGATGCAGCATCCTCCTTCCTCGCACACCGGCCCCTTTT
>JAJTDU010000015.1 GCA_021298725.1 Verrucomicrobiaceae bacterium | reverse complement strand
AGAACTTTGGTTTCACAGGCTATGACCAAGTAGAGTCCATCGGCACCAACGGCAAGATGAATGAGATCTCGGCAGCCATGGGCCTGACCAATCTGGAGAGCCTGGAGGAATTTGTGGCCATCAATCAGGCTCATTATCAGCGCTACAAGGAAGGCTTGGCGGCTTTGCCCGGACTGTCCGTGATGCCATATGACGAGTCTGAGCGCTGCAATTACCAGTATCTCGTAGTGGAGATCGAAGCGTCCAAGGCCGGCATCAGCCGGGATGAGCTAGTGACCCACTTGCATAAAAATGGAATCATCGCCCGCCGATACTTCCACCCTGGCTGCCACCGCATGGAGCCCTATGTCACGCTTTTTCCTGAAGCAGGGAATAACCTGTCGGTCACCCAAGTTCTCTCTGAGCGCCTGTTTTGCCTGCCCACGGGCAGTGCCGTCACGCCCGAAGATGTGAAGCGTATTTGCAATTTAGTGGGTGACATTTTGAACTGATTCATGTCCAGCATCGTCACCACACCTATCTCGATCAAGACCGTTGAAAACCTGGTATTGAAGCATGTCCGGGAGTTCGTTTCTCCACAATTGGTGGCGAAGCCCGTGGTTAGTGTCCTTGTGGCGACTTTCAACCACCGGCCGTACGTCCAGCAATGTGTGGAAAGCATTCTGGCACAGGGCACCAATTTTGACTTTGAAATCATCATAGCTGATGACTGCTCCACGGACGGAACCACTGAAATCGTCCAGCGGCTACAGGCGGAATTTCCTGAGAGAATCAGATTGTTGTGCACTGACAAAAATCTATGGGAGCCTAAACCTGGTGTTTTTGCTGTGATGCCGTTGGCCGCATTGCTGCGGACTCGTGGCAGGTATCTATCAATCATTGACGGGGACGATTATCTCAGTTCCACAGCAAAGTTCCAACACGATGTGGATTTTCTGGAAGCCAATCCAGGCTACAATCTTTGTTTCCACAACGCAGTTGTTGAGGAGGAAGGCATGCGGCAGGAATTGAAGCGCCTGTGGATGCGCCATGAGTCGAATGACCGTGATTTCAGTTTCGAGGAACTGGCGGCGCATTTTGTTCCTCCCACAGCGGGAATGATGATGCGTAATCTGGGGCTGGATCTGCCCAATCGCCCATGGATGATTTTTTCCAGGCTGCGGCTCATTGGGATGTGCTTGAGTACTCTGAGTGACGGCAAGGCACGCTACTTCGCCGAATCCCTGTCAGTTTACCGCGTGACAAAATCAGGGCAGGCTGCGTCCGAAATGCACCCAGGGAAGCACTTGGATGACTTGTTGACTCACTTTGGAATGCTTTACGGTGCTCTGAATGTGGACTTCCAATTTAAAAAACATGTCGCCTTAACCGAAGGGCTGAAAAAGAACATCGAACGTTTGACGGAAAGTCATTTCAGGCATTCTGCCCTGGTGAGACTGGAGACTGTGAGTATTGGGCAACTTATCCGTGTGATGATCCGAAGAATTAAGGGGCGATTCTGGAATGCCGTGCTTAAAAACTGAGTGCGCACATGGATCTCGACAAATCGTCGGGCTAGACACCAATACTCAGCCCCTTCGTCACGTGGCTGTTTGGATCACAAGACTAGCCCCATTTTGAATTCTAAATACATGCTCGAACGATGCTATCATTCAGGACCGTCCTCCCCCAATCTTCTCTTTGCGATAGCGCAGGCTTTCCGAGAGTTGTGGACTCACCGGGAAATGACGTGGGTTCTCTTTTGCCGGGATCTGAAGGCGGCCTTTAGGGGCAGCCTCTTAGGCTACGTCTGGCTCTTTTTGCCACCACTCGCGACGACCGTGGTATGGATCATTCTAAATCGCTCCCGCGTGGTGGCATTCTCAGATCCTAATATCCCTTATCCATTGTTTGTTCTGGTGGGGACCATTCTCTGGAGCAGTTTCAGTCGTGCGGCGCTGCTGCCACTGCAAGTTTTTCAACTTTCGAAGCCGGTGTTCTCTAAGCTCAACGTTCCCTTGGGTGCGTTTCTGATCGTTGCGCCCCTTCGTGTTCTTTTTGACACGGTTCTCTATGGCATTGTTGCGGCGGGAATTTTCGTTTACTACGGCTCGGAAGTGCACCTGACAATCCTGCTTCTGCCTCTGGCGATCCTTGCCGCCGTGCTCATGGGCTTTGCTGTGGCAATGGTGCTCCTACCTCTCAGCGCCTTGTATTCCGATATTCAGCAGGGGCTTGTGCTTTTCTTTTCCGTGGCCATCTATCTGGTGCCGGTGGTGTATCCGCTGCCCAAGGCTGGAACGTTTGCCGACTTCATGGCTTGGAATCCGATCACACCTGTCATTGTCTCCGCTCGCGAATGGATATTCCAAGGTGATGCGGTGGGTGTTCCCGGGGTTTTGATGGTCATGGGTGGATGCATACTGGTAATTGGGCTGATGCTGGCCGGAATGCGGACAGCCATGCCGCACGTCACCGCCCGCATGGGAATGTAACGGGTCATGATGCAATACGCCAATATGTCTAATTCAAACGACGATGAGATTCTGGTGCGCTGCCAGCACTTGGGGAAGCGCTTTTGCCGGGACCTGAAGCGATCCCTTTATTATGGGGTACAGGACATCGTCAATGATTTCGTCGGCAGGCAACCGGTGGGCACGCCCAAAGGGGCTGAGCCCGGCACCAAGCCTGATCTGCGTCCGCAAGAGTTCTGGGCGGTGGAAGATGTTTCTTTTGATGTTCGTCGCGGCCAATGCTTGGGACTCGTTGGTCAAAACGGTGCTGGCAAAACGACGATCTTGAAAATGCTTAGCGGACTGATCAAACCAGACCATGGAAAGGTAGAGTTGCGCGGGCGGGTAGGTGGCCTTATTGCTCTTGGAGCCGGGTTTAACCCACTGCTGACAGGTCGTGAAAATGTCTATGTGAATAGCGCTATCCTAGGCATGAGCAGAAAGCAGATAGACTCAAAATTTGATGCCATCGAAGCTTTTGCAGACATCGGTGAGTTTATTGACGCACCCGTGCAGAGTTATAGTTCTGGAATGCAGGTTCGTCTGGGTTTTGCCGTTGCCGCTGTGGTGATTAGGCCGGATGTTCTGCTTTTGGACGAGGTGCTCGCCGTGGGAGACATGGGCTTCACGATGAAGTGTCTGAACGCTGTGCGTGAGATGGCGGCGGACTCTGCAGTAATTTTTGTGTCACACAATATGCAGTGGGTCTCCACTTTCTGCACAGACGTTTTGGTCATGAAAAACGGACGTGTCGCCGTACAAACGTCGAACATCGCTCAGGGAATCGGTGCCTACATGGAGTGTTTTGACGCGCGCGTGGCTGTCTCCGGATCAGGCAAGGCGGTGGTTGAGAGTGCGCAGATCATCGTTGGTGATATTCTCACAACTCAACAATCTGGAAAGATCTGTGAGATTGGGCAGGGGGAAGAAGCTGAACTGTTAATTGATGCCAATATAGAGTCCACGTGTCTGCCGGTGATACTAACTTTGTATATTCTTGACCAAGGTATGAATCCGGTCATATGCTATCCGGACATCTCTAATGATTGGCAACCAGCGGAGTCGGGGCACCATCGAGCTCACATACGAGTATCATTGGGTCCTCTTGAGCTTAACGCTGGACGCTATTCTTTCGTTGTGCAATTTCAGGAAAAAGCGAGCTCCAAATATCCAGGACGCATTCAAGGCTTGGCTCCGTTCTCCGTGCGTGCTAAAAATCTTTTCTGGGCTCCAATCGTACGATATCTAAATGCTGCGGATCAGACCCAGTGACGCACTTTCAGCCAATCATTCCTAATCTTTTATTACGTCTTGATGATTAAATCAATCCTACGCCGTATCCTCCACGTCATCCCCTTCGCCATCGTTGAGCGCGATTATCTTCAGCGCATGTACCGCCGCTGCCAACGGCAGGGCATACGCGGAGCCATTGACGCCGCTATTTCGCGTGGGCTGAAGGCTGCCTCCATCATTGACGTGGGGGCGGAGTTGGGAACTCCGGCCATTTGGAGCCGCTTTCCTCAAGCTGCCCAGTTGTTGATCGAACCCCGTCAGGAATGCCTGCCGGTTCTCGAAGAGCACGCTCGAGATTGCCGGGCGCGCGGCGTGCATGTGCACATCGCTAATGTCGCCGTGGGTGATGCCGAAGGTGAGGCGGAGTTTCAAATTGCTGCTAAAGGCGAGTCATCCTCCCTGCTAGGCCCTGCGGATCTGACGCATCCCACGCAAACCATCCGCGTGCAGGTGAAGACAATCGACGCACTTTTGAGTGAGTATTCCTTGCCAGTGCCCATTTTTTTGAAGATCGATGCCGAAGGTTATGATCTGAAAGTTCTCCAGGGGGCCATTGACACGCTGAAGAAGTGCTCAGTCGTCATGATTGAGGGTACCCCAAAAGAACGGCAGGCAGGAGCGTGCAGGATGTCCGAACTGGTGAACTTTATGGAGGCACGCGATTGGGTGCTGTTTGACATTTTCTCCCCGCATTACACCGAGGACAATGCGCTGGATCATTTTGACCTTCTATTCGTGCCAGCGAACAGTCCCTTGCTGAAGTCAGCCTAATTCTGACGGCAATCCTAATCATGATTCATTTCCTAAAACAACGACGTTTCTTTGCGGTCAACCGGTGGTTGTTCAAGTTCGCGCTGCAAGGTATGGGCTTCAATAACTGGAAGAACCTGGAGGAATCGGGCGAATCCTGGGTGGTTCAGAATGTGCTGCCTAAGTTACGCTTGGGAGACCTGCCAGTCTTCATGGACGTGGGGGCCAATGCCGGGGAGTATTCTGATCTCCTGCTAACGCGTTTCCCTCAAGCGATCATTCATGCTTTCGAACCCCATCCACGGACTTACGAATCATTAAAGCAAAACATGAAGACTAACGTGAAGTCTCACCCCGTGGCGCTTGGTGCAGAGAACGGTGTGTTCAATCTCTACGATCGGGGTGGGAACGATGGAGGGATCCGTGCCTCTCTGGCCAAGGAAGCCCTTGAGACGGTGCAGTCGAAGCCGCTGACTGCTTATTCGGTGACAGTCTCCACCGTTGATGATTTTATGAAAGAGCAATCCGTCTCTTCAATCGACTTCATCAAGATTGATACGGAAGGCTTTGAGATGGACGTCCTGAAGGGCGCTCACGATGCCTTATCGAAGGGGAAAATTGGGGCCATTCAGTTTGAGTTTGCTGATATCCATTTTGCCCGCAGGCAGTTCCTGGCGGACTTCCAGGCGGTTCTGCCCGGTCACCGTCTCTACCGCATTCTCCGGGATGGTCTTGTGCCGCTGGATTTGCTCAGCGTCGCGGAACGGGAGGTGTTCACTTTTCAGAACATCCTGGCTTGGCCTCTGACCGCAACGCCTCTTTGATTTCAAACCGCTTTATGGAGACCTCGTCTCGCGTGCCATCGATCAGTGTCGTCATTCCTGCCTACAACCGGGAGAAATTGATCCTTCCGACGCTTCGAAGCGTGCTGAACCAGAGAAGGCAACCCATCGAGGTGATCGTGGTCGATGACGCCTCTCCCGACGGGACGGTCGAAGTAGTGAACGCTTTTGCCCGCGAGAATCCCTCTCTGCATCTCCGCTGTGTGGTGCAGTCCCGCAATCAAGGTGTAAGCGCGGCGCGCAACCGAGGCATCCGTGAAGCCTCGGGCGAGTGGGTGGCGTTTCTCGATTCGGACGACTTGTGGGAACCCAACCATCTGGAGCTCATGGTTGCCAAACTCCGGGAGGATGATGCCGACATTGTATTTGCGCGGGCGATGAAATTCCAAAGCGAAACCCCCGACAATCTCGTGAGAAACTGGGCGGATGCCTACACTAGCGCCGGGGAGATTGTCCGGGTGATGATCCGCACCAACTACATTCTACCATCCGCGATGATGATCAGAAGAGCCGTGTTGCTTGAACATGGGATGTTTGATGAGGATCCGCGAATGCAACATGCTGAGGACGCTGATCTTTGCTGGAGCCTCGCCGCTGCGGGTAGGCGTTTTTCATTCGTGGGTGAGTATACATGCCGGTATCGACAGCATGCCAACTCAGCCTGTGCCCAAAAGGTCAAACTGTATCAGGCCAGCATGCAGTGTTACCAGAAGCACCGGAACAATCCCCGATATTCGCGTTCTGACTGGAATGTCGGCTGTTCCTATTACCAGGCAAAACTCGCCAGGGCTTTGCATGAGTCTGCAACTCCAGGCGCTCTGAGAGAAATGGCGGCGGCCTGGATCAAACAGCCATTTCGGGGGCACAGAGCCGGCGCTGTGGTGCTGCTTCTCCTCTCCTCCCTTGTGCCGTTCATGAGACCCGTAACAAATCGGTATTTGAATCGGTTCGTCTAATCGTCGGCAGAATTAACATGGCCCATATCCAGACTTCTACAGCTTCTATTCCTGAAACTAGGGCTTCCTATGTTACGGAGGAGGTGGTCGGTTTCTATTCACGCTATGACAAGATTCAGGCCCCCGAGGCCAGAGTCATTGAGACGTTGGAGCCGCGTCTGCCGTCCATGCGGATGCTGGACATTGGCATTGGGGCAGGACGCACTACTGCTCTTCTTGCCCACCGGGTTAAGAGTTATGTTGGCATCGATTACTCGCAATCGATGATCGATGCAGCCCGGCAACGATTCTCAGCCTCTGCTTCGAATTTGGATCTGCACTGGGGAGATGCTGCCAGTCTGACCTCTTTTGCCGACCATTGTTTCGATTTCGTACTTTTCAGTTTCAACGGGCTTGATTATCTGCCAGCAAATTTGCGGCAGGATGCGTTGAACGAAATGTTTCGTGTTTTGGCGCCGGGAGGCGTTTTGTGTTTTTCATCCCATAACACCCTTAACATTCCGAAGCTGCTCCGTCTCAGGTGGCACAGGCACCCACGCGTGCTGGCACGGCGAATCATGAATCTGGTCAAAGTAAGGTGGCACAACCGTGATGCCTTGTCGCGACTTCAGGAGGACCTGCTCACCCTGCGTGACGGCGACTTAGATTTTGAAGCCGCGTATGTCTATGTGCGGCCCACAGCGCAAGTGCGGACCCTACTTGCGATGGGCCTGCGTTCCGTGCGTTGCTTTGCCCTTGCTGACGGACATGAGATTCCGCATGATGAATTGGATGCTGAGACGGGTGCTTGGGTTTACTACCTTTGCGAAAAATGACCCCAGAATGCCGCATGCTGCAGACACAGCTCATCACTGACACTTCCCAATTTGAGCGCCTGATGTTAGGTTGGGATGCCTTGCTTGAAGCCAGTGCCCGGCCACATATCCATCATACCCACGAATGGCAGCTTCAATGGTGGACGCAGTTTGGGGTAGGTCGGGACCTTCGCATCGGGGTGGTGGAAAACTCGGGATTACCACTTGGAATCGTTCCATTGTTTTTGGAAACTCGGCGAGGCGGACCGTTGGGGATGATCCGATGGCGTACAGGGGCTTTTCTGGGGCTGAATCTGGTGGACTCCGCCGATATTGTCACGAACGGCAGTCCTGAGGCATCTGCAGCCGCGGTCGATCTCCTGATGAACATGGAGGGCTGGCACGAGCTTGACCTCCGTCATTTCGTCACCGGCTCCAAGACACCTGAAATCATCCAAAAGAGGGTGGCCCCGTTTGGATTGGGCTCGACCCTCGAGCGCATCGACGGAAGCCCATTCCTTCCTTTGAGTGGCTCATTTGACGCCTATCTCACTACCTTGGGAACCAACTGGAGGCAGGATTCAGCCAGGCAGCAACGAAGACTGCAAAAAGACGTGGGTGCCGTGGAATTGGACGTTCGGCATCAGGTGACTCCTCATGATCTCCAGATGCTTCGCGACTTGGCGCAGCGCCGTCGGGACGCCGGGGATGAGCGGCGCTGCCCATTGCTTGAGCCTGCGAGGATGGCTTTTATTCAGTCTCTTTGCGAACCTTTCAACGATCGTGGCTGGTGGCAACTGGCCTTGTTGAAAGTGGGCGGATCGATTGCTGCTTACCACCTGGGCTTTCAGATGAAGGGAACCTTTTTTTGCTGGTCTGTTGCTCACGATCCTGACTTTTCCAAGTATTCTCCGGGCAAAATCCTCATGCGACTGCACATCGAGCATTGCTTCCAGACGGGAATGCAGGAGTTCGATTTTATGGCTGGCGAGGAGGGCTACAAATCGCATTGGACTGACGTCCGACGCGACAACCAAGCGCTGCGCATCAAGCGCAAGAACTGGAGACTGAAGCTGGCGGACCTGTGGGCCAAGGCCAGATCCCATTCATGATTCGCGGCAGGGGACAGGGGTTGTGCTGTTTGGGAATTGCGAGACGTCGAAAAGACTTGTCCTACAGCACCAACACAAATGGATCGTTGGCATGAAGCATAAGCTGATTCAATCATTGAGGCCGTCCTTCGAGGGACTCAAACAGAGCCTGGCAAATCGCTGGCCATGGCAGTTGCGGGTGCTGCTTTATCACGGGTTATACGATGACACATGCTCCTGCCCGCCCTCGACGGCGGACCCTTCCGTTTTCCAGCCGCTTTCGAAGCTCCGAAGTGAGTTGACGGCACTTAAGGCTCAGGGATACACGTTCATCCGTCCCGAGGAGACGCTTTCGGTGATGGGGAAACGGGGGAAGTATGCCCTGCTTACGTTTGACGACGGGTATGCCAATAATCTACTGGCATTGCCCACGCTGCGAGAGTTGCATGTGCCAGCGGTTTTCTTTGTCTGCCCTTGGCACATTGAAAACCAAAAGGCTTTCTGGTGGGACGTGGTGTTTCGGGAACTAATTGCACGGCAGGTTTCCAGTCATGATATTGGCCGGAGACGGCGGGAAATGAAAAAACTTCCCTGGCACATTCTGCTTGCCGAGCTCGATCGTGAATTTGGTATAGAGGCCAGCATGCCCGTAAGCTTGGCCGACCGACCTATGACTGTGAACGAGTTGGCCACGTTCGCTGCCGACCCGCTCGTAACCATCGGCAATCACACCCAGCATCACGCCATCCTTCCATTGCTGGATGAGGAGGGTGCACAGCGGGAACTGCAAACCTGTCAGGATTCAATTGCGGCGATGTGCGGCTATCGCCCTTCTATGTTGGCCTACCCGAATGGCTCTGTGAATGGTGCCGTGGCAGAAATCAGCCGCAGCCTGGGCTTTAAAGCGGCTTTTACCACCGTGGCCAGACCAATTCTGTCGTTTGGAGTTGTGTCCCCATGTGATTCACGCCTCATCCCGCGCCTCCAGCCTGCTTAAAGTTCATACCGGCCGCAGTCTTGATTCCCTATCTTGAAAAAGACCCTAAGCTAAAGCTAATCAGTACATACAACGACCGCAGTGAAAGTTTTATTCCTTAGTTCTCATCACGGCACTGGGGCTAGTGAGACCCTGTGGATCGAGGCGGCGGTGAAACTTGCGGCTTCAGGCCATCAGGTTTCAGCGGCGGTCAACTGGCGCACAAGCTCTCCCGAGCGTCTTTTCCCGCTCAGGCATTCGGGCATTCCTGTTTGGCACCTGAACCTTGCCTCAAAAACCGGCAAGTTGACGAAGCTGCTGAGGCGTTTCCTACCTCACGAAAAATGGAAACTGGCCTCAGCACGGCAGGTTATCAAGGCGACGACGCCTGACACCATTGTCTTTTCCGAAGGCAATGATATCTCAGCGCTGCCTTTCATGGAACTGGCGAGAGGCCTTGGAATCTCCTACCAAATTGTTACACACGGGGTCAACCCCGCCGTCTGGCCCTCCGATGACGTGGCTGACCACCTGCGTCCCGCTTTCACTTCGGCAGTGCGGACCTACTGGGTCGCGGCGAGGAACATTGTAGAATTTGAGCACCATATAGGCACCAGACTGGGCAATGCGGAAGTCGTCCACAATCCCGTGAAGGTGGACCGAGACATTCCTTTCGCTTGGCCCACTGAGGATGGAACTTGGCGCATGGCCTGCGTGGCACGGCTGCAGACGCGTGCCAAGGGGCATGATCTCCTGCTGCAGGCGTTTGCAGCACCGCAGTGGCGCGACCGGCCGCTGCACCTGACCTTCTTTGGGGATGGCGAAAACAGACGTGGGCTTGAAAAGCTGGCCAGCCTGCTCGGCTTGGACACCCAAATCAGCTTCGGTGGCCATGTTTCCAGGGTCCAGGATATCTGGCGTGACCACCACCTCATCGCCCAACCCTCTCGCAATGAAGGTATGCCTCTCTCCCTGGTCGAGGCCTTGATGTGCGGGCGCCCGGCGCTGGTGACGGACGTTGCCGGCCATGCCGAGCTCATCACCGATGGCGTGAACGGATTCATCGCAGAAGCCGCCTCGGTGCAGCATATCGGCCAAGCGCTTGAAAGGGCCTGGGATGGACGAACTGGCTGGCAAGAGATGGGCCGCTCTGCCTACGAAAGAATTCGTCACGATATCCCCTGCGACCCTGCAGCAGATTTTGTCAGACGGATTCTTGCCGCCGCCTCCCTGTGAGTCCAAAGTGCCGCGACCTTGATTTACGATTTAATCCTTAACCATTACTTTTCACTCCCCGGTCATGAAGATATTGGTCAAAGCCGCTCACCTGTTCCAGGCGACACAGACCCCCGAAATGGCACGCCTGAAGTCGATGATGGCTCAATCCGTTCCGGCAAGCCTGCGGTAAAGCCGTGCATAGCGGTCGATGGTGAGGTCGAAGCGCATCTCACGGTTCACCCACTCATTTCCCAGTCTGCCCATAGTGTAGGACATATTTGGGGACGAAAGTGCCTGAACAAGACCGTTCGCAAGGCTTTCCTTATTCCTTGGTACCAGGATGAATTCCGTCCCCGCCTTCCCGAATTCCTTCTCTGGAAGACCGTGAAACTCGGTGATCACACAGGGCAGTCCTGTCGCCATCGCCTCAAGCACGACATTGCCCATGCCTTCCTGCTCGGTGGGAAACACAAACACGTCGGAGGCGCGCATCCACTCCTCCACACACGTGCTTTCTCCTGCAAAAGTGACCGAGCCGCGGCATTCCTCACGCACAGCTAGGAATCGCATTTCATCCTGAAAACGAGACAGCTCCTGCATCCGTTCCTTCGTCATGAAAGTCGGCCGGTCGAATCCTCCGACCAGAACCAGCTGGGCATCTGGCACGCGGTCCACTACGGGTGGCCAAGCTCTCAGAAGGAGGTCGATTCCCTTTCTGGGAACGATGCTGCCTGCAAACAAAACCACAGGAGCGGTGGCGTCTATTCCCAAACGCCTACGCAGGTCAAGTTTTTCTGCGACTTCGGCCGCAGGCCTGAAGCGCTTCACATCCACTCCGTTGGGTATGACTTCAATGCGTCCTAAATCCACGCCCTGGTTTTGGAACCAGCGTGCCATCACTGTGGTGCTCACCACGACTTTGTGAAAAGGCCGGAGGTTTCTCCAAGACTTCCATCTCTGCGCCCAGCGCCGCCAAACTGGTAGGTCGGCGTCATATCGCCCAACCATGGTGCCCACATAAATGCAGCCCGTGCCGTGACTTCGTATCCGATTTAACCAGGGCGTGGAGAGATCATGTGCGAGCGAGGTCTGCAACACATGCCCCTCAGGCCGCAGTGCCGAAAGATGCTCCCAAGCACGCTGAAAGAGTGCTGCATCACGCGCCCAGGGCTTTCCCTGCGCGGCAAACCTGCGCACATGCAGAGTTTCGTGCAGAGTTTCGTTCTCCGCATGGGCTTCTTCCTCCCTTAGCGTAAACACCTCGTAACGGATGCGCTCTATTGCCAGTGGAGCGCTGTAGCGGCGAAAGCGTTCGGCGGCACCTGCCAGGATTGGATGGAAGTGTCTGAAAACCAGGGACACCTCCACTGGTTTGATGCTCATGTTACATTCTCTTGGATGGAAAGGCACAAACTCATTTATCTGGTGCAGATTGAAACACAAGCCTCGCGTCGGACTGCGCGGGGCTTTTTTATGGGGCGTTCACCGCGTCAGAAAGGGCGGGGGTCACAGTTGGCCTGACCGCGGCTTGCTTGAGTCCCCCACCCACGACCACCCGGATGGTGTCGAGCAGGATGAGGAAGTCGAAAATGACCCCGGCATGCTTCAAGTAGTAGAGGTCGTATTCCAGTTTTCGCGCGGAGTCTTCCACCGATGAGCCGTAGGGGTAGCATACCTGCGCCCAACCGGTGAGTCCTGGCTGAATCATGTGCCGCTCTTGGTAGTAAGGCAGGGCACGAGCCAGCTGGGAAATAAACTCTGGCCTTTCAGGTCGCGGTCCAACGAAAGACATCTCTCCGCGCAGCACGTTCAGCAATTGTGGGATCTCATCAATCCGGTACTTTCGCATGAAGGCACCGCCAGGGAACACGCGCGGATCTTTCGACACGGAAGACCACACCGCCCCGCCTTTCTCTGCATCTGTTCGCATGCTGCGTAGTTTGTAGATCTGAAAGCGTCGTCCAAAGCGGCCCACACGTTCCTGGCGGAAGAACACGGGACCTTCGGGGGAGAAAAAGCGTACCATTCCCATCCCCAGAAGGAGAAACGGTGCAAGCAACACAAGCAGAATCAGAGAGGTGATCACATCAAAGAAGCGCTTCAACTTGCTGAAGTATAGATCGCGTGAGGAGAGTTCCGAACTCAGTAGCCAGTGCATCGTCACCAGATGCAGGGGCACATAATGCAGGTGTTTTTCACATAAGGAGATCAAACTGCCGCACTGAAATCCGAGATAGCGCAGCATTCGGAACTCTTGGAGCACGTTTTCATCTTCCATTCTTTGCTCCAGAAACACGATGCGGTCCAGCCGGTGCTTGCTGATGAGTTTTCGCGTATTCCGGAGCCTGCCGAGGCACTCATTTTCCGAGTCGCCATCGTGCTCTATGCTGATGCGCCCCACTAGATGAACGCCTGGAGGGCACATTTCGCGCATTCGGAGGTATTCCTGCATCTCCGCATCCGTCTCGGCCACAAAAGCCACACGCTCTGGGGCGAGGCGGTGCTTGTGATACAGCAACCAGTGGTTCAGCAGCAAAAGGGGGAGCGAAAATAGGCAGCCTAGAGCCATGAAGCCGCGCCCGATACGCAGGTCGAATTTAAAGTATCCTACCAGTGTGATCACCACCAGCGCTAGCGCGAAGGCGAACGCCAACAGGATCGCGTGAGTGCGGAAGGAAGACCTGCGGTGGGACTCCACCGAATACAAGCCCATGATATAGACGATTGACACCAAGCTCACCGCTCCCGCAGTGATAGCCAACACGTAGTCATCGATCCGCCACAAGACGGAAAAACGCGCGTAATTAGCCAGAAGGTAAGCCCCAACAAACATGATCACATCGCGTCCGGCACGAACAACGATCTTTAACCAGGGACCTGTGATTACATTTTGCATAGATAGAACACTAACTGCCCACGTTGTGGGGCAATAAACGCGAATTTTTAGTTGTGAGCTTTTTTCAGGACATGAAGACCGAGAAGGCCCACGGAAAAAGTAATAAAAAGAGCCAAAATGTGGCAACCAAACAGCAGGTTATGGGCCAGGTTCAAGTTGCTGAAACCTGAAAGAGACCATTGGGCACCGATGTAGCCAGCCAGCCCTATACATCCGCACACGGTAGCCAAGAGCGTGAAAAACAGAACGCCTTCGTCCAGAAAGATCAGTTTTCGGGTTAGCTTCATCGGCGGGTCCTTGCTCTGAAGGTATAGCATGCATCCAAAGAGATAAAATTGTGCACCGAAGATGCCTGAAAGCAGAAGCAGCGCTTGGGTGTGCATGTCAAAGATGTGAAAAAGGCCCGCTACGCTGATCGGCCCGGTGATGAAAGCGGTGATCTGTAGGATGGTGGCGAGCAGCAGAATGGTGAACCCTATCAGTTCAAACAAACTTGGCTTCTCAGAGAAAATGAACAGCAGATGCCGCATGCCATCCCGCCAAGTGCGCAGATGGGCCACGCGGCCTTCAGGCCCTTTTCTCAGGCCTGAGGATATTTCCACAGATTTGGCCCCGCATTTCAGCGCCTTAATGAGGAGTTCGGAGGCGAACTCCATGCCATTGGACCTGATGTTCCAGGTTTCATAGGCGCTTTTGCGGATGCAGCGAAAACCCGAGTTGCAGTCCGATAGGCGACCGTTGAACAGGCGGTTGATCAACCAAGTCAGCACCGGCGTGCCGGCCCATCGATGCAAAAACGGCATCGCTCCTGGCTCAATTTGCCCCGTCATTCGAGACGCAATTGCCATGTCCGCGTTCTTCTCGCTGGCCGCGGTATAGAGACGAGAGGCATCCTCATAAAGGTAGGTGTTGTCCGAATCTGCAAACATTACATAGTCACCCATGGCTGCCTCTATTCCTCCTCGCAGTGCGGCACCGTATCCGCGCTCATTGACTGGCACCACTCGGCAGCCCAGTTCCACGGCTATCTCTCGAGAGCGGTCCGTGCTTCCGTTGTCTGCAACAATAATCTCATAATGCATGCTGCTGCTAGCAAGGCTTTCGTTCACTTGCTGTATGCACAAGCTCAAGGTTGCTTCTTCGTTGAGGCAAGGGAACACAAAACTCAGGTCATAAGCGGAGGTTTCTGATGGATGGTTTTTCACTTGGGGAATATGGTCCGTCATAGGTTAATAAGCTCAGGATTCGCTGCACTGATAAGTCTTGAATGGCAAGCTCCTAATCTTACTTCTCCACCAATTCAAAAATAACTGTCGTGGAGATGTAAACCATCGCAAAAAAAGGTTAACCCAATTTGCTCACGAAGACATCATTGAGCGGTGCTGGATCAGTTCATGCGTAAAGTTTGGAGGGCATTTAAATGGAGTCAGCTTGCCTGATGGAAGCAAGGCTTGTTCAATGCAGACTTTTTTGTTACTTGCGGGCGTGGCCCTGTTTCAAATCTATGTCATATTTTTTACGAACATTTTTTTATTGTTATTGCAGCAATGGAGAGAGGCTTTAGGGCGGAGCTCGGCGGGGAGGCAGCGGTGGCGGCGTGCGAGTTTTTAGGGCGTGATCTTGGAGCCGTCCTTCTCTGCGTCGTTGTGTTGTCTTTGGCCTTGAATCTCCTGAGAAAACGCCTTGGAACACCAGCGGTCTCGCTTCGGCCACAGCCGCGCGGTTTCATGGTGAAATGAAAACGTCAGCGCATGAAGCTGGCTTCCACCCCTCGGTTCAAACACTCCATGGCCCTGCGCGAGCCGTCGGCCAGCGCTTATTTCCGTAAAACGTTTTGGATTTGAGGTGAAGGACAGGCATCCGTCACACCGATTATAACACCTGCTATGAATACCCAACCTGCACCACTCTCACGCCGCCGCTTCGTCGGCGCGGCTGGCCTCGTCGCCGGCAGCATGATTACCCGTCCGCTGTTCGGCCAGAACGCCGCCAGCAACAAACTCAACGTTGCCCTGATCGGGGTGTGGGGCCGCGGCCTTGCGCATTACAACTCCATTGCGGAAGAAAACGTCGTTGCGCTGTGTGACATCAATGAGGCGCGTTTTCCGGACGCACTGAAGCGCTTCCCAGGTGCCACGACTTACATCGACTGGCGCAAATGCCTTGATCACAAAGACCTCGACGCCGTCGTCGTCTGCACGCCGGACCACACGCATGCCTTCATCGCCAATTGGGCGCTGAAACGTGACCTTCATTGCTACTGCGAGAAGCCGCTGGCCATCACGGTGAATGAGGCGCGCACTGTGCGTGCGACGTGGGAGCCGAAGAAAGGTAAGCTTGCCACTCAGGTCGGCATGCAGCGTCATGAGCAGCCGAATTTCAACCGCGTGAAGGAACTCATCCGCGATGGGGCCATCGGCGAGCTGAAAGCCGCCTACGCGTGGGGTAATCGCCAGATTCCGAAGCCCGGCTACTTCCCTGAAGAAGGCACACCGCCGAAAGGCTTCCATTATGACCTCTGGCTCGGCCCTGCGCCCTTCCATCCCTACAATCCGGCCTACTTCTCGGGTGGAGCCGGTGCGAACTGCCTCTCCTGGAACATGTTCTGGGACTTCGGCGCCGGACAGATCGGCGATATGGGCAGCCACACGATGGATCTGCTCTGGAATGCCGTGGATGCCAAACTCCCGACCTCCGCCGAGGCCAAAGGTGACGCCTTCAACTCCGATGTGACGCCGGTGAACTGTGAATCGCACTTCGAACATCCCGCCAACGACTGGCGAGGCCCGATCACCATCAGTTGGTATCAAGGCGGTGCGATGCCACGTTCACCGAAGCCCTCCATCGATCTCACGAAGATCGGCCACGGCGCGATGTTCAAGGGCACGAAAGGCTTCATCATTGCCGACTTCGACTCCCGCATGATCATTCCCTTCGGTGACGACGCGGATCTCAGCTACTACAAGCCACGCAAAAAGGAGGACCAGTTCGCCGATGTCGGCAAAGGCAACTTCCAGAAGCAGTGGTTCGATGCCTGCAAAGACCCGAGCAAGAAGACCGCCTGCGACTTCGGTTACAGCGCTGACATGATCGAAATGATGCTTCTCGGTCTCGTGGCCTACCGCACCGGCAAAAAGATCAGCTACGACGGCAAGACCGGCACCAGCCCCGACACTCCCGAAGCCAATGCCTTCATGAAGAAGGAATACCGCGACGGCTGGAACATCGACGGCTGAGTTCCGCATCAATCCATCCGAAGCAACCGCCGCCCTGGCATCATTGGCATGGGGCCGATGGGCGGCGCGTTGATGCGGATGACGGATGCTTCATCTAACTGGGGCATTGACACGGGGCGCTGTGTTAATGTTGTGGCGGCGAGTGGGTCGCACGTTTCACCACCGAGTTCATTCTCGGCGCGTATGCGCAGGAACAGTGGCAGATGCTCGAGTCAGCGGTTGATGGCCGAACTGCATCGTTCTCGTGTCGGAATGCTGGTCCGGCGTGCTCATCGTCATCTGCTGGGCGCCGGACAGAAAGGCAACGGACCTGTCATAGCATCCGAAAGAAAACAGGCGCGAGTTCCATACTTGTCCGGCGTCCATCGCAACACCGCCATGCTCAAGATTCTTGCTCCCGCCGAAAAACGTAGCGCCTTCTGTGATGGTGTGTCGCGTCGTAACTTCATCAAAGTCGGCGGTCTGGGTTCCCTCGGCCTCTCCTTGCCGAAGCTGCTGGCACTGGAAAACCAGGCGGGCATCCGCAACTCGCACAAGTCGGTCATCCTGATCTATCTCGTCGGCGGTCCGCCGCATCAGGACATGTTTGACCTCAAGCCGGATGCGCCGCGCGAGATCGCCGGGCCGCACAAGCCCATCGGCACGAATGTGGATGGCATCCAGATTTGCGAAATGTTCCCGCGCATGGCGAAGATGATGGACAAATTTACCATCATTCGCTCGCTCGTCGGTGCGCAGGCCGGTCACGACGCGATTCAGTGCTACACCGGCTTCCCCAACCGCGCGGGCACCGTCCCGCCTGGCGGCTGGCCGCAGTTTGGCAGCGTGGTGGGCAAGTTGCAGGGCGCGTTTGATCCTGCCGTGCCGCCTTTCGTCAGCATGTGTTACGACTGCACGCACGGTCCTTATAATGAACCCGGTCCCGGCCTGCTAGGCTCCGCCAGCGACGCTTTCCGTCACACAGGGCCAAGCCGTGGCGACCTCACGCTGCAAGGTATCACCTACGACCGTCTCTCCGATCGTGCGAAGCTGCTCACGAGCTTTGACAACTTCCGCCGCGATGTCGATGCGAGCGGAAAAATGTCCGCGATGGACACCTTCACGCAGCAGGCCATGGGCGTGCTGACTTCATCGAAGCTGGCCGACGCGCTCGACCTTTCCAAAGAAGACCCACGCCTCGTCGAGCGCTACGGCACCGGCGACACCGTAAAACGCATCGACGAAAACGGTGCGCCGCGTGTGCCGCAGAGCTTCCTCACTGCGCGTCGGCTCGTCGAGGCGGGTGCGCGTGTCGTCACGGTCAACTACAGCAAGTGGGACTGGCACGGCGGAGCTGGTAACGACATTTTCTCCCGCGAACGTGAGGATTTTCCCATCTTCGACAAAGGCATCACCGCGCTCGTCGAGGATCTGCATCAGCGTGGTCTCGACAAAGACGTCACCGTGCTCGTGTGGGGCGAATTTGGCCGCACACCGATCATCAGCAAGCAAGTCGGCCGCGATCACTGGCCGCGTGTGGCGATGGCGTTGCTCGCTGGCGGTGGCATCTCCACGGATCGACTCGGTGGCGAAGCCGACAGCCGTCCCGTGACCTTCGCGGAGGTCTTTGCCACGCTGTATCGCAATCTCGGCATCGACGTGGCCACCACCACCGTTACTGACACCAAGGGCCGTCCGCATTACCTCGTCGAAAACGGTGCACTGCCGATCCGCGAGCTGATTTGATCAAGTTCAGACGTTTCGTGCCGTAAGACTCGCATGAAACTCCCTTTCATCGCCGCACTGCTTTTCTCTGTCTCGCTTCAAGCCGACGAATTTCGCGCCGGGGCCGCCACCAGCAACATCACGCCGGAGCTCGGCAGCTCGATCAATGGCGGCTTTCAAGACGGCAAAGCGCTCGTCATTCATGATGAACTCAACGCCCGTTGTCTCGCTCTCGATGATGGCCAGACGAAGCTCGTTTTCGTCGTCGCGGATAGCTGTGTGATCGGGCGCGGCATCTTCGATGAGGCGAAGAAGAGGGTGAATGAGGCCACCGGTCTGCCGATGGAGAACATGATGATGTCCGCCACGCACGCGCACTCTTGCGGCACCTTGCAGGCCGTGGGTCAGAGCGAGCCAAACTCGATTTATCAGCGCTTCGTGGCCCGGCGCATCGCCGATGGTGTGCGTCGGGCGCTGAACAACCTCGCTCCCGCGAAAATCGGCTACGGCAGCGCCTCGGTGCCGCAGCAGGTCTTCAATCGTCGCTGGAAGATGAAGGCCGGCAGCATCTTGCCCACGCCTCTCGGTGTCACCACCGATCAGGTGAAGACCAATCCCGGCATCCTCAACCCCAACCTCGTCGAACCTGCCGGCCCTACCGATCCCGAGGTGAGCTTCATCAGCGTGCAATCAGCCGATGGCAAACCCATTGCTCTGCTGGCGAATTACTCGCTGCACTATGTCGGTGGCGTCGGCCCCGGCCACATCTCGGCGGATTACTTCGGCGCGTTCGCGGGGAAGATCGGCCAGTTGCTCGGCGCAGGCTCGGAGTTCGTCGGCATCATGTCGAACGGCACCAGTGGCGACATCAACAACATCGACTTCCGCGGCGGTCAGGCCAAGGAAGCGCCGTATGGCCGCATCCAGATCGTCGCGAACGATGTCGCGCAGGCCGTCGCGAAGGCGGTGAAGACTGTGAAGCATACCGACTCGCTGCCGCTGCGTGTCGCGCAGAAGGAGATCGAGCTCGGTTTGCGCATTCCGACGCCAAACGAGGTCGAAAAGGCCCGCGAAGTGATGAAGGGCTCCAAACTCTTGCCTCGCATGGAAACGATGGAGCAGGTCTATGCGCGTGAAACCGTGCTCCTGGCCGATTTTCCCGCCAAAGTGTCTGCACCGCTCCAAATCATGAAAATCGGCGATCTCCACGTCTCCGCGATACCGGCCGAGGTCTTCGTCGAAATCGGCCTGGAGCTCAAAAAGCGCCATTCGCCCACTTTCACCATCTCCTTGGCCAACGCCTACCACGGTTACCTGCCCACGCCCGAGCAGCACGCTCTCGGCGGCTATGAAACCTGGCGTGCGAGATCGAGCTGCCTCGAAGTCGATGCCTCGACCAAGATCATCGCAGGACTTGAGGAGCTATTCGCGAGGTTGCAGTGAGTCGCGACCTTTTGAAGCACGTCGCGTTTCAACCCGCCGCACCGGGCTGTGTGCACAGCGAAAGCAGCTCTGGGTGCTGCTAGAGGCGGATGCACCATGCCTGCAGCGTGGGCTTTTTTGACAGCAAAGCGGCGGGTGAACCGGTGAGCTGCTCTGTCTTCAAGCCGGAGAGCTACGATGCGGCCAAAGAATCACGCTTTCCCGTGCTCTACTGGCTGCATGGCAGCAGCGGCAACTCGCCGGACTGCCGACGGGCATGGGCCATGGCGCTCTATTTCTTCGCTTTCGGCTGCTCCGACGCCTTGATCGTAAGCGCAGGCGTGGACACGGTCTTGCCAGCAAAGGCATTCCAAGCGGATTGGAAGGCGGCGGCGTCACGCAGGTCACCTTCAGCAATGAGCCATTGGTAGCGGAGTTTGAAGGGCGATTCGGCGCTGGCTTTGCCTTTGGGGAACATGCCGAAGCGGCCGTAGTCACGATAGGCGGAAGTGGCGGTGCCCTTCGGGTTATCGGGATGATTGAGGATCACGACGGTGAAGGTTTTGCCTTCCACGGTGAAGATCTCCGCGGCCCAGGGCAGGTCCTTCACTTTATGCGCGTCGATGTTTTCGCCGGGGAAGAGGTAAGTCGTCGTTTTCGTGTCCACAAGCTCACTCGGACGGAACTGCGCACCCGCGTGCTCGGGATCGCCATTCATGTCAGCTTCGCCGCTGACGGCTTTGATGGCGCTGTTCATTTCGATGCCGAGGCAGAAGGGCTTCGCGGGCGTGGTGAAGCTGAAGTTGCGTTCTTCGGTCAAAAACGGCGCGGTGGTGTCGCCCTGCCAGTCGATGTGTGCGGTGAAGGTATTTTCGCCTGGTGTGACCTTCGTCACGACCTGGTCGCCGCCCTTCATGTGCCAGCGATCGTACGATTTGCCGCCGTAGGCGATCTTGCTGAAGCCGAGGAAGATGCCACGATGATGCGTGAAGTTGAAGCCCGCGCCTTTGGTGAGCCGCGTGGAGCCATCCGCACTGAAAACGTGCATGTAAGGCTTGTAGGTCTCGTGATGCTTCTCCGGCGTGCTGAGGTCGTTCGCCATCATGAGCTTGGCGACGACTTTGCCGCCATTGGCGACGGCCACGTGGTCTTTGTCCGCCACGGTGATGTCGAAAGCAAAGGTGGGAAGAGTCAGGGCGAGGAAGAGAAGGGTGTTTTTCATGGAAAGGGAGGGAATGACGAAACCTGCATGAGGAATGCCTAATGAATGACGAAGCACGAAGGCCAAATGTTGCCCTTGGACCATTGGAAATTCATTCGCCATTGATTCGCTGCACTCACTCCTTCGGGGCGGATGTCCATCAGCTCTGGCACGCTGGCCTGCATCTGGAAGGCCATTTCATACTGCGCGATGCGCGTGGCGATCTCCGAGTCGTCGCATAGCGCGGCTTGCTGCTTGTTGAGCGCGGCCACGTCCGCGCCTTGTCGCTCGCGCGTGACTTTTAACTGTGTTGGGCAGTGGCAGCGCCCACAGCTCTGCTAGCGTGGGATAGAGATCGGCCAGCTCCGCAAGGGCTTTGCAGCGCTGCCCAGCTGTTTTCATGCCGGGAAAACTCACGATGAGCGGCACGCGTGTGCCGTCTTTGAAGTGGGTCACTTGGGTGAAGACGCCGTTTTCGCTGAGGTGGTAGCCGTGATCTCCCGCCTGAAGACGCTGGTAAAAAGAATCGAAGAGCGCGGATCAGGGGTATTTTTCAGTGTCCATCATTCAAGAATCGGTGTTCAGTTCACCTCGGTTCCGCTCATGGGCGGAGTGATTGCATGCAGAAACTCGCGCTCATTCTCTTTTTCCTCGGTCTCTTTGTGGCCGGGCTTCTTGGCACGGAAACACGGCTGCTGTTTTTCTGGCCGGGCTGCGCATTGCTCGGGCTGGCAGGATTCATCGCGGTGTTGCGGTGGAAGTTGAGGGTGAGTTTTCAGCCGAGCGATGGCTGTCTGCTGACGGCGCTTGCCCTGGCAGGTTACATCGGCTGGCGGGTTTGGGTTTCGCCAGTGGAGTTGTTTGCGCGTGAGGACGCGGCCGTGTTGCTGGCCTGTTTTGTGGCTTATCTGATGACGGTGACGGCAGCGAGCGATCCCAAGTGGCGGCTGGGAATCGTGGGTGTGCTGCTGGTGCTGGTGGCGGGGAATTTGACTGCGGGATGGCTGAACTTCAAAGGTCTGTGGGATTTCCACCTCGTGCCGGGCTTCTCCCGTTCGTTTCCTCCGGGACGCATCGGCGGCTTCTTCAATAATCCCAACCACCTCGCGGCTTTTCTCTCGTTTGCGGTGTTTCTTTCATCGGGTGTGATGCTGTTTGCACGGGTTCACATCGTCTCGCGCCTGCTGTTGGGGCTGGGCAACTTGGCCATGCTGGTGGGTATTGGGCTAACGATCAGCCGTGGGGCGATGTTGGGTCTTGCTGTGGGTGGCGTGGTGCTGGTGCTGCTGACGCTGTGGGTGGTGTGGCGCACGCAGCGGCCGCTTTTCAAGTGGCTGGTGATCGCTCTAATCTTGGTTGCAGGTGTCACCGGTGGGGCACTGTATCAGGTGAACGAGGAGGCCTTGATCACACGCCAGCTTGCCTCGCCGATGGGGGATGACATACGCGTTCACATCTGGCGCGCGGCGTTGGCGCAGCATGCGGAGTCACCGTGGATTGGCGTGGGAGCACGCATGTTTTATGCCGGCGGGGTCACGCATCGCGACCCTGCTTCCTCACCGCAGGCGGGCGACTCCCTCTTCGCGCACAATGAATACCTGCAAACCCTCGCAGACTACGGTTGGATTGGGCTGGCGCTGGTGCTGCTGTTGGTGGTGGCGCATCTACTCAACGGCCTCCGATTTCTGCGCTGGTTCGTGGCGGAGAAATTTCTCGCCACCGGGCATCTCAGCAGCAACACGCTGGCGCTCACGCTGGGCGGTATGGCTGCGCTGGTGGCCACGCTGGTGCACGCGGTGTTTGAATTTCACGGCCATGTGCCGATTACCGCAGTCTGTGGAGCTGTGGTGCTCGGGTTGTTGGCGAATCCAGGCATTGAGAGCGACGTCTTCAAATCACGTCGTGTCTGGGGGGTGCGCTTGCTCATGAAAATCGTGATGCTGGCCGCCTCTGTGGCGATGATCGGCGGCGCGGCGATCTTTGGCGTGCCGGACGCGCACGCTGCCATCGCCCAAGTTCAAAACAAACGTGGTGAGATAGCGCTGGCCTTGAAGAATCTCGCACGCGCAACCGAGTTGGACCCGCGCAACGCTGCCTTGGCCTACCAACACGGACTGGCATTGATCGATTCCTATCAGCCGGGCCTGCCTGTCGAGAAACGCCGCGCAGCCATCGACCAAATGGTGATCGAGCTGAAGCGGGCCTGCCTGCTGAACCCCTTCAGTCATCTTTACTGGCTCGCGCTGGCCGACGCACTGGATGCCGCAGGCAAACGTGATGAGGCGATGGCCGCCATCCATCGGGCGCTCGTGCTCGCGCCATTGTATGAGGAGCCGCGCCTTGCCTTGGGTTTTCATCATCATCGCATGGGGCAGTTTGAGGAGGCCGAGTTTGCCTACCTCTGGGCGGGTCAGGCCAAAGCGCTGAATTCTGAGGGCACGACGAACTGGCTGGAAAGCTATCGTCAGCTCCTGGGCCACACCGCCGTGTTGGCAGAGCGCGAACGCGCCGCGCTGAACAAGCCCTAGCGCCGCACCTCATCCACGCGATAACCAAATCCGGGTCCGCTAAGCGTGCTTAAATCCACGATGCCGCCGCGACGTTGGAACAGGCCGGGATGAATTTCCTGCTCAGGTAGCGATGCGTCAGGATAAAACTGCATCGCATTGCATTCCACGCCCTGGATCGTGCCCGCGTGCGCGGCGAGGCGGACGTGCGGGATCATGGCGAGCATCGGATTCGTCAAATCCTGCACCATGAGCGGCATGCCGTGCGCCTTAGCCCAGCACAGGCTTAGCAAAGCGCCGGTTTGTGTTTTGCAGGTCTTCAAAGCCACGCCGGACCAGCCGAGACGACGGCCAAGGCGCACGAATTCCCAGTCATGAGCGCTTTCATCAAGGAACAGCGGCTTGCGAGCAGAGACAGAACGTACGTCGATCTGATGTGCCTCCAGATCGTATGGGAAAGGCTGCTCGACGTAGAGTGTGCGGGCAAAAATTTCCGGCTCCTCGGCCAGCAGGCGGTCGAGAATGGCATTCACATAGCTCGGCTCCTTCACGGTGCAGTTAAAGTCTGCGCTGAACCACGTCACACCACCGGCGAGGCCGATGCGGCCCACGCGCTGCATGCGCCCGAAATCCCACTCGGCGTCCGTGCCGCGTAGCTTCACCTTGAGGCACTTCAGGCCGTCGCGCTTGATCCAGTCGGCCAGCAGCAGCGGATGCGCGTCCTGCGGCTCGGTGCCGTTCAAATCGGCGGTTTCGAGCGCGTCCACACCGCCGACGAGATGCCACACCGGGAGCTGTTTCGGCGCGTTCATCACCAGATAGTCCTGTGGATAGCGTCCTTTGAAATCAATGCCGCTGCCGTCCTCCGGCGTGATGAAGGCGGACAGATCGCGGCTCATGAACTCCGCGTTGTAGGTTGTGTAAATGTCGCGGTCATGCAGCACCCCGTAAGCGTCGTGAACGGCGATGTCGAAGGCGCTGAACGCCACTAGGGAGCCGAGATAAGGCATCTCATCGCCACCGGCCGCTTGATTGGCTTCCTGCAAAGTGGCCGCAAGCGTGCCGTGCATGAAGTCGTGGCCGATTTCCATCGGATGACCGGTCAGGCCACTCTCCACGAGCCGCTGCGCCAGCAGCGTGGAAAAATCCTGCATGCGCTGAGCGCGCACGGCCACGCTCAGGGAGCTGGGCCAGACCCAGGACACGCTGAGCGGTGTCTCGCCCCAGCCCTGCGCGGTTTTGCCGCTAGCATCGGCCACCGTCACGCGCACCCGCAGACAGACGACGTTGGTCACGGTTTCTGGGCCGAATTTCAACGGCACGCGCATCGTGACGGGAAGGAAAAACACCTCGGCGGCGGTGACACGAACATCGGTGGGCTTGGTGGTAGGCATCGGGCAAATTGAAGCGGTCACTCCTGGCCGCAAAGAAATCGTGAGGAAATCATGGTCTTTCGCCGAGTGATTGAATGCCGGCACCCATTTGCTGTGTCTTCATGGCCGTGTAGCAGGGCCTCTCTGAATCTGCGGCTCATCCGGGAAGTAGATGCGCAGTTTTTGTCCTGCCTGACGAATGAGGCATCCGCCCCCTCACCTAACCTCTTCCCGCGTTGGGAGCGCCCATCGCGGGGAGAGGGGCTGAAAAAGAGAGCGGTTTCGATGCAAGAGAGTCCCTTCTCCCATCATCTGCGGCCAAACGGGAGGCACTTGGGAGTTGTGCATCCGGGCGATTTGTGAGCCAACCAAACTGTAGGCCGATCTCGCCGGTCTGGACCCCACTGCGGGCATCACCGAGATGGCGGTGCGTGAGCTGGGGGGCTTGCGCGTGATCTACGGCAGCGATTGCGGCAGGCGCACCTTCGCCAGCCAGCTGGCGAAGGTTCATGGCGCACAGATCAGCCACGATGACCAACAGAAGATCATCTGCGCTAATCTGCGAAACTTGCTGCTGCCGATCTTGAAGACCAAGGGCATCGAAGCGTGACCTGCGGTCACAATGACGAAACCAGAAGGACGAATTACGAACTGAATCAGTTCTTCTTTTTGCCAAAGCCGAACAGGCGCTTGAGCAGGCCGCCGCTTTCCTTTTTTTCGTCGCTTTCGCTGTTGGGGGCGTGCAGGCCAGACAAACGGCGGTTGCTGTTATCGAGCTTGGTCTTCGCAGCCTTTTGTTCCTCTGCGGGGGCGTATCTTTCCACTGGAGTGGGCAGGCTGGCGGCCCACCAGGCGGGGGAGAGCGCCGCGATGGTCTGCCAAGCTTCGAGTCCGGCATGCCAAACGAGGGAGTCGGAGGCGAGTTTGCTGTCACGGGCCAGTTGGGCCATGGCGTTGTCGTCCATGGGACCTTCGGCGGCTCCGGTGTTGTTGAAGTACCAGTTCATCGTCAGCACCAAGGCTATCACTCGACCGTGACGGCGCAAGGCGTGAGGAGAGGCTTTCCAACTCGCTCTGCGTTGTTTGAACTGGCCGCCAAGTGCCAAAACACCCTGTTTCGCCCCTGCGGCACGGTCAATCTCGCACTATCGGCTTGGCAGGGTGATGTGAAGCACTGCGCGGAGGAGCACGGCATGCGGGTGATTCGTCTGCATCCTAACGACCACGATTACACGCTCGAAATGCCCGCGTTTCGCGAATTGCTGGCGCTGGCGGGCAAACATTGGCTGCTGGTGCAGCTCGTGGCGCCGGCGGACTTGAAGCCGCTGGCTCCAATCCTGCGCGAGATGCAAGTGGCAAGAGTGATCCTGCCGTTCCAGGAGGTGACGACGGGATAAACCTGCGCGGTGTTGGCCCTATAGAGCTTGTTGGCGACGAGTTCCTGCGGCGGACGAAGCGGACTCTGGCAGTTCGAGGCTTCGGGTGGCGGATTTTGCGTCAGATGCCCAGTGCCGTCCGCGGCATCGGTGTGTTTTGTCAAAGCCGAACCTTGCATCCCCTCCCTAACCATCCATCAATCGCACTCCAACTTCCTTTTTTTCACCATGATCAAACTCACCGGCATCGCAGACGAAGCAGGCGCATCTCTTGATGTGCAAATCCAGGCCCACCAGGAACTCGGCTGGGACAGCATCGAGTCCCGTGGCGTCGAGATCGACGGCGTGAAAGGCAACCTGCACGAGATCCCTGACGCGGTGTTTGAAAAGGTCGTGGAGCGTCTCGCCGAGAAAAACATGAAGATCAGCGGCTTCGGCTCACTGATCGGCAACTGGGCGAAAAAGATCACCGACGACTTCAGCATCACCGAGGCTGAAATCAGCCGCGCCATCCCGCGCATGCAGCGTCTGGGCGCGAAACTCATCCGCGTGATGAGCTACGCCGTCTGCAAAGACGAAGGCGGCAAAGATTTGGAAGAGCAGTTCGCCCCCGAGCGCATCAAGCGCATGATTGAGATCAACAAACGCTTCGCTGATGCCGGACTGACCGTCGTTCACGAAAACTGCATGAACTGGGGCGGCATGAGCCCGACGTATGTGCAGCGCATGGCCGAGGTCGTGCCCGGCATGAAATGGGTCTTTGATACCGGCAATCCCGTCTTCATCGACGACCGCGACAAGCCCGGCCACAAGCAGGACGCTTGGGAGATGTACCAGGCCATCAAGCCCTTCATGGCCCACGTCCACGTCAAAGACGGCATCTGGGATAAGGCAAAGAACGACGCCGTCTATACCTTCCCCGGCGAAGGTGAAGGGCAGACCGAGCGCATCATGAAAGACCTCGTCGAGACTGGTTACGAGGGCTACATCAGCATCGAGCCGCACGTCGCCGTGGTTTTCCACGGGGCTGGTGCTGCTGACGATCTTTCTCCTGAGCAGAAGGCCAAGGAGCAGTATGACAGCTACGTCAAATACGGCCGCATGCTGGAGTCGATGCTGAAACGCCTCGGCGCGAAGCTGGGCTGAACTGGAGGGGGATCATCCTGATCCCCCGCATGCAAAGAGGGGCCAGGAGGGTCCCTCTCTTGCACTATTGCTGTGCTTTCGCGTTTTCGTCGTAGCGGTGCAGAGGGCGCACCCAGATGTTCCGATAGCGTGTGGGGTTGTGGTGATCTTGCAGCGTGAAGCCGAATTCCTGCACCTTCGTTTCCAGCGGCAAGGCGTGATGTACGAGCACGCCATTGTGGAGCACCGTCAAGCGAGCAGGTTGCAGCACGTTGCCTTTCTCATCGAGCTTCGCGCACTCGCAAATGATGTCGTAGCTCTGCCACTCGCCCGGTTTGCGGCAGGCGTTCACCAGCGGCGGGTAGTGGTGGTAGATCGCGGCGGCCTGGCCGTCGGGATAAGTGTCATTTTCATACGAGTCGAGCACCTGCACCTCGCCCCAGCCGTGGAGGAGCACGCCGCTATTGCCGCGCCCCTGGCTTTTGCCGACGACTTCGGCGGGCGTGGCCCATTCGAGGTGGATCTGGCAGGAGCCAAACTTGTCCCGCGTGTCGATGCTGCCAGATTTGCCCACGATCTCGGCATAACCGTTCTCGATCTTCCACTTCGGCACGTCCGAGGTGTCAGGATCGTCCTTGCGCGGCTGCCGCTTGAACTTGGACAGGTCTTTCCCATCAAAAAGCACCATGGCATCACTGGGAGACGTCTTTTCCGAAGGTGGCGTGATCACCGTGGGCCGCGGACGTTTCATGTCCCCATGGCGATAGATGCCGCCGGGCGTGAAGGGCTTTTCTTTGGCCGGTTCGGCCGCGTGAGCAGTCAACGCGAGGCCCAGGGCAGGGAGGAGAAGGAGGCGAGTCATGGTCCATGGCTACGAAGGCACGGCTCACCGTGTTTCAGCGAAGATGAGCCACTCAGGCTGCTTGTGGAACCACCGCGAGAAAGCACCTCTCTCTGGAGCAGGGAATCAGCGGTACGATGTGCTCACGAGATGCTATCAGGGTCCAAGCCGAGTTCGCGAAGCTTCGCGGCGAGTTTTTCGGCACGGGCGCTGGCCGCGGTGGCGCGGATGGCCTCGGCGGAGGCACGGGCGGCCTCGGCGGAGGCGCGAGTGGCCTCAGCGGTGGCGCGGGCGGCCTCATGGTCACCGCGTTCTTTGCCCGTGGGAACGAGCTTTCCGTCAGGTGTACGCCAGCGCAGCCAGTGGCAGGGGCTGCCTTCAAAGGCTCCTTCCCAGACCGTCAGGCCCAGGCCGGCGTCCCCCAGGAACGTGTCAGGCGCTGTCTTCTGATACTTGCGGGGAGAGATGAGTGTGAAGAGCTGCAAGGGCTCCTCGGAAAGCAGCAGCATGGGGTCATAGACCGCGTACCAAAGGACACCCATGTGCTCGTAGTTGCGCATTTTAGAACCCAGTTCGTTGCCCTTCTTGTTGGAGACGATCTCGATCACGACCTCCGGCGGGCGGCCTTCATAGAGCCAGCTAAAATAGCTGCGGTGGTCTTTTTCCAAAATCTCCGGCAACGGCTCTACCTGCGTGGTAAGCAACACGTCCGGGACGATGGCTGGGCGGTTGAGCGCCACATAGACCGCCACATTCGCCATGACGACGAAGGGAAAGCCGGGATTCCAAGAGGAATGCAGTGACTCGGTCAGCAGCCGCATTTGTTTTTCAGAGAAAAGATTGTCCACAGGTGTGTCGTCCTCGGTGATGAGATGGGAGACATCCGGCGGCGGGGCGAAAAGCTCCTCGTCTTCGGTGTCGCTGACTGTTTCGGGCTGCTTCATCGTGCGTTTAGGATAACCAGCAGACGGTGAATCCGCAAGAAAGGAAGTCGGCATGGGAGGGCGCGGGGAATGATCCTCCAAACAGGCGTTCGTGGCCGGGATGACTTCTGATGCCTAGCCAACCACAGTTCGGCTTCGTTTAGGACGCTTGCGGGGCCTGGAGGGCGGACATCGAGAAGCGTTTCATGAGTGAACCTGCGGCCACATAGCCGAAACCGCAGAAGAACAGCAGCAAGAAGGGAATGGAACCCCACTGACCGCGATCTGCGGCGAGGGCGATCATCCAGGCGAAGTAACCTGTGAGAGTGACCTCGATCCACAGGGCGATGGATTTGCCCGCCTTGTAGCTGGAGCGCTGTTGCACGGCCTGGGCCTTGGTTTCGATGCCGTATTTCGGCGTGCGAACGAATTCGGAGCTTTGGTTCAGCAGCGCTTCGAGCACCGCCTTGCCGTTGTTGATCGACATGCCGATGCCGAGTGCGAGAAGCATGGGCACATACGGCAGTGCCTTCAACCAGCCGAAGCGGCTCTGGGCGCCCTGGGCGGTGATGTAAAACGCCACGACGCTCAGCGAGGCGAAGAAGAACACCGGCACATCGACGAATACCGCCTTGTGCCAGGAACTGCCCATCACGAAATTTGCCGGATACATGAGCACCAAGGTGCAAAGCGTGAGCAGGTAGGCGAAATTTGAGGTCAGGTGCGCGGTGGCTTCCAGCTTCAGCCCCAGCGGGATATCGCTACGCCACACATCTCCCAGGATTTTTTTGCAGACCTGGATGGAGCCCTTCGTCCAGCGGTGCTGCTGGCTTTTGAAGCCGTCCATGTCCGGCGGCAGTTCCGCAGGCACCACGACATCCTTCAAATAGATGAACTTCCAGCCCTTCAGCTGGGCACGGTAGCTGAGGTCCAGGTCTTCCGTCAGCGTATCATGCTGCCAGCCGCCGCTTTCGGTGATGGCGGAGCGCCGCCAGATGCCGGCGGTGCCATTGAAGTTCAAAAACTCGCCATGGCGGCTACGGGCCGTCTGCTCCAGCACGAGATGTCCGTCCAGAAACAGCGCCTGAAGACGTGTGAGGAGAGAGAATTCCTTGTTCAGGTGCCCCCAGCGGGCCTGAGTAATCCGGCTGTGGCTGGAAGTCCGCGTCGAAAATGCAGATGTAGTCGCTCTTCGCCGCAGCCATCGCCTCGTCCAACGCCCCGGCTTTGAAGCCGTTGCGGTTCGTGCGGTGGCGGAAATCCACGTCGTATCCCTGGGCCTTGAGTTCGGCCGCGAGTTTTTCAGCGTGGGCGGCGGTTTCGTCAGTGGAATCGTCCAGCACCTGGATCTGTAGGCGGTCGCGTGGGTAATCCAAGGCACTGACTGTGCGCAGCAGATTCCCCACGACATGCAACTCGTTGAAGATGGGCAGTTGCACCGTGATCATGGGCAGAGCGGCGAACTGGGAAACTGGCACAGGGGGATTTGACCGGTGTTTCCAAAATTGATACAGCACTTTGATTCTGTGTGCGCCGAAGGCAGACAGAGCGGTGAAAACAAGGATGTAGCTGGTAAACCAGAAAGGATTATCCCACACAATCATATCGGGAGGCCTACGAGGCAGGGGAGCGCAATCAATCTCCACCAGACTGAAACAATCAAGCAGCAAATCGGGTGCCAGACTCGATATGAATTTCGCCCGCACTTGAACCAGGTTCCTTTCTGGCGCTGCCCCGTAGATGCGCCATGATGCGCCGCATGCCCACCGAACAGCGCGACTGGTACGACACGCCATTCTATTACGACATCGTCTTTGACGACGGCACCCGCCAGGAGGCAGACTTTCTAGAAGCGGCCTTCGCCAAACACGCGCGCCCGGCCCGAGGTCGCCGCTTATTCGAACCCGCCTGTGGCAGCGGTCGTCTGGCCATGGAAATGGCACGACGCGGCTGGAATGTGAACGGGTTCGACGGGAACGCCTACATGATCGCCTTTGCCAAAGAGCGCCTCGCTGCCGCAGGGCTGAAAGCGCGGGTGTGGGAAGACTGGATGCAGAGTTTCACGCTGCCCAAAAGCGTGAAAGGCGGGTTTGACCTCGCCCACTGTCTCGTCAGCACCTTCAAATATCTCCAAACCGAAAAAGACGCCGCCGAGTGCCTGCGGCGCATCGCTGCGGCACTGCGGCCCGGCGGATTGTTCTTCCTGGGTCTTCATCTGACTGATTATGAGGCTGGCAAGGAGGAACACGAGCGCTGGGTGGCGCGGCGCGGGCCTGTCGAGGTCGTTTGCAACACCCACACCTGGCCTGCCGATCCCAAAACACGGCTCGAAGACCTGCGCACTCGGTTGAAGATCACCGACGCGGGCCGCACGCACCTGCAGGAGACGCGCTGGCAGTTTCGCACCTACAACGCCGCGCAGTTGAACACGCTGCTGCGCAAGGTGCCGGAGCTCGAGTTCGTCGAGTGCTACGACTTCACGTATGAC
>JAJTDU010000164.1 GCA_021298725.1 Verrucomicrobiaceae bacterium | reverse complement strand
CGTGATCAAATGCGGTGTCGAATAGCCCGCCGTGTCCGCCTCAGACTTCCACACGAGTTTCCCGGTCGCCTTTTCAAACGCCGCGCCGTTCTGGCCGATGTTTAGGATCAAATTCGCGCCATGGATCAGCACCGAGCCGGAGAAACCCCACTCCGGAATCTCCGCGCTCGTTTCTTCAAGGAAATTCTTCTGCCATACCACCTTGCCCGTCGCCGCCTCGTAGCAAATCAGGTCGCCCCAGCGGCTCACATGCCAGGCCTTGTCCTCCTCGAGCACCGGACCCGCCGAAGTGCCGCCTTCGTAGTATTTGTCGCCCAGCTCGGCCTTGTAGCTGTGCTTCCAGACTTGCTTCCCTGTGGCCGCATCGAAGCAAAACACCGTGTCCTGGCCATCCGCATGCCCGGAGGTGAAAATCCGCCCATCTGCCACTGTGAACGAAGCAAAACCTAAGCCAATTTGAGCCTTCCAAAGCTCCTTCACTTCCGTCCCGGCCAGTTGTTCCGACGAAATGCCCGTCTTGTCCGGCCCGCGCCACACCGGCCAGTCGGCGGCTTGAGCGAAGGAGACCAAGGAGGCGAGGAGCAGGAATGTGGTTTTCATAAGGGGGTTTAGATCAGTTTCATTAAAACGCTCGGAAGTGGCAGCGTGAAGACCATTTTTTCTTCACTCACGGGATGGACGAAGCGCAGTTCGCTGGAGTGCAGGCCGAGGCGTTTGGCGGGATCGGTCACGGCGCCGTAGGGCTTGTCTCCGATGATGGGGTGGCCCATGTCGGAGAGGTGGACGCGGATTTGATGGCGGCGTCCGGTTTCGAGCTTCAATTCGACGAGCGTCGTGTGGTGGCTGCGTTTGAGCACCTTGAAATGGGTGATGGCCTCGCGCGTGTCGTCCCCGGGTGGGACGCTGCGGACGCGCAGAGAGAATTCCTCGTTCACATGGCAGCGCAGGGTGCCTGAATCGCGCTTCACGATGCCTTCGACGACGGCGAGGTAGGTTTTGTCGAACTTGTGCCAGTTCTGTTGAAGCACGCGTTTTACGGGCTGCGTTTTGGCAAAGACGATGAGGCCGGAGGTGTCGCGGTCGAGACGGTGGACGATCCAGACGCGGTTGCGGGCGTCGGTGGCACGGACGTGGTCGGTGAGCGCGGCGTAGGCGGTGCGGCCGTTGCCGGAGTCGAGAGCGACGGTGAGCCAGCCTGCGCCCTTATCGAGCACGATGATGGACTCGTCCTCATGCACGATGCTTAAACCGGATGGCAGCGGTGCAGCGGCTTTCCGTGCTACGCGCTCGACTTTGATGGTCACTTTGTCACCGGGCTTGAGCGCGTGATCATGACGGGTGATGGCGCGGTCATTGACGCGGACACTGCCGAATTTGAGGCATTGCTTGATGCGGGTGCGCTTCATGTCCGGCCAATTTTCGAAAAGAAAGGGCATGAGGGGGGCGGCTTCGGTGACGGTGCGCTGAGGAGGCATGGGATGTTCATGCCACGGGAAGAACTTGCTGGCTAAGGAAAAGCGGGGTGGTACGTTCTCTGCGGACTCCCAACGCGCCTCATGATCCTGCTTCGCTTCTCGCTTCCCCTCGTGTTCCTGTCTTCCGCTCTGGCGGTGGATTTCAAAAAAGACATCCAGCCGATCCTGGAAAAGAACTGCTACGAATGCCACAGCGAGAAGGCCGGCAAGCGCAAAGGTGGCTTTGTGTTTGATGAGCTGGACACCTTCAAGCTCGACATCGCCGACAACGATGTGGCGCAGATCCGCCCAGGCAAACCGGGGGAAAGTCACTTTTTGGAAGTCATCGCCAACCCCGACCATGAGCGGCACATGCCGCCGAAAGACCAGCTTTCGAACGGGGACATCAGAAAAATCACGGATTGGATCACCGAGGGGGCCAGTTTTGAGAAAAGCGACGGCACGAAGCCGATGGTGGCCGCTGCACCGAAAAAAGACCTCCCACCGATCATGAGCTGGACGAACCTGGAAGGTAAAACGATCCGCGCTGGTTTTGTGCGTCTGGAGGGAGAGAACGTGGTGCTGCGCATGCCCGCGAACGGTGCCGAAGTGCCCTATCCGTTGGAGAAATTGAGCCCGGAGAGCGTGAAGCAGGCGCAGGAATCAGGCGCACCGTGAAGTCGTAGAGTTGGCTGGAAGTCGAATCCCGAGAGACGTTCGGCTTCGATTGCCAATCGAAGTTACATCTCCGCCAATGCCGCGCTCACCGCCGCCTCCAGCGGTCGTGAGCCCTGGCCGCCGAGGCGTTCATCGAGGGCTTCGAGGCGCTGGATCAGATCTGCGACGTGTTTGCGCGGGTACATGCCGCCGGCTTCGGCGCAGAAGTGTGTGCGGCAGCCGAAGGGGCGGTGCTGGTAGATGGTGCAGCGTCCATCGCGCCCCAAAAGCGGACAGGCACCATCAGGATGGGGTTTGAGGGCTTTGCGGCCGCTGCGGCGCACGCCGTCGGCGGCATGGAGCGCCTCGCCTCGGGTCAGCAGTGGGGTATGGCCTGCGATGCGGAAGTGGCAGCAGCCTGTGCGCATCTCACACTGGCGGGGCAGGGGGCGGCGCTCCAGTTCGGCGTAGATGGCCTCGATCTCGGCACGATGCGCGGTCGGTTTCGGGTTTTTCATGCTGTGTGGAGTCAGCATGGACGTGCTGGCATTGGTGGCACGCGATTTTTACAAAGTGGCATTTGAGATTTGAGATTTTGGATTTCCGCCCTCATCGTACTGGCCTTTAGCCCTCGCACCAACCTGTTGTGGTCGGCGTTTAGGTCCAACCCTCCACTCCTAGAGACCCTGAAGCACGCATGAGTCTGCCCGAAATTGCCGGACATGAATTGCAAGACTTGGTCGGCAGCGGGCGGTGCGGCGCGGTTTACCGGGCGGTCTCCACCCACGGCAAGGCCTGCGCGGTGAAGGTCTTCAGCTCGATGGCGATCAACCGCAAGGCGCTGGCCACGGCCTTCCGTGCCATGCAGCAGATGCCGCATCATCGTGGTGTGCTGCCGGTGGAGGACTTCAGTTTTGACAGGACGCCGTATTACTGCGTCATGCCGCTGGTCGGTGTGATGACGAAGGACAGCCACGGCCGCCGCCTGTGGCAGACGCCCACGTTGGAGTCTGTCTGCGGCGGATTGACCTCTGAGCAGGCTTGGCGGCATATTTACGAGGTGGCAGACGCTCTTTCCTGGCTGCACAAGCACGGACTGCCGCATGGCAATCTGCGCCCCAGCAATGTGCTGTTGGAGGATGACGCGGAATCCTCGATCCGCCTCACGGACATCGCACAGGGCTGGGTGGGTGGCATTCACCACCTGGAGCTGACGGATCACTTTGTGCATCTCTGCCCAGAGCAGGCGGAGAACCCGGACGGCGTCTTCGCCGGCTACGGCCCCTCGTGGGATGTTTACAGCTTTGGCGTCCTGGCTTTCCGACTGCTCAACGGCCACCTGCCGCGTGGTGCCGAAATGTGGGACAGCCAGGTCGAGCGCGCCAATCAGGCCGCTGCTGCTGGCCTCGCGGTGCAGATCGACAGCCATGCGCTGCTCGCCGCCGTCAAAGCTCAGCCAAAGATCGTTTGGCCGAAGCCCGCACAGTCGAAATGGGAGGAGCGGCGCCGCAACATCATCGAGCGCGCCCTGGATCTGAACCCCGCTGCACGCTGGGCGGACATGCGCGAGATCGTGCGCGAGTTCGAGGTGCTGGAAAGCGACTATTTGCTTGATGAGGCCCGCGAGCAAATCGTCCAAGAGCGCCAGAAGCAGGCCAAGAAGGTGCTCACGCGTCAGATCACCGCTATCTCACTTCTGACGGTCTTCGTCTTGTGCTTCATTTATACCTTTGTGACCCTGCGACGGGCGCAGAAAGCAGAGACGACCATCGCCAGCATCCACGCCAGTTACAAGGTCGAGATCGACGCGTTCAATGATCACATTGCCACGCTGACCAGCGAGCGGGATGTCTCGCGCAGCGCTAAGGCTGTGGTGGACCAAAATTTGCAGAATTCGCAAAACGCCGTCGATCAATTTCTCACTCAGCTTCTGCAGACACCGACCGGGAATGAGATGGAAGCCGGTTTTTCGCGTGATCAACTCACGGACGCACTGGCCTACTGCATGCGCGGCTTGCCTGCGCTGGAGGAGACTGCCGCGCTTGGCGTCGAAAGGCTGCGCTCGTATGGAAACATCGGCCAGCTTCATCTGAAGCTGCGAGACACGCCCAAGGCCGTGGCATACCTCACCAAGGCGCGTGAGCAGGCCGCTGAATTGATCGCCAAAGGCTCCGCTGAACCGGCGCAGCTCGCACTCTACCAGCAATGGCTGGGCCGCTACAGTCTGCTGCTTTCCGAGATTCGCGGACGTGAGGGACGGCATGCGGACTCGCTCTCGCTGCTCAAGGAAGCCACGGTGAATCTGGACCAAGGACTGGCAGCGGAGCCCAAGAACCGCCTCGCTCGCAACGAATGCGCCCGTGCTTGGCTGGAATACGGCCTCCGCACCCTGCTTAACGGTGAAATGGCCGACTCCGACCAGGCGCTCGCCCGCGTGCCGGTCATCCTCGATCCGAAGCTCATCGGGCAGGAGCTCATCAATGACGAAAAATTCATCCTCGCCCGTGCCAAATACGCCAAGGGTATCAGCCAGCGCGAGGCGGGCAAGATCGAGGAGGCGCTCAATACGCTCATCGACTCGGTGAAAGACATGGGCGAAATCGTGCTCGGCAGCAGTCCGCGCAACCAGGAGCAGGCCTTGCTGCTTTCCGAGGCTTACACCGAGCTGGCGGAGCTCATCGGACGCCATTTCAGCGGTGCGGATGCCAAAGAAGCGCACAACCAAGCCCTGCCCATCCTGCTTGAGCTGAATCGCCTCCTGCCTGAATGGGGAGAGGTCAAATACCTGCTCGCACGCAACTACGGCGCCCTCGCCTCCCTCGCCCGGGATGCGGGCGATCCCTCCGAGGCCGCCAAGAAGAAGCAGGATGCCATCGAGTTTGTAAACGAGATCCTCTCCAATGATGCGACCAACGCCCGCTACGGCTTCCTGCTGGCCAAATTGCGCGGTGAATATGCCGAGCTACTGGCCGACGGTGGGAAGACGACCGCCGCCATTCCCATCGCACAGCAGGCCGTGGCAGCGTTGGAGGCGCTCATCCAGGCGCAGCCGCCTTCGGATAAGCTCTCGCCAGAGCGCCGCATGTGGGAGGGGCAACTCGCGCAGCTTTACGGGGCACTGGGGCACACCAGTGAGAGCGCTGGCCAAAAAACCGAGGCCAAGGCTGCCTTTGCCAAAGCCGTCGCCATCTGGGAAAAGCTCGCCGTCGCCATGGCCGGTGACGAGGCCGTGCAGGCTGGTCTGACCTGGAGCAAAGGCCGCCTCGCCAAGATCAAATGAGCCTACTAGAGAAACAGCAGTCTCTCATCGACGACCTGAACTTCATTGACGACCTTCACGAGCGTCTGAACGCCGTCCTTTCCCGCGCCAGCACGATGAAACTGGCCGAGGAGCATAAAACTGACACCCAACTCGTCCCCGGCTGCGTCTCCCGCGTCTGGTTGCATGGAGAGATCGTCGATGGCCGCGCCCACTTTGCCTGCGATGCCGAATCCCCCATGGTCAAAGGCCTCGCAGCCTTGCTGTGCGAGGTTTACACCGATTCCGATCCCGCCGAAGCCGCCGCCATCGAGCCAAAAATCTGGGAAGCCTGCGGTTTCACCAAAATGCTCTCTCCGACGCGCCTGAACGGCCTCGCGAACATGCGGAAGCGCATACGCGAGATGGCGGAGGGCTTCGCCCAATGACGAAACCAGAATGGCGAATGACGAATGAAATCTGAAGCCCGAAGATTTGCCGTTGCGCCTTGATTGGAAATGGATTCGTCATTCTTCATTCTCATCATGCTCCGCCTCCAAAACTTCCAGGGTTCCGAAATTGAGCCGCACCTCGACGCGCTCGGTGCCTTGCGCATCAGCGTCTTTCGCGAGTATCCCTACCTTTATGATGGCAGTCGGTGCCACCACCTGTTTGCCGATGCTGGATGAAGGCCCGGAGTTTCAGGCGGCGTTTGTGAAGGCCGGTTACGATCTCCCAACGATCTGCTACTTCGGCGAATCCATCCTTCTGCCGCAGTATCGCGGGCAGGGCATCGGCAAAGAGTTCTTCAAGCGTCGTGAGGCGCACGTTCAGGCTTTGGGTCTGAAACTGAGCACCTTCTGTGCCGTGGACCGCCCCGCCGACCATCCGCTGCGTCCTCCCGGCCACCGGCCGCTCGACGACTTCTGGCACAGCCAGGGCTACACCAAGCGTCCAGAGCTTCAGGCCACCTTCGAGTGGAAGGAGATCGGCGAGGAGATCGAATCCGCCAAGATGCTGACGTTTTGGACCAGGGGGCACGCCGTCTAGGCTGAGACACGAACGGGGCGCACACGGCGCTTCCGAGTCACGGCAGACTTCGCCGGCCTGCCAGTCAAGTTGCAGGCTGGCCCCGTTTCCCTGAACCTAGCAGTGAATGGTTAAAGGTGGATGGTTGATGGCCTGATAATGAATGTTTTGCGTGTGAGGGCAGCATTGCCTGCTGGGCGATGCGCTAGGCCTTGCGCCAACGGTGGTTGATCAGGCCATCAACGATGAACCAGGCACGATCAACGGAGATGCCTGCTCCGGGCGAAAGGCCTCCCAACCACCGAAAAACGGCGTTTTCGTGCCCAAGAGCGCCGCCGACGCGCCGGGAGGGGGCTTTTGCATGCCAAAGGGTGCCGCCGACACGGCGGGAAGGGGCTTTTGCAGGGCCAGGAGCTGGCACGGGATGCGGGATTGGGGCGGTGACTGCTGGCTCAATGAAGGCTGCTGGCCCACCTTCGGCATGCGCCCTTCCGACGCCTGGGGCTAGGCAATCGGATCAGGACAAACGTCGCGACGCTGACATTTGAGGCAGTGGTCGCCGAGGAAGTAGGCGTCGAGGAACTCCATCAGTGAACGGATGGTGGTCCGGTCTTCGGTGACGATGCCGGCCTCGAAGTTGCGGCGATGGTCGCTTTTGGCCCCCAGCCCCGCACCCGTGAGGTTGGCGGAGCCGATGTAGGCGATGCGTTCGTCGGCGATGACGCATTTCATGTGCATGCGCGGGCAGAGGATGCGTGTGAAGAGATCGCTGCCGATGAGCTCCGGGAAGCGGTCGAAGTCCTGGCGGAAGCGCGGTCCGGGCTCCTTGGCATGCACGAGCCGGACCTCGACCCCTTCACGGATCAGGCCTGCGAGCACCTCCAGGAACGGTACGAACTTTTTCCTGCCGCCCTCGACATGCAGATCCTTGAGGTCTGCCGTCACCAGCCAGAGCAGCCGCTTTGCTGAGGGCACAATCTCACGCAGCACCGCTGTGTAAGTGTCATGGTTCAGGACGAGTTTCACGGTCGAAGTCATGGCTTTTGCCTTATTCAAACGAGCGTCCGCAGGCATCGTGCTGAGGCGGAATGTCAGGTGGCTGCAAAGGGGATGATGGTGAGGAAAGCATGGCGCTGCCAAGGCTACACGAATCATCCCAACTTGCAGGCCACGTTTGTGTGGCAGGAGATCGGTGAAGTGGCTGAATTTCCGAAGACGCTGGCGTTTTGGACCAAGGCGTGGGCTTGAGCGCCGCCAGCGGTGCCTCGAATCAGGGCGTCATGAGCCTGACTGCATTTGGGTGCAGTTTGAGCCAAGCTTCAGCGGCCTGGGGCTGGATGAGCTTCCAGTCTTGATAGTGCAGGGTGAGGGAGCGCTGAAGACGGGCTGGGTTTTGTATGGTCAGGATCTTACTGAGCATTTCGGCGGGATTGGAGGTGATCAAAACATCGGCCAATTGCTCAATGCCGATGTCTTTTTCGATGCCGGGCTTCTGCTGCTTCAACCAAGCGGAGAAGGAATCCATATCCTGGCCGCACCAAGCGGAGAAAACGGAGGCGAGGGCGATGTGGCGTTCGGCTTCATCGTTCAGCTTGAGCGCGGAGAGCAGCGCCTCCTGGGGATACTCGGAGGCCCACTTGCTGAAGACTGCGGAAAAGGCCAGCTCACGGGAGGAGCCCTTCAAGTAGGTGACAGCCCATTCAAAAGCGATGCGAGGACTGTACTCAGCCCACTCCAAGACCATGGCCTGGCGGCTCTCTTGCGCGGCTGTGGCGCTGACGTTCTTGTCCAGCCAAGCCGAGGCAGCTGCCGGGTCATGCTGGCCCCAGCGGGCGGCTACACGCGGCATCAGCCACAAGGTTTCGGGGTGCGTGATGATCCATTCTGCCGCGGTTTTGGGGAAGTAGTCGGCCCATTTAAACATGGCTTTGGAGAGGGTGAAGTCGCGCAGCTTCCCGGCAGCCAGCGTCATACTCCACTCGGCTGCATCTTGGCCGTAGGCGTCTGCCCAGGTGTCCATGACTTCGCTGAGACTGAAGAGCTGATCGACCTCGGATGAATAGGCAAGTGCCCAGTTGGCCGCTTTGCGAGGGGCGGTACTAGCCCACACCTTGCCGATGCGAGCGATGGCGGTGCGACGGTAAATGCCGGAGAGGTTTTCGAGGGTCCAGGCGGCCGCTTCATTTGGAGCCACGCTGGCCCAGCCGGCGAGAGCGGAGGAGTAGGCCTGAGCCCGGCGCTCTCCGCCGGGGATTTGCTGGCAGGCCTCGAGCGCTTTGAGCGGCTGCTTTTCGGCCCAGTGCCGCAGCACCGGGACACCGAAAGTCTGCTGGTCGAGGGTAGGGGGGAAATCATTCAGGAACATTTGCATGCCGCGCTCGGGATTTGTTTTCCCCATTTCAATGCCGAGGGCGATGAGCCGTTCCTGGCGTTGGTCGATGCTTTGGATTTTGAGGATTGTGGCCAGCCGGGCGGAGGGCGATTCTTCGGAGACCGGGGTGCGGGTCTTCTCCGCTCCTTGGAGGAGGGCAGACTTGGGTTCAGGAGATTCTAGGGTGACCGTCGTGTCAGCTGTGCGGACTTCCGCCGTAGGAGCGGGGGCTGCCTGGCCCAAGCTGTGGTGGGCCGTCAGCGCGAAGAGGAGCACCCAGCCTGCGCGGCTGATGGCGGCAGCGTGGGCAAGGGGACGATCAAAAGTGGCAGAATGATTTAGGTTCATGAGATCCAGCCTGGGAAAGGATGTTTGATTTTCATGCCCCGAATCAGGGCGTTATAAGCTTTACCGCTTGAGGGTGTTGTTTCAGCCAAGCTTCTGCGGCTTGGGGCTCGGTGAGCTTCCAGTCTTGGAAGTACTGCGTGAGTTTGGACTTCATCCGGGCTTGGTCTTGCATGGTCAGGATCTCGCTCAGCGCGGTGGCGGGATTGGAGATGATCAAAACTTCGGCCAACTGCTCCAGGCCGATGTCTTTTTCGATGCTGGGCGTCTGCTGTTTCACCCACGCGGTGAAGGTTTCCAGATTCAGCTCGCACCAGCCATCGAAGACGGAGGCGAGCGCTTTGTGGCGTTCGCTTTCATCGGTCAGCTCGAGGGCGGCCAGCCGAGCCTCCTGGGGATACTCGGAGGCCCATAGGCTGAACATCGCGAGGAAAATGATTTCGCGTGTGGCTCCTTTCAGAGTCGAGGCGGCCCATTCGAAGGCTACGCGGGGGTTGTACTCAGCCCACTCCAGCACCATGGCCTGACGACTCTCCTGCGCGACTGCTGCGCTGACGTTCTTCTCCAACCAAGCCGAGGCAGCCGCCGGGTCATGCTGGCCCCAGCGGGCAGCTACTCGCGGCAGTAGCCAGAGATCCTCGGGGTGGGAGACGAGCCATTCGGCGGCGATTTTGGGGAAGTAGTCGGCCCAGGTGAACATGGCTTTGGAGAGGGCGAAGTCGCGCAGCTTGCCGGCGGGCAGTTGCATGGCCCATTCTGCCGCATCCTGAGCGGAGGTGTCTGCCCAGGAGGCCAGAACCTCGCTGAGGCTGAACAAAAGATCGATCTCGGCAGTGTTCGTGAGCGTCCAGTTGGCTGCTTTGCGCGGTTCGGTGCAGGCCCACACCTTGCCGATGCGGGTGATGGCTGTCCGGCGGTAGATACCAGAAAGATTTTCGAGTGTCCAGGCAGCCGCCTCACTCGGCGTTACGGCGGCCCAGCCAGCGAGAGTGGCGGAGTACGCCATCGCACGGCGTTCGCCCTCGGGGATCAACAGGCAGGCTTCGAGTGCTTGGAGAGGTTGCTTTTGAGCCCATTGACGCATCATGGGGAGACAAAAGGACTGCCGGTCGTGGAGGGTCTGGAACTCCGTCAGCACCATTTGCATGGCGCGCTGAGGATCGGTTTTCCCCATTTCAATGCCCAAGACGGTCAGCAGTTCTTGGCGGTAGTCGTTGTTTTTGATTTGGCGGATCAAATCGAGCCGGGCCTCGGGAGATTCCGCGAGCAATGGAGCGGTGATTTTCGCCGGTCCGAGGAGTAGGACGACCGTGGGCTCTTGGAATTCCATGGTGACTGAGGTTTCTGCTCTGGAGGCTACCAACCCAGGCTCGGGAACTTCTCGGCCCCATGCATGGTGCATCATCAGCGTGGCGATCAGCATCCAACCAGCGCTGCATTGAGCGGCGGCGTGGAAAAGGCGGGCATAAAGGGCGGTTAAGTGTTTTAGGTTCATGAGTTCCTGCCTGGTAACGGACGTTTTTTCATGGTTGTGGGACGCCTGAGGGCACTGCAGCGGAGCATGACGCCGAAACTTGGCGCGGGCTATGGGGTATAACCCGCATCTCAGTCGCAGGTCAGAGGACGAATCATGATTGCGGCGGGCGCTCCTCTCGGGGGATGCTGATTGAATCGACGCATGCCGCAATCCTAATCCTCCGCGTTTCTTGGCGGGGAGGAAGACTAGGTGCGGCCGTCAGCGGTCAATTGGATCACGGCCAAGAGTGTGATCAAGCACCGCTCATGGATACGCGTGTCTGGTGCGAAGCTGCTGATAAACTCTGCTCAGCAAAGCCAGATTGCCTGCCAGTGCACGGTACGTTTTGTGCTGCGCGGTCAGGAGGCTGCCGGCACCCAAATCCGCCTGGGTGACGACATCGGACTGACTGATCACTCCCCTGTTGCCCACGACATCCAGAAAAGTGGGGACCACGATCACGTTGGTTTTATCTGCCAGAAAGAGCTCCGCAAAATTGCCGCCCAGTTTGGCAACCGCCATGCTTCCGCCTCTGCTGCTACCCCGTAAAGCGGTGGTCCCCTTCCAATAGACTCCGACTCCGGGCTTGGAGCGCTGGAAGACCAGTGCGTGCGTCACGATCATCCCCACACTTTTGGCGCAGACCACATGCCCGGCCTCATGAATAGAGGCGAACTCCAACGTCCCTACGCGTGCGTTCAGCGTGATGAGGCTTGCACTCGCCGGTTCTTGGCTCGATGCCGACGGAATCCCAATCAGCAGAGACAGGAACATGGGTAGCTGAATGATGGCTAAGTGATTTAGCTTCATGAGGTCATACCCAAGAGAGGACGGCTTTTTTTCTGGGTCATGGGGTGCGCGGGAAACCACCTGAGGTCACCGCTAGGGTGATGCCGAAAACTGGAGCTGGCTATGGGGTGTAACCCGCCCCTCCGTTTTCAATCGTTTGATATGCTGCGCTTGGCTTTCGCTGATCCAAAGCACCATCGAGCAGTTCCCGGTGATTCGGCGCAGTCTGAGCGCTGACCCGAATCAGGGTGTCATGTCTGCGCAGGATTTTCTCCTCCCAAAGTTTTTGGGCCGCTTCACCCACGACTTCCTACAAGGTCGTCTTCAGCGCTTCGGTTGTCTGGGCCGGGTAGAGGCCATTGTTACGAAACGCGGCCATGCCCACGGCGATGAGCGCGATCGCAAGTCCAACCTTGGCTAGGCAGTTGCTCATGATTGACCACGGTCCTGAGCTTCAACTTCGCTGCGCTACTTCAAATGCTTGTCCAGCTCATACTTCCCGAGCGCCAAGGCACCGAGGAGACCGGAACGTGCTCCCAAACCGGGTGCGACGACGAAATCGTCGAGGGTGCGACCGAGTTCGGGGACGCGGAGGTA
>JAJTDU010000163.1 GCA_021298725.1 Verrucomicrobiaceae bacterium | reverse complement strand
CACCGCCGCAAGCATCCGTCACTTCACCTCCACCGCCGATGCCACAGCCAGCTCCGCGCTCCGTCGCGCCCAAGGTGCCAGAGCCTGTTTTTGACCCCGGTGGCCTGCCACCAGCCATCCGATGATCTCCGAAAGCGCAGCGCTCGCACGCATCCTGGCGGCGATGGGGCCGTTCAAAGCTGAGCCAATGGCCTTGTTTGAGGCGCTGGATCACTGTGCGGCTGAGAACGTGACCGCCACGGTGCCGATTCCGGCTTTTGACATGTCCTCAATGGATGGCTACGCGCTGCTGGCGGCTGAAACCACGAGGCCAAAGGCATTGCGCATCTTGGGTGAACAGCCCGCAGGACTGGACCGGGGATTGAAGCTCGAATCTGGCTGTGCCATTCGCATTTTCATGCAGGCGCGGACTTGTGCCAGGGGCAGTTCGTACTGCGCACGGGCGAAAAAATCACTCCAGGTCGGCTAGCGGTGCTGGCCTCCCAAGGTCGGGAAAAAATCAGGGTGCATGCACTGCCACGCGTGGCGGTGCTGAGCACGGGGGATGAGCTGGTGGCCCCTGGAGCCGGGCCGTTGCAGGCAGGACAAATTTACAACACCAACGGCCTCATGCTGCGCGGCATGCTGGCGCGTCTGGGCATTCGTGATAGCACGCAAGTTCACTGTCGCGATGATTTGCAGGCCACCATCGACTCGTTGCGACGGCTGATGGACGAAAACGATGTCGTGCTGCTCAGCGGCGGCGTCTCAGTGGGCGATCACGATCAGATCAAGCCCGCGCTGCAACAACTCGGCATCGAGGCTAATCTGTGGCGTGTGAAGGTGAAACCAGGCAAGCCGTTCCTCTTTGCCACACGCCCTGAGCCGCATGTCACGCACATCTTCGGCCTGCCAGGCAATCCGGTGTCGTCTTTTGTCACCTTCCTGCTGTTTGTGCGTCCGGCGCTGCTGAAGATGATGGGCGCAGCGGATGAGTTTCTGAAGCCGCGATTGATTCCCACGATGGCAGGCAAGACGCTCGAAAATTCCGGTGATCGTCCGCACTATCTGCGAGGCACGCTGGTGAACGGCCAATTCTTGCCTTTCGGCATGCAGCAGAGCCATGCGCTGCTCTCCCTGAGCCGGTCTGAGGCGCTACTGCGGCTGGAGGCAGGGCAAACACTGCAAGCAGGCGATGCCTCAGAGGCGTGGTTGCTGGATTGAGAGGTTGCGTCGGCTTCGTGGCTATCCATTCTGCGCGTCCTTTCTCATGGAACACGTTCTCGTTATCACCCGCCGTCTTTTCGATGAACTCGGCAGCTTTCAAGGCTTCCAAGCCGACGCCCCGCGCTACCTGCACGCGATGCTCACCCCAGGAGCCAATCATTTCATGGAGCGGCCTGCGGCGGAGCAAGATCCGACGCACAAACAGCTCATCCCCTACACCCTCTTTCATCACGCAGGCCGTTACCTGAGCTACACGCGCGGCGGCAGCTCGGGAGAGAAGCGGCTCGTAGCGAAGCGCTCCATCGGCATCGGCGGCCACATCAATCCGGTGGACGCAGGCCAGGACGGCCTCGGCGAGACCATGTATTACAACGGCGTCGAGCGCGAGATGGCCGAGGAGTTGGTCATCGGCGGCACCCACACGCAGAAAGTCATCGGTTTGATCAACGACGACGCGACCGAAGTCGGCAGCGTGCACCTCGGGGTCGTGCATTTTTTTGAACTGAGCAGTGATGAGGTGAAATCCAACGAGGATGCCATCCAGGATCTGCGCTTTCACACGCTGGAGGAGCTGCATGCCATGCGCGACCAGCTCGAAACGTGGTCACAAATCTGCGTAGATCACCTCCACAGCGTTCAAAAATAGATGAATTCGGTGCCTTAAGAAGAAATGCTTGTCTGTTCGGGCAACGAGTGTTTTTCTTCCCCTTTATGCAAGACTCCTCTCTCAGCACCCCGGTGGCCACCATCGCTTCGCTGAACGAACCTATACCCGCGCTTAGCACCAGCGCCGCGGAAGACCGCATCCTGGTAGAACGCGCCCAAGGTGGTGACACCCACGCCTTTGACGACCTCGTGCGCAAATACACGCCGAAGCTGTATGGTCTCGTTTATAACATGACCTCGAACCGCGAGGACGCCGCCGACCTGCTCCAAGACGTGTTTGCGAAGGCGTACCGCTCCATCAAGCGCTTCATGGGCAAATCCTCGTTCTACACTTGGATCTACTCCATCGCGGTGAACATGACGCTGAACTTCCTCAAGAAGCGTGGGCGCCATCACAAGGTCAGTCTTGACGATGTAGATACTGGAATCGAGAACGATCCTGAGTTCATCCGAGTGACCACGGCGAACACCGGAACATTACGCGAGGTTAACCTCCATGAGCTGCAAAAAAGGTTGAACGCGGCCATGATGAAGCTGTCAGAAGACCACCGCACGGTGGTGACTCTTTACGATGTTCAGGGTCATCAGCATGCCGAAATCAGCAAGATACTTGGAGTCTCGGAAGGGACCGTCAGATCGAGACTATTTTATGCACATCGACTGCTCCAGACCTACCTTGAAGATTTTGTGAAATAACACCGAGACATTCACAAGATGAACAACCAGAACCCAAAAGATGCCATGAGCGACTTTGAAAACATCCAACGACTGATGCGATTGAAGCGGTTTGAACAACCAGGCGAAGGATTCACCGAACAATTCCTGAAGGAGTTTCACCGACGTCAGCGCTCTGAAATGCTCCAGCAGTCATCGCTGCATCTCATGTGGGAGCGCACCGCCACTTGGTGGAATAACCTGTGGGTGCCCAAGTGGAGTTTGGTCACCGCTGCGGCGGCAGTTTGCGTCATGAGCGTGTGGCTGCTCAAGAGCGAGAAGACCACCCCTACCATCAGCACCGTGGATACTCCTGTGCCGACGATCATTGAAAAGCCCTTCCTCACGAAAATGGACCTCAGCGAGTTGCCAATGGCGAACACTGCCGATCGCAACAACAAGGCCGTGGAAGAATCCCTGCTGCGCAAGCATCTCGAAATCCGTCCAGTGCAGGAAGGCAAGATCCAGCCCCTGCCCGCCAGCGCTGAAGGTTTTCAGGCACCTAACCCAGAGAAGAAGAATCCCACGGCCCAGCAGAACAAGACCGTGGAAGGCCTCGGCAAATAAGGCGCAGGCCTTTTAATTCAGCATATTCAAACTCAGGACATTGACGAACGTCCAGGATGCGGCATCGAAAAAAATCCGCACTGCCTTTGTCAAAGCCTCTTCTCCGTGCTACCGCTCCGGTTCGCCCGCCACTGACCGGTGAGCGTCTCAGACACACGCATGACCAGTCTCGTTTCCGATCTCCCCTCACTGCTCCAGCAATACGATGAACGCACTCGTCAGGAGGCGGAGCGATTGGTGGATGACGATGCGGTGATCGGTTTGGAGATGCTGCCAGATGAAATGATGGCCGAGGTGCGACTCGACGACCGCGCCGCCCAGGTGCGCTGGCTGCTCGGAGAACACGGTTGGCATGGCGAGACCGATGTGGATGATGACGAGGCGCTGGAAAACCTCGCGCTATGCGCCACATTGGTAGCCGTAAGACGCCGTGAGGCCCGAGGCACCCTGCCGCAGACGCCTGTGGAGGAGGAAGACTTTGAGCAGAACCTCACGACGAAGCTCGTACGACCCCTCACCCCGGATGAGGAGAATTATCTGAGCAAGATGGAGAAGCGCTACGAGCGCGTCCGCCTCACAGGCAAAATTTTCGACCAGGACATGGTGCGCCTGCACCCGAAGTGGGCCATTCAAAGCATGGAACCCGTCGCTCTCTGGCCTGAAGCGCCCAAAAACCTGCGCGAGTTCTGGAACTACATCGCACTAGCGCTGGCGGACAAAGGTCTGTCTCCGCCCGCCTTCCTGCGTGGCATGGCGGACATTGACGGCACACGTGAGGCGCTGCGTGACTGGCGCCACGCCAGCACCGTCCCCACCTGGAGAAAGCGTATCCGCGAGTTTATCGACGCTCGCCAGGAGGTTGAGACCTCGAATCATGTGGCCACACGCCTGTGCGAATTCCGCCTTCTCGTCACCGTGAATGATGCGCGGTTGCAAATTCGCCTTGATGGCGAATCGCCCTCCGCTTTCACGCATGTGGATTCCGCGCTGCTCGATTCGCTGCGCAAGGAGCATCGCGATGGACACATCGTGACCTCCGGTGCCTCCGAGCTGCTGCTCGTTTCCTGCAAGGCACAGAGCGAGGAGGATTGGAAGGATTCCTTCCGCCTGGAGACCAAACATCACGCGCAATGGCTTGCCACCCTGTTCCAGCAGCCCGCGTTGAAAGATCTGCTCATCACGCGTGATGAGGTGCCCTTCCAACGCTCTGCAGAACCGCTGCGCTGGGCCTCCAAACTGAGCGCCGACGGACTCACGCTCACCTTGCAACTCGTAACGGCGGACGGCTCACCCGCCCCGCTGCCGCTGCGCATTTTACGCGGCTCGCAGACTTTCTACCTGAGCGCTGACACGCTGTTTTACGGTCCGGTTTGGCTGCATGATGAGTCACGCATCGACACCCCGGTGGTCATGCCGCTGGAGGCGCTCGCCACGCCAGAGGGCATCACCTTCATGCGCGAGATCGACATCGTCGTTCCAGACTCGATCCAGGGCCGCGTGCGGCATGAAAACCTGCGCGTCAAAGTCACCGCCGCCTGCATGGCCAAGGCGCCGCACTCTGGCGGGGCCGAATTCGTCACGCTGAAGGCCGAGGCAGTCGATGGCGAGGGCCGCCTGCGCGAGACGCTGCGCATTTCCGGCTGGCAGCCGGTGGATGAAAAAAAAACGACTGACACCGAGGACGCCATCATCTGCCGAGATCGTCGTGCCCTGCGCGATGCCGAAGAGCTCCTGAACCAGCTCCGCCGCACCTGGGATCATGAAACGGACGGCTGGCGTGTCCGCATGGCGAAGGATTTCCCCGACTTGTTTCACCAGTGGGCCACGAACCTGCCGGAAAACGTTTCCTTGCAGACGGACGACCGTCTTCAAACCATCCTCGCCGATCCCCTCATCGCACGCGTGCGCATTGAGGCCACGCAGGCCGGCAGCATTGACTGGCTTGACCTCAAACTCGTCTTCGACATCGAAGGCGCGGATTTGAAGCCCGCCGACATCCGCCGCCTCATCGCTGCGAAGGGCGAATTCGTGCGCCTTGCAGACGGCTCATGGCGTCGTGTGAAGCTGGAGCTGAGCGAGGAGCAGATGCAGTTGCTCGACAGCCTCGGCATCGACCTGGATGAAAACAGCGACGAGACGCACCGCCTGCACTGGCGTCAGCTCGCTCAGGAAAAAGCTGCGGAGATCGTCAATCCAAAGGCTTGGGCAAAAATCGTCGAGCGCATGGAAGAGGCGAAGCTCGACGTGCGCCCGCCGGTGCCTCAAGAACTGAACGTGACGCTGCGGCCCTATCAGATCGAAGGCTATCAGTTCCTCACCTACCTCACCACGAACCGCTTCGGCGGTATTTTGGCCGATGACATGGGCTTGGGCAAGACACTGCAAAGCATCGCCTGGGTGCTGTGGCTGCGCTCCCGCAAAAAAGCCGATGGCCCGCACCTGCCCGTGCTCGTCGTGTGCCCGAAGTCCGTGCTCGATGTCTGGGCGCTTGAGTTCAACAAAGCCGCAACAGGATTGCGCGTGCTCGTGCTGCATGACCGTGATCTCTTCGACTTCACCCACGTGCAGACGCAGATCGACGTGCTCGTCCTCAACTACACGCAAATGCGCAACGTCATCGAGGAACTGTCCGCCATCCGCTGGCTGGCCGCGATCCTCGATGAAGGCCAGCAAATCAAGAACCCGGACTCACAAACCGCCCGTGCCGCACGCCAGCTCCGTGCTGACAACCGCCTCGTCCTGACCGGCACACCACTCGAAAACCGCCTACTCGACCTGTGGAGCCTCATGACCTTCGCCACGCCCGGTGCGCTCGGCGAACGCGGCTACTTTCACCGTCATTTCGACCGCCGCAAAGACCCACGCGCCTCCGAGCGCCTCGCCGCACGTCTTCGCCCCTTCCTCCTGCGCCGAACCAAAGGCCAAGTGGCACGCGACTTGCCGTCCCGCAGCGAGGAAAACATGCTCTGCGAGATGAGCGGCCGCCAAGCGGAGCTGTACAAGGAAGAACTCGCCCGCGCCCAACACCTCGTGCTTAGCAGCTCCGGCTTCGACATGGTGAACCGCCGCCGCTTCGCCATTTGGCAGGCATTGACACGTCTGCGACAGATCTGCTGCCATCCCGGCCTCATCGAGAAAACCGCCGAAAACGAGGAAAGCGCCAAGCTCACCGCCACACTCGAACTCCTCCAGGAACTCAACGCCGGAGGCCACAAGGTGCTGCTCTTCAGCCAGTTCGTCACGATGCTCAAAATCATCCGCAACAAGCTGGAAGAGATGAATCTGCCCTACCACTGGCTCACCGGTGCCAGCACGGATCGCGCAGGCATCGTCAAAGCCTTCCAAGAAGACGACAAGGCCAGCGTGTTCCTGCTTTCCCTCAAAGCTGGCGGCAGCGGCCTCAATCTCACCGCCGCGTCCTACGTCATCCTTTACGACCCCTGGTGGAACCCCGCCGTGGAAAACCAGGCCATCGACCGTGCCCACTGCATCG
>JAJTDU010000289.1:5381-6420 GCA_021298725.1 Verrucomicrobiaceae bacterium | reverse complement strand
CGATGAGCTCCGTGAAGCCCTCCGCCGCACGGTACTGCGCCACATTACGTCCGGGGGTGGTTTGACCGGGCACAGTCTGTGCCTGGATGACTGGCACCACGAGGGCGCTGATGATGAGCAAGACGGTGAGTTTCATGAATGGGGTGTGGCGGAGTTCCTGGAGGAATTTTTCCACACCGCAGGCCAGGCGTGAAGACACCGCAAGCGCCATGGGGTGTTAACCCCGCTCATGGCAGAGCGATCAACGGCCCGCAGCCGCTGGATGAAACCGATAATGACCGGTGAGCGGGAACTCGAAGAGGCGGTTCTCACCTTTCGGCCCCTGGCCGATGTTGTGGACGATCCAGGGCGTGGTGCCGCCAACCGGTGCCGGAACGACGATGGCGATGTGCAGCAGCCTCCCAGCGACGGTGCAGGTGATGAGATCACCGGGCAGATAGTCGGCAAAGGGGCGTTTCATGTCCTCATGGACGAGTTTTTGCAGGTCGAGGCCGAGCACACGGTCTCACCTAACCTATCGCCGCGCACAGCCTCCGCCTGACCTGCCATGACTCTGCGAGGAGAGGTCAGGTGAGGGGGGCTGCGATTCGTGGTGGTGAGTGGTTTAAAACTCCGGCTTCAATCACGCGACACTTCGACACCAGAAATGAAGGTGCGTTGCACATCGAGACGACGGTTGAGCACGAGAACATCGGCCTGCTTGCCCTTTTCCAGACTGCCGCAGGTTTTGGCGATGCCGGTGCGCTCAGCGGGCGTGAGGCTGGCCATGCGCACGGCATCTGGCAGCGTGGCGGAGGTGCTTTTCTTCATGTGGCGCACCATGTGGTCGAGTCCCACGACGGAACTGGCCAGTCCTTGGCCGGGCACGAAGCCGACCTTGCCATCGCTCTCGAAAAAGGAGCCATCGTCGTCCGAACCGAAGCGGTAACGGCCCGGCGGCATGTCGAGAGCGCGGTTGGCATCCGTGACGAGACACAAACGCTGCGCCCCTTTCATGCGGAAGGCGAAGTCGAGCAACTCGGGGGCGAGGTGCATGCCG
>JAJTDU010000289.1:3270-5363 GCA_021298725.1 Verrucomicrobiaceae bacterium | reverse complement strand
CAATGACTTCGGTGCTCATCTCGGCGGTGGCGAGCACGAACTGCTCCATCGACGCCTGCATGGGCGTGCCGAGCCGGGTGCGCAGCGAGGCGACGGAACTCATGGCGCACCAGAAGTGATCCACATGACGCATACCGGCCTTGAAAGCGCGTTCCATCTCCGTCCAGCTCGCATTCGAGTGGCCGCAGGTGATGAGGCAGCGGTGTTGACGGGCGGTTTGGTAAAAGGCTTCCGCTCCGGGCAGTTCAGCCGCACAAGTGGCGATGCGGATGAGGTCATCCCGAAACCACATGGCGTATTCGATGGCATCCGGCGCACGACGACCGGTGCGGGAATGGCAGCCGACCTTGTCTGCGGCAAAATAAGGCCCGTAAAGATGCACCCCAGCGATGCGGGAGCCATGCGCGGCCTCCCAGGTGCGTTTGCTCTCCCGGCAGGCTGCAAGCATGGCCATGATCTGCACCGGCGCACCCGTGGTGGTGGTGGGAAAGATCGTCGTGGTGCCGTGCAGCGCATGCGCTTTTAAGGCGGTGCGCACGGCAGGCACGGTGGCGTCCATGAAATCCGCCCCAGCCCCGCCGTGAACGTGGATGTCGATGAAGCCGGGGCTGATGTAACCGCCCTTGGCATCAATCACGATGGCGTTTTTGGGTTCCGTGATGTCTTTGCCGACGGCGGTGATCTTGCCGCGTTCACACAGCACCGCGCCTCCTTCGATCAACTGGTCCGGCAGGATGAGCGTGCCGTTTTGAATGAGGAGTGGCGATGCAGCAGGCTTTTTCATAGAAGGGTGAGCGGATTCTGGCGGGTCTGAAGCGGGAAGGTAACGCGCTGGCCATTCAGTCGATGCGATTCGAACACGGCGCTGATCATTTCGGTGATTTCTCGGCCATGGGCGGCATCACAAAGCGGTGCGCGGTTGTTTTGAATGGCGTCGATGAGATCGAGGCCGGGAATCTCGTGGCTGGAGACTTGTTTGGCGATGTCCTTGTCCGCCAGCACCGGTTGGCGTGCTGCGGAGCCGGTTTGAATCCACGCGAAGGGCTCCTGATCCATGCGGAAGTCGATCACGCCCGCATTGCCGAAGACCTGGAGACCAAACGAGGCGGGATCGTCGTAAGCGGGCTTTTTCAGACGCGCGTCCTTGATGCTGTCGAAGAAAAACGGCACGCCGTTGGCCATCTCGAAGCGCGCATGGACTTCGTCTCCCGCAAGCAGGCCGATCCGCGCATTTCCAGCACACGGCCGATGGCACCGTCGGCGATGAGCTTGGCGGCCATCGCCAAGGCCGGGTGATAGCGGTTGCGGTGGGCGATGGCGATTTTCACGCCGGCTTTCTCGGCGGCGGCGATGACTTCATCGGCCTCGGCAGGGCTGCGGACGAAGGGTTTTTCGATGTAGATGCCCTTCGCGCCGAACTTGATCGCAGTGAGCAGCATGTCGCGATGCTGGTCCACATGACGCGGACCGATGGCGACGATGTCGGGTTTGACCTCGGAGAGCATCTGCCGGTAATCCGCAAAGCCCTGGGTGACACCGAGCTTTTGCAGGGCACCCGCGAGTCCAGCAGCGTCCGCATCGGCCACGGCGACGATTTCGACCGCCGGGATCTTGAGCCACATCGTGTCGAGGCCATGCCCGTAGTTACCACGGCCGGTGTGGCCGATGACGGCGACGCGGAGTTTCTTGCCAGATGAGGCAGCGAGACTGTGGGCGGCAAAGACGGCAGGGAGAGAGGCGAGGATGCGGCGGCGGTTCATGACAGGGATGAATGAACGTCTTCAGCAGGCCCAAACACGCACGCAGTTCGCGCGATGGGCGCTCCAGACACGTCTACAGCCGCACTTTGATGCGCTGGCAGAAGCTTTTGAGTTTGTTTGCCACAAAATGTGTCTATTCATCTCCTCCCGTCCACACCTCCAACCACCAGGACGCCCTACCCAACCCGATGCCAGAAACACACGAGCATGCCGCAGGCGACTCCGTGCCGGAGTTGAAGCAGCGCATTCAGGAACTCGAGGACTTGCTGCAAGCCTGCCGTCTGCGCCTGCCGAATGCCTCTGCAGAGGCGGTGCGTGAGCTAGCCGAGAGCG
>JAJTDU010000289.1:0-3264 GCA_021298725.1 Verrucomicrobiaceae bacterium | reverse complement strand
AGCGAAGAACGCTTCGCCCTGGCCGTACGGGGGACCAATGATGGCATCTGGGACTGGGACATCCGCAGTGGAGCGGTCTTCTTCTCTCCACGCTGGAAGAGCATGGTCGGCTACGAAGAAGAGGAGATAGACAACAACTTCTCCACCTTCGAAAAGCGCCTGCACCCAGACGATCACGACCGTGTGATGGCGACGCTGAACGAGTATCTGAACAATCAGAGCCCCCACTATTCCGTGGAGTTCCGCTTTCAGCATAAGGACGGGAGCTGGCGCTGGATTCTGGCCCGCGGCCGGGCTTTGCGGGATGCCGACGGCAAACCCTACCGCATGGCCGGCTCTCACACAGACGTGACCGAGCGAAAGCACGATGAAGAAGAACTGCGCCAAGCACGCCACGCGGCGGAGGCGGCCAACAGCGCCAAGAGCGTCTTCCTGGCGAACATGAGCCATGAGATCCGCACGCCGATGAACGGCATCATCGGCATGAGCGAGTTGCTGCTGGGCACGAGCCTGGACAGCTCCCAGCGCGAGTATTTGGAGATGCTCAAGCAGTCCGCCGACTCGCTGCTGGAACTGCTCAACGACATCCTGGACTTCTCCAAAATCGAAGCGGGCAAGGTGGAGCTGGATTCCCACGAGTTCGATCTCAACGCCATCGTCACCGAGACGGTGCAGGCGATGGGCGTCCGCGCCTTCCAGAAGCGGCTGGTCCTGCTGCACCACATCAGCCCAGAGATCCCAGCACGCCTGATCGGCGACGACGGACGGCTGCGGCAGATTTTGATCAATCTCGTCGGCAACGCGATCAAGTTCACCCACAAGGGCGGCGTGACCATCGAGGTGAATGTGGCGTCCGAGACGGCGGACCTCATCATGTTGCATTTTAAGATCAACGATACCGGCATCGGCATCGCCGGGAACATGCATGAGCGCATTTTCGAGGCCTTCACGCAGGCCGAGGCGTCCACCACGCGGCGGTACGGCGGCACCGGGCTGGGCCTAGCCATCTGCCGTGACCTCGTGGATCTGATGCATGGGCGCATCTGGGTGGAGAGCCAGCCAGAGGTGGGCAGCACCTTTCACTTCACCACCGCCTTTGGCCGCACCAGCGGCATCTCCATCAAGCCCATGTCGCCACGCCCTGAGCCGAGCGTCACTGCGCCGGCCGCCATGAAGGTGCTGGTGGTGGAGGACGCCCATGTGAATCAGCTCGTCAGCTCCCGCATGCTGCAAAAACGCGGTCATCTGGTCACGCTGGCCTCCAATGGCCAAGAGGCGCTCGATTTCTTCAAGAGCGAGCCTTTCGACATCATTCTCATGGATGTGCAGATGCCCGGCATGAACGGCCTGGAGGCCACCGCCGCCATCCGTGTGATCGAGCAGGACACCGGCCGTCATGTGCCCATCGTCGCCATGACCGCAAACGCGATGAAAGGCGACCGCGAACTCTGTCTGGCCGCCGGAATGGACGACTACCTCGCCAAACCGCTGCGCTCGGCCGAGGTATTCCAGACCATCGAGAAATTCTCCCACAGTCCGCAGCACACGGAAGGTGCCCAGCTCGCCCCGCCCCTGCTAGAGTCAGTTCCGCCGCCGCAACCACCTGCAGGCGTGGCTTTCGATGCCACCGCCTTCCGTGAGTCGGCAGGGGATGACAAACTGATGCGCAAGCTCATCGCCATTTTCCCAGAGGACACGCAAAAATACCTGCGCACAGCGCACTCGCTCAAAGGCATGCTCGGGATCTATGCCGCGCCGAAGGCCCTCCGCTTGGCCTCCGAACTCTGCGAATACGCTCACGCTGGAGACCTGAAGGGCGCACAGTTCATGTTTGAGCAATTGAAGAAGGAATGTGCCCTCGTGGGCGAGGCGCTCACCAGCTACGACCCGGTGATCTGAGGTCAGAGATACTCAGACATGCCGTCATACCCATGCACCACCTCGATCGGGTGGCCGATCTCCCGCAAAATCTGCCGCGTGAGGTTCAGCTTCGAGTGCAGCGCCGGATCATCATGGTCAGGGTCATGATGCACCACGATCCACCTTTTGACGCCGGTGAGCTTCGTCATGGCGCAGGCCGTGGCCAAGTTGGAATGCCCCCAGCCGATGCGCTTCGGATAGTCCGCAGGAAGATACTGCGCCTCGTGCACCAGCAGGTCCACTCCATCGAGGAATTTCAAAATCGGCTCGTAAGGCACCACGAGGTCTGTGTCACGGGTGAGCACGGCTGGGGAGCCGGTGTAGCCCTGGAGAAACTCATTGTCCGGCATGAAGACCACGCTGCGGCCCGCGTGCTGCACTTTGAAGCCCACCGTCGCTCCCGGGTGCTGGGTGAACTCGCGCGTCACCGTCACGTCGCCGATTTTTACCGGCTCGTCGTCCAGAAACACGAAATTAATCTTGGCTCGGAGATCTTCACGCTGGATCGGGAAATAATCCCGGTCCATTTGGCCGCAGAGTAAGGATTCGATGTTCTTCCCGAAGCCACGCTCGCCATAGACCGTGATCTCAAAGCCCGGCACATAGATCGGCGTGAAGAACGGGAAGCCCTGGATGTGATCCCAATGCGTGTGCGAGACGAACAGGTGGACATGGCAGGGCCCGCCCGCCAGAAATGACAGCCCAGCCTCCCGCAAGCCGGAACCCGCGTCAAATATGAGGCGCTCCTTGCCTGAGTTGTACTCAAAGCACGTCGTGTTCCCCCCGTGCTGGGCGTAACGCGCCCCGCAGACCGGGATCGATCCCCGCGTGCCCCAGAGCCGCACATGCGGGCGCTTGGTATCCAGCACCGGCGCATACTGCTCCACCCCCGCCGGCTGCTGGGGGCGATGCGTCACCCCACGGGTCGTGGCCGCCTCTTGAAAATACTGCTCCAGTTTCCCAAGCAGCAGCTCAGAGTCGAAAGGCTTGATCAGTACGTCCACCGGGCCGGTTTGCTGGATGTGTTGGAGCTCCGTGGAGTAATCCTTTGCCGTGGTAACGATCACCGGCAGATGCTGGGTGGCCTGCTGTGCCCGCAGGTGCCGCAGCACCTCCAGTCCGTTCATTTTCGGCATGATGAGGTCCAGCACCAGCAGGTCCGGCTTGAACTCCTCGATCTGCTCCAGGCATTCCTCCCCGTCCTCCGCCACTTTCACGAGGTAGCCGTGTGTTTCGAGCGCGTGAGACACCCGCAGGGAAATGGCGCGCACGTCCTCCGCGAGCAGGATTTTTTTAGGTGGTGTGGGTGTCGCCATGTCTTGCCTCTGTACTAATACGCGCAAG
>JAJTDU010000162.1 GCA_021298725.1 Verrucomicrobiaceae bacterium | reverse complement strand
CACACCCTTCTCCTCTCCACTTGGCTTTTCACCAGTCTTGGACAAGGCCAGCCGAAGGAATGGCCCGAGGTGGAAAAGTTCGCCGCCGACCTCAAAGACGTGATCTGGGATCTCCAGGGCACCCATTCCCTGAAGCATTTGCGTTTCGATGGAGAGAGTTTTCACGCGGTTACTCAGGCAGGCCAGTCGCGCAGCAAATACAAGGAGCATGCCTTTGTGGATGTGGGCGTGTTCCAACTCGTTTTTAGCGAATCAAGATCCGCCTGGTATTTTGTCAGCGATGATCTCAAGCTCATCACGCCGGTGAATGTGAGCGGTGAGATCGAATTCAAGGCGGAAGCCGGCACGGCGGTCAAACCGGTGAAAAACTTCCCCCAGGACATTCAGAACGTCGTCTGGGTCGGCGGACCTGAGAAAACGCCGATCAAACTGCGCTGGAACGGCACGGAGCTTGAGGTCGGCGTCAAAACCACGACATGGGAAGTGCAGAAGGTGCGGCCCGTCATCGCGAATCGGCGCGTGTTTGAGTTTGTGCATGAAGGAGACCCGATCTGGATCACCTTTTCCGCTGATGGCGCGGAAGCTTGGTGGCTGAACATCACGGACGTCTTTGGCGGTCATGCGCGCTCCAGTCCAGCCACGGCCGCGCTGGATGCCCAAACGACCGGACTGCCGCCGACGCAGAACGATGTGGCGAATCACGCCGAAGACTTACTCAAGGCCAGCGAAGGTATGCGCGCAGCCACCCTGCTGCGTGAGCTGGAACGCAAAAACGCCACGAAGCCCGAGGCGCTCCAGCATTTGCAGGAGCGCTTCAAGTCATTGAAGCCATGAAACCGCCCGTCGTTGCCCAGATCGATCACGACGTGCTTCTGGACAGCCGCCGTGCTGTCATTCACACCACGCAGGGCTGGCTCGCTGTGGCGGACATTCACTTTGGCTATGAGGTGCATCGTGCGAAGCAAGGCGCACTGCTGCCCGGTTTCGGCATGCCACAGATTGAGCAGGCGCTCAGGGGACTCATCACCGACCATCTTCCGCGGCGCCTCATCCTCGTGGGGGACATCATGGATGGTTCCGGCTCCGCGGAGGAGACGCTTAAACTGCTCGAAAGCCTCCAACCCCACGTCGCTGAGATCATCTGCATCTTCGGTAACCACGACCGTGCGGCTTTGCGCAAGAACTGGCCCTTCGTCGAGACGCATCGCGAACCGGGCTTCCTCTTTTCCCATGGTCATCACTTCAAGATGGTCGAAAGCACCGCCACAGAGGCGGATCGCGTCCACATCACCGGCCATGAGCATCCGGCGGTTCAGCTCCGCGACGGCGCTGGTCTGCGTTTAAAGCTGCCAGCGCTCGTGCGCGAAAAAATCACCGACTCACGCGAGCGCTGGGTCCTGCCCGCCTTCTCACCCTGGGCTGCTGGAGGCGGCTACCAAGCGGGGCAGCCATTCGAGCAGTGGATTTGCGCCCCAAGCCGCGTGTGGCAGCATGAAGCCCCGCTTCGCGAAGCAAGGTAGCCATCTCGCTCCGCGAAATGGCTGCTTTGCTCACGCTCACTTCGCGTCGTAGAACGGAAAGAGCGTCTTGATTTCCGCTGCGCTCGGACGGCGGCCATACTCGCAAATCTCGAAGGTCTCGGCGTATCGCACCGCCTTGCCCTTCTCTTCGCCGTAGAGCTTGATCAGCAGGTCGCGATACTTCTCCGCCTCGCTGCCCTGACGCGCACCCCAGCGCCGTTTCAGCCACGCACGGCGTCCCACCTCATCACTGGCGGGGGGCACGCTTTTGACATGCTCCTCAGAGCCACCGGCACCGCCCTCATAGTGCTGGGAGGTCAGTTCGTGGATGCCGTCGAGTTTTTGCTCAAAGGAGTCATCCACGCTCACCGCGATGTCCGGGGTGAAGGGATACGGCTTCTGGAACCCGTCGCTCGAATACAAGAACACCGGATTCTTCTTCAAATGGGGCACATCCGGGCAAATAAACGGCACCGTGACCATGAACGCCGCGTCCTGCAGCAGAACGCCAACATAGCGATGGTCAGGATGATAATCCCATGGCCGTGGGGCGATGACGATGTCCGCCTTCCACTCACGAATCACGCGGGTGATGAGCTTCCGATACTCCAGCGACGGCACCAGCTCGCCATCGTGAATATCGAGCACTTGGGAGGTCACCCCGAGCTTTTTGGCGCAGGCGGCGGCTTCGGCCGTGCGGCGCAACGCCAGCGGTCCGCCCGCCTCTTTCCAGTGGCCCACATCACCGTTTGTGACCGACACCAGCTTCACATGATGCCCCTGCCGCGCCCACTTCACCGCCGACCCCGCCGCTTTGTACTCCGCATCATCGGGATGCGCGCCAAAAACGATGATGCGAAGTTTGCCGTCATCGTTCTCCTGCGCGTGGAGAGAAAAACTGGCGAGAACTAGGAAGAGAATGGAGAGGAGACGTGAAATCATGGCGGCAGGATTACGCCGCCACGACTTCCGCTCTCTCGGTTTAACCTTCCTCCGCCTTAGGCTCCGGCAGGAAGAAACCGACGATGAGCGCGATCACGGCCATCGACGTGGCGATGTAACCGGCGGCCATGGCCACATGCGACGGACGCACGTTTTGGATGCCGCCGGCGAGCAGCGGGGCGAGCCAGCTCGTGTTCACGACGGCCATGCAGGTGCCGATCATGCGCCCACCGACGTTCGTGGCAAAGCTGCCGCCAGTGCCACGCAGATGGAGCGGGAAGATTTTCGGCAAATACTCACCGAAGTAGCTGAACTGCGCCACGGTGACGAGGCCGCAGAGGAAATAGCCCCACAGGAATGCCTCGCCGCCTTTCTCAAACAGCATGAAATAGGTCACGGGCAGGATGATGAGCGCGGGCACCTGGAAGACCTTCAGCAAGGCCACGCGGCTGATGCCCACGATGAGCAGCACCGCCAGCAGCACGCGGCCGAGCAGTCCGCCCATCTCCTGACGGAACTGCACTTTGCCGCTCATCTCATCGACGACCTTTTTGTGCGGTGCTTGCGCGACGGCGTTTTCTTTGATCTTGCCTCGTAGTTCGCCCTGCTTGGGCTTGTCGTCAGCTTGGATGGCGTCGTTCAGCGCGAGGTTGAGCGACTTCGCCTCGGCGATCATCGGGGCCATGATCTTCGCCTGTGGCGCGAGTTCCGGCAGACCGGGGGTCACGCGTGCCACGGTGACTTGCAGCGCACCGAAGGCGATGCCGTAGGCGCAGGCGGATAGAATCGTCGTCACGAGCGTGACCTTACGCAGCTCAGGCGAGAAAAGTCCGCTGAAGCTCGGCCGCTTAAGGGCGCCAGAGGCTTTTTTCTCCTTCCACACCTGGCTTTCCGGCACAAACGGCAGCAGCAGCGCGATGGGGATCGCGGGCAAGATGCCCGTCATGAGCAGGTAGCGCCAGGAACCGACGGCGCCATCGAGGCCGATTGGCAGCGAGAAGGAAGGAAGTCCGCCAGCCTTAAGTTTACCGTTGATCCAGATGCTCATCAGCGTCACCGCCACACCTCCGACGGAGGCAAAGGCCTGCGTGATGCCGAGCCATTTCTCCTTCTGCTTCTTGTCCTGAAACACCTCCGCCAGCCACGTCACCGCAGCGATGAACTCCACGCAAACGCCGATGAACGTGGCACTGCGGAAGAACACAAACCAGCCCAGCGTGGTCGAATAAGCGGCACAGAACGGCGCAGCCGAATACAGGAAGATGCTCGCCGCCATGATGGTCTTGCGGCCGAATTTGTCGATCAGCCAGCCGCCCAGCAGGCCGAACACACCGCCGCACACCGCAGCGATGGTCAGCAGGTTGCCCACCCAACTGGTGACGATCGGGTTACTCGGCGGCAGCTTCAGCAACTCTGCGATGGCCGGAGCCGCCACCAGCGGCGTCATGAGCAGCTCGTACGTGTCAAACAGGAAGCCGATGCTGGCGATGACGATGATGAGCCAGTGCTTGGTGGTGAGCGTGGGTGGATTGGACATAGCGGCGCGATGCTGTCAGGAGTTGGGAGGCAAGTCAACGCGTGCGTTGCGCGGAGTCTTTTTCATTTCTTTCGTTTCTTTCGGCCACCATCTGGGAATCTTCGGCCCACCATGATGCACGACCTCACCTCCGCTCCGCAAACTGATCCGCTTAACATCTACCGCTACCGCGACAGCCTGTACGCGGTCGATTTGATCTCCGCGGCGCTGAGCCTCGACTTTTTCACCTGGCTGTCAGCGAATCCATCCACCTTGAGCGGCATCTGCGCGCATTTTGGCTTCAAAGAGCGGCCGGTGGATGTGATGCTAACGCTCTTTGCATCCAACGGCTGGGTGGAAGATCATGGCGGCACCTTCAATGCCTCGGCCTCGGCCAAGGAGCATCTGCGTGCAGGATCTGTGTGGGATGTGCGGCCGTATTATGCGTCACTGCATGACCGTCCCATCGCGCGGGATTATCTCGAGGTGCTCAAGTCCGACCAGCCAGCAGGCTGGAGCGGCGACAAGGCCTCATTCGACTGGCACAAGGCGATGGAGCAGGAGGACTTCGCGCGCAAATTCACCGCAGCGATGGATTGCCGCGGCATCTACCTCTCGCAGGCACTTGCCAAGAAGCTCGATCTCACCGGGCGCTCGTGCTTGCTCGACATCGGTGCTGGTTCCGGCATCTACGCGTGCGCCATCGCCGCGCAGCACACGCAGTTGAAGGCCATGGCATTCGATCAAGCGCCCGTGGACCGCATCGCGGCCAAATTGATCGAAGAACGTGCCTGCGCGGATCGAGTGAGTGTGGCGACGGGCAACATGTTCGATGGCTTGCCGACAGGATGCGATGTGCATCTTTACTCCAACGTGCTGCACGACTGGGGCGTGGCCGAGGTGAAGAAACTGCTCGCCGTTTCACATGCGGCGCTACCAGTCGGCGGCATGCTTATCATTCACGATGCCTTCATCAACGCCACGAAGACCGGACCGCTGCATGTGGCCGAATATTCGTGCCTGCTGATGCACTCCACGCAGGGGAAATGCTACAGCACGAGCGAGTATGCGGCGCTGCTTGATGAGGCTGGCTTCACGCCAGGCGAGTATCATGACACCGCTGTCGCACGTGGCTTCATGACAGCGACTCGGCGTTAAAAATTAATTAGTGCAAAGAAAACAGCGTGCCATATCGTCTCAGACGTCGCTTATGAAGCAACTCACTCTGCTCTCCCTGTTTGCTCTGGCCGCGTTTGCGCGTGCCGAGACCACCATCACATTGAATGGCGTTCACAACTGCTGCCGCGGTTGCGCCAACGGCATCACCAAAGCTGCCGCTGATTTCAAGGACGTCACCGTCACGCCTGCGGGCAAGAAGGTGACGATCACCACGAAGAAGAAGTCCGACGCGAAGAAAGTCGCCGAGGCCATCATCGCCGCCGGTTATTACGGCACCATCGAAGGCGCTGAGTCCGCCGCCAAGAAGCCCGCCACCGCCTCCAAGTCTGAGTCCAAGGTCGCCAAGGCCACTGTCTCTGGCGTGCATCTCTGCTGCCAGAAGTGCGCCGATGCCGCCACCGACGCCGTGAAGGCCGTGGCCGGTGTGACAAAGTACGACATCGTTTCCAAGGCTGAATCCTTCACCGTCGAAGGTGAATTCGCCAAAGCCGACCTCGTCGCCGCGCTGAACAGCGCTGGCTTCGCGGGCGACATCAAATAATTACCGCAACCAACAACGAGCGGGGCCGGGGTTTGCGAAAGCAGCCCCGGCTTTTTTGCGGTTGCGCTACACCATCGCCAGTGCGTCATCCACACTGGCGCCATCATGCACCATGGCCATCAAGGCGCGGGTGATGCCCTTCGGAGTCGGATGCTGGATGACGTTGCGACCATAGACGATGCCGGAGGCACCTTGCTGGAGAAGACCCTGCGTGCGTTCGAGGATTTCGCGGTCGCTTACACGACCACCACCGCGCACGAGCACCGGGATGCCGGAGGCGGCGTCGATGACTTTGTGGTAGATGCTCACGTCGTCGGTGGCCTCGACGAGTGTCTTCACCACCGTGCGCATGTCTTCGATGCCTTGCAGGAATCCGGCTTGGTTGAAGAAGCCGTGATCGACAGCGACATCGAAGCAGCGGTTGGACTTGGCGTTGAAGAGACGTTTGAGACGGAAGGATTTCATGGGGGGGAAGTGGGGATGTAGAAGCGAAGCGGGAGGCGGTCAATTTTCACAAGGCCGCACGCAGCATTCGGTGGCTTTGCTTGCGATTTCATCGAGATCGCTGTCTTGAATGCCCCAGGCGCTGAGTTTGGGAATTTGCAAGCGCTGGGTGATGCTGTGCAGCCACGAAACGGCATCGCCGCCGAGCAGCGCGTCGATGTGATCGAACTTGGCGTGGTTTTGCACACGTTTGGAGTTCGCTTCCCACACACGAGCGAGCAAGGCGGCACAAACAGCGCCATGTGGCGCGTGAAACATGCCACCAATCGGTGCGGCGAAGCCGTGAACGGCCCCGAGGCCGGCGTTGGCGAGGGCGATGCCGCTGTTGAGGGCGCAGAGGGCCATGTCCTCGCGTGCGTCGAGGTCGTGGCCGTTTTGAAAGGCACGTTCGAGCGAGCGCACGGCGCGTTGGATGCCGTCGAGGCACAACGCATCGGTCATTGGCTGTGCACGGGCGCAGACGAAGGCTTCGAGGCATTGTGTGAGCGCGTCCATGCCGCTGGCGGCGGTGACATGCGGTGGAAGATCGACGGCGAGTTCGGGGTCGATCAAGGCGATGCGTGGCAGCATCGAGAGATGCCGCAGACTGGCTTTAACGCGGTGTTCTTGACTCGCAATGACAGCGTTGCGCGTGGCCTCGGCTCCGGTGCCGGCGGTGGTAGGAACGGCGATGAAGGGCAGCGGCGCGGCTTCCAGCGGCTTCCCTTCGCCGATGACCTCGATGTAGCGCATCAAATCGCCCGGTTGGGTGCTCATGGCGGCGATGGCCTTGCCTGCATCAACCACGCTGCCGCCGCCGATGGCGACAATGACATCGGCGTTCAGCTGTTTGGCGAGTTCGACGCCGCTTTGGATGTCTTGGACCGTCGGTTCACCTCGAATCGATTTGAAACCAGCATAAGACAGCCGGGATTCCCATGGTTGCGGCCGGCTGCCGATGATGAGGAGCGTGCGCTGGCCGAATTCAGCCGCCAGGGCGGGCAGTTCGCGCATCACGCCGCGTCCAAAGATGATGCGCTGAGCGGTGGCGAATTCGAAACGGTTCATCGGCTCAACGTCATGACGCATTCGAGATGCTTCGTCTGCGGGAAGAGGTCGAAGGGCTGCACAGTGCCGAGCTGATAGCCGGCCTCGGTGAAGAGCACGAGGTCGCGCATCTGGGTGGCGGGGTTGCAGGAGACGTAGACGACGCCTTTCGGGCCGAAGGCGAAGAGCTGCTGCAAGAACTCAGGGCTGCATCCGGCACGTGGCGGGTCGATGAGCACGACGGTGTCGGCTCCGGCATGCGGCACGTCTTTGAAGACATGCTGCGCATCGGCGGCCATGAAGCGGCAGTTCGTGAGCGAGTTGATCTCGGCGTTATGCGCGGCTTTTTTGACGGCGCTTTCGGAGATCTCGACGCCGATGACTTGCTCGAAGTCGCGGGCGGCGCTGATCGCAAACAAGCCGCTGCCGCAGTAGGCATCGACGAGATGCTTCGCGCCCGTGGCTTTGGCCTCGTCGATGGCGTGGCGGACGAACTTGGGCAGGATGAAGGGGTTGTTCTGGAAGAAATCGCCTGCCTGGAATTCGAAGCGGATGCCATCCACGTCTTCGATGGCGATTTCATCGCTGCGTGTGAGAACACCGTTCGCAGCGGCACGCATGAGCAACGTGGCGCCGTTTTTGAAGGTGTCAGAGTTGGCTCGGGCACGTTCGCGCACGGCAGCAAGCTGCGCATTCAGCTCGGGCATGGCGATGGGGCAGTGCTCGACATCGACCATGGCGTTGCGCGTGCGCGCACGGAGGAAACCGATGGCACCGATGCCGCCGCTTTTCGGGCGGTGGAAGTGCGGCGTGATCTTGGAGCGGTAGCCGTATTCGATGGGCGAGGGAATGACCTCGCGCACGGGATGCTCGATCTTCGCCATGTGCTTGAGCAGTTCGGCAACTTGGCGCTGCTTTGACTGAAGCTGCTCGGCATACGCGAGGTGCTGATATTGGCAGCCACCACACTGTCCAAAGAGCGCACACTTGGGCGCGACACGATTGGGTGCTGGTTCCAGCACCTCAATGAGATCGGCCTCGCTGTAGTTCTTGTGGTTGCGAAAGACGCGGCACTTCACGAGCTCACCGGCGAGCGTGAACGGCACGAAAATGACCCAGCCATCGACGCGGGCGACACCAGCACCCTCGTTGGTGAGGTTATCGATCCTGACGTCGAGTTCCTGATGGTAGGCGAAGGGATGCGGATTGAATTTGCGCGGAGGTTCCATGCGTCGAGCTATTTCTTCTCCGGGTTGTCCAGCGTCATGTAGGTGCGTCCTTTGATCTCACCGTTGAAGGGATTGACGGTCTCGATCTTCAGCTCTTTGAGAACGGTGGCGTTGTCCACCTTCTGCACCTTGTTGACTTGGTAGCGCTTCACGACCTTGCTGTTGCGGTCGTAGGCCTCCATTTTTGCGGCACCGCCGCTGCCCTGGTGGACATAGATGTCCACGACGTAATACGGACCGTCCTTCCCGGGATTGGTGACGCGCACGATCCAGCACTTCTGTGCGCTGACGCGGCCCTCGCCCATGAGTTGGGGGCGCGGCCAGTAGAGGAAGCGTAGGGAGAGATCCTCGTAGTTGAAGGCCATGCCGCGCACGCTGGCTGCGAACTGATCGCCCTCGACCTGGGCGGAGCCGCCAGAGCGCACCTGATACAGCGTGGCGGGGGAGGTGTTCAGGTCGAGGTGGACGATTTCCTTCGGCGGGTTGGTGAACAGGAAACGCATGACTTGGTTTTCCATCGTGAGAGTCAGCGGTTCGGTGCGGCCGGTGGCGTCATCGCGGAGCTGGCCATTCATCTTGTGGTTTTGCAGGGCGTAGCTGCGGCGCACGATGCTGAGGATTTCCTCGGCGGTTTTTGGCTGGGCGTCCTGGGCGCGCAGGGTCGCGGCGAGGAGCAGCGGGAGAAGCAGGAGGCGTTTCATGAGGTGGAAGGAAAGGAGACGGCGCTTTGACATGGCCGCCGCCGCCTCTATTCAATGCCGCAACCACCATGCAGCGCCAGCGCTTTCTCTTCGCCGCCCTGGGCCTGCTCACGCTCTGGCGCTGGGCGCTCCTGCCGACGCTGGAACTCGCACCGGATGAGGTGCTGGCGGTTTTTCGTGTGAAGCACGGCGAGATCGGCGGCTTTCGGGAAATGGGGCCACTGGTGCCGCTGCTTGCAAAGCTGGGCATGCTGATCGGTGGCGCTGGCGAGTTTGGCGCTCGGTTCTTCGCGCCGTTGCTCGCACTGGCGGCCTCGCTGGCCGTGTGGCGGCTGATGCGCGGCCTGTTTGACGTGCAGATCGCAGGATGGGCGGTGGTGATCGTGAATGTGCTGCCCGCCTTCAATCTCGCCGCCGTCACGCTGACTCCGGCCACGGTGATGTTGGCACTCGTGCCGACGGCGGCGCTGTGTTTGCGCATCGCCCTGCTGCATGCGCATCCGCTGCACTGGGCTTGGTGGGCCGCGGCGGCGTGTGTGTTGGGCGCGGTGATGACCCAACCGCCTGCGTTTGGCGTGATGTTGGCGGTGACGATGGTGTTCGCATTGCCGGAGCGGCTGCGGCATCACCTGCATGCGAATGGGTTCCTCGTGATCGTGGGTTTTTGGAGTGCTGGGGTTGTTTGCTGGCTTTGGAGTGGTTCGCCTTGGGTTTGGCCAGAGTGGCGGCTGTGGCCCAATTTGTTCCGCTGGATCGTGCTCGCCTCGCCGCTGCTGCTGGTGTTGTTCGTGCTCGCGGGACGGATGGCGTGGGACCGCGCATCCCTGCTGTCTCAGCGCAGCCTGCCATTCGCCATGCTGCTGCCGCTGGCCGCATTGGATTTTCTTTACGGGCCGAATCAGCGCTGGCCGGACATGGGTGGCGTGGCGTGGATGATTTTTGCAGCCATGATCCTGGCGCATCGCGGCACGGTGCTCGGCGGCATCGCCAGCGAGGAAAAAATCAGCCTGCGCACCCTCGCGCTCGTGCTCGCGGCACTGCAAAGCGCCTTCCTGCTGCAAACCGACCTGCCGCGCACGCTCGGCCTGAAGTGGCCGTTCTCGCGGCAAACGACCGCCAGCTCTGATTACGTGCATTTCTTCACCGCTGATCCCTCCAAAGCCATGCGCGGCTGGCGTGAGAGCGCGAAACTCGTCTCCGCTGCTTTAGAGCGGGTCAGTCCCGACGGCTCCTGGTTCGTGATGGCCAGTGATTGGCGGCTCGCGGTCGCATTGGATCACTATCTCGGCCCAAACGAGCCGGTAAAGTCGGTCGAAGATGATTTGAGCCGATTCAAGGGTCGCAGCGCGATCTTCGTCACCGATGATCCTGCCGCCATCGCGCCACCTGAGGCGCTCCTGACGCGTTTTGAGCGTTTTGAGGTGCTTTCTGTGGCTCGCGTCATGCACGCGGGCAACGAGGTGCGCTGGCTGAAAATCTTTGCTTGCCACGATTAGCCTCCGCCCGACTTTTGCGCCCTTTTTGTGCGCCCCATGCCTTCTTCGCCTGTACTTTCCGTTGTCGTGCCTCTTTATAATGAGGAGGACAATGTCGTGGAGATGCAGCAGCAGATCGACGCCGCGCTAGCGGGCCGCGATTACGAACTGGTGCTCGTCGATGACGGTTCGAAGGACCAAACCCTCGCCCGCATCCAGCCCGGGCCGCGTGTGCGCGTGATTGTGCTCGAAAAAAACAGCGGCCAGAGCGCCGCCATGCACGCGGGCATCCATGGCGCGAAGGGAGAGGTCATCATCACGCTCGACGGCGATTTGCAAAACGACCCCGCCGACATTCCTGTCATGATCGCGAAGCTCGACGAAGGCTTCGACCTCGTTTGCGGTTACCGTGCCAAGCGCAAGGACACCCCCTTCAAGCGCCTGCAAAGCCGCATCGCCAACTTTGTGCGTTCCCGCTTCGTGGGCGATCATGTGCGCGACACCGGCTGCACCTTGAAAGTGATGCGCCGCGACTGCCGCGAGGCCCTGCTGCTCTTCAACGGCATGCACCGCTTCATTCCCGCGCTCATCCGCAACATGGGCTGGCGCGTCACCGAGGTGCCGGTGAATCACCGCCCGCGCATCCATGGCGTGAGCAA
>JAJTDU010000161.1 GCA_021298725.1 Verrucomicrobiaceae bacterium | reverse complement strand
CAATCCGAACAAGATCAAAGGCAAGCTGCTGATGGACACGGCTGCGGCCCTGCTCAAAGGCGGCGACACCGGCCCAGGACTCATCGCTGGCAAGCCCGATGAGAGCGAGATCATCAAACGTGTCGTTCTCCCCAAAGACCATGATGACATCATGCCCCCGAAAGGCGGACCACTCGCCGCGAACGAGGTCGATGTGCTGAAGCGCTGGGTTGCAGACGGTGCCAAGTGGCCAGAGGGACTGGTGCTCAACTACAAGACACCCGAGCAGCGCAAGGCCTTGGCCGAACTGCAAAAAAAGCTACCCACGATCAAACGCATCGAAATCCTGCCTGGCAGCTACTCGTTGGAAACCAAGCGTGATTTCCACCGCGTCGTGGTTCTGGCCACCTTCCAGGACGCTACCACGAAGGATGTGACCGCAGTCAGCGATCTCAAGATCGCCGACAGCAAGATCGCTATCCTTGACGGTCTTACCTTAAAGCCAGTGGCTGACGCTGGCAGCACCGAACTCATTGCCTCCATCGGCGGACAAACCGCGAAAGCAGCTGTAACGGTCAAAGACGGCACCAAAGATCGCGCCGTTTCATTCCGCCTGGACTGCATGCCGATCTTCATGCGTGGTGGCTGCAACCAAGGCGGCTGCCATGGTGCCGCGCGTGGCAAGGACGGCTTCCGCACCTCCCTCTTCGGCATGGACCCCGCCGGTGACTTCATCCGCATCACACGCGAGATGCCAGGCCGCCGCATCAACCTCGCCATCCCAGAGGAAAGCACCCTCATCGAAAAAGCTGTCGGGGCCGTGCCTCACTCCGGCAATCAGTGCTTTGAACCTGAATCCGTTTACAACAAAACGCTCCTGGAGTGGATCGCCAACGGTGCCCAGGATGACAAGCCGGAGATCGCCAAATGCACAGGTATTGAGGTTTATCCGAGTCAGATCGTCATGGAGGGCAAAGACGCGACCCAGCAGATCACCGTGCGCGCCACTTACTCCGACGGCACCGACCGCGACGTGACGAACCTCGCACTATTCATGTCGAACAACGACCCAACCGCCAGCATCAACAAGGACGGTCTCGTGACCTCTGGTGATCGTGGCGCGGCCTTCATGCTGGCCCGATTTGATGTTTATTCCGTCACCAGCCAGGTGCTCGTCATTCCAGGCCAGCTTCAGTATGAGCGCCCCAAACTCGCCGAAGCCAACTACATCGATACTCTCGTCAACGACAACCTCCACAAACTGCGCATCCTGCCCTCCGGCATCTGCACCGATGAAGAGTTCGTCCGCCGAGCCTACATCGACATCGCTGGCGTCTATCCGCTAGCCACTGACATGCGGGCCTTCTTGGCCGACGCGAACCCGAACAAACGCTCGGCTTTGATCGACACCTTGCTTGAGCGCAAGGAATTCACCGAGCTCTGGGTCATGAAATGGGCCGAACTGCTGCAAATCCGCTCCGCCATCAACAACAACCAGCCGCCCTTCTACAAGAACGCGCTGCTCTACTACAACTGGCTCTCCGAACGGATTGGCAAGAACGTCCCCATCAATGAAATCGTGGTGGAACTGCTCGCCTCTACCGGAGGCACCGTCAGCAGCCCCGCGGTGAATTTCTACCAGACGGAGGTTGACCAGCTCAAGCTCACCGAGAACGTGGCTCAGGTCTTCATGGGCATGCGCATCCAGTGCGCCCAGTGCCACAATCACCCCTTCGACCGCTGGACGATGGATGATTACTACGGCTTCAAGGCCTTCTTCAGCCAGATCGGCCGCAAACAGACCGACGACCCAGCCGAGGTCATCGTCTATAACAGCAAGGGCGGCGAATCCCGCCATTTCCTTACCAACGCCGTCATGAAGCCGAAATTCCTTGGTGGCGACACCCCGGAACTCAAGCCTACCGACGACCGCCGCAAGGTGCTCGCCGACTGGATGGCCTCCCCACGCAACCCTTACTTCGCGCGTAACATCGCCAACATTACCTGGGCGCATTTCAATGGTGTGGGCATCGTGGAGCCAGTGGATGATGTCCGCGTGTCCAACCCGCCTTCCAATCCCGAGTTGATCGCCAAGCTTGCCGAAAAGCTCACCGAGTATAAATACGACATGCGTAAGTTCGTCCGTGACATCTGCAACTCCCAGACCTACCAGCGCAGCACCAAGGTCAACGAGACCAACGGTGGGGATAAACGCAACTTCTCCCACGCCCAGGTCCGCCGCGTGCGTGCAGAAGTCCTCCTTGACGCCATCTCTCAGATCACCGACACGCCAAACAAGTTCCAAGGCCTACCTCTCGGCGCACGCGCCGTGCAGATCGCTGACGGAGCGGTGAGCAACTACTTCCTCACCACCTTTGGTCGTGCCAAGCGCGAGTCTGTGTGCTCCTGCGAGGTGAAAATGGAACCCACGTTATCCCAGGCGCTGCATCTCATGAATGGTGACGCCGTCAACGATCGCATCAAGCAGGGACGTATCGTTGCGAAGATGATCCAGGAAAAGAAAAGCGACCGCGAGATCGTCGAAGACCTTTTCCTGCGTGTCTTTGGACGCATGCCAAAGGACAAGGAATGGGCCTCGGTGCAGCAAGCCATTGCCAGCGACACCGGCGCACGCCAATCCGTGCATGAAGACTTGTTCTGGGCCTTGCTGAACTCCAAGGAGTTCTACTTCAACCATTGATCCGTCCTGACTCTTCCAACGGGCGCGTTGAGATCACTCGACGCGCCCGTTTCTTTTGGCACCAGCAGTTTTTTCAAGTCCGCGCTTTCTGTTGGGTGATCCACTCACGGGAAACCTTGGAATTAAACTCAAATCCAAGCCAACGGGATCACCACTACCCTGTCTCCTTGTGACTGGAAGTAGGCGAGCGAATGATTGTTTCCGGCGATCTTTCCCATCCTCACCCGCAGCGCCGCATCCCTCTGTCGGATCACCTTGATGCGAAACTCCGCCGCCAAATGGCGGAACATCGCCCCCAAGCGTGAATTTGTCACTGAAAGCGGGCTACCGACGAGTTCGGTGTGTTGGGTGTGTTTTTTCTTCGCCAACGCCATCCTCTCAGCCTCGGCCAGTACAGTTTCTGCCATGCTCAAGGCCTGCTCTTTCTGAAACAGGTCTTTGAAATGAAGATGCGGGCGTCCAACGCCCGTCTGACCGCTCCCCCAGGCACCGCAGAGCGTGCGGCCGTGCCAAGCATGGACCCATAGCAGGAGGGATGGTTTCATCCTGGAACAGAACTCATCGGAAGCCGGTTCGTCCCCCCCAAAATCCAGCTACTCGTGCCGCAGCGCTTCCACCGGATTCATCTGGGCTGCGCGACGCGCTGGATAGATGCCGAAAGCGATGCCGGTGATGACGGAGATGGAGAAAGCCATGATCGGCGACCACATTTTGATGATCGTGGTTACTCCGGCGAATTTTTCGATGGCCATCGGAATGCCCAGACCGACCGCAACGCCCAGCACACCGCCGACCCCCGCTAGCAGCACGGTCTCGATGAGAAACTGCACCACGATATCGGCCTGACGAGCTCCGAGGGCACGGCGGATGCCAATCTCCCGCGTGCGTTCTGTCACGCTGGCAAGCATGATGTTCATGATGCCAATCCCGCCGACGAGCAGCGAAATGGCGGCAATGCTGCCAAGCACGATGCTGAAAATGCGCTTCGTACGCTCCGCCTGCTTCAGCAGCTCCACGGGCACGATGATGCGCCAGTCATCTTTCTTGTGGTTGCTGCTCATGAGGTGGCGGATGGCACCCGCGCGGCTCTCCACCTGCTTCACATCCTCGACGCGGAGCACGGCTTCATGAAACTCCACCTTTTCCGCCTCAAAACTACCGGTGCGGTAGCGGAAAAACGTCTCGCCGTAGTGATCCATCAAGGTGGTGAACGGGATCATGATCTGCGCCGGGGCGCTCGCCGCTGCGCTGCTGGTGTCGGTGCCCACGCTCTGCCCTTCATCCTGGATGATGCCAACGATCTTGTAGTAATACCCTTTTACACGCACCGACTTACCGGTGGGCGTGGAAAGCGGGAACAACCGCGCGGCCACGGTCTCATTGATCACACAAACCGGCACGCGCCCATCCAGTTCCAGGTCGCTGAAGAAACGGCCCTGCACCATTGGGCGGTTACGCATCTGCGGATACACCGGCAGCACACCCATCACTTGGCCATCGACACTGCGGTCAAAGCTCCAGATGTTTTCTGAAATGAAGCGGCTGGGCACCACAATGCTGATGCCCGGCACCGTCTGGCGGATCTGTTGGATGTCGCGGGTAGTGAGCCCATACTCGCTGATCAAACTGCGAGATTCACCACTGGAACCCTGCCCGTCCGGTGGTTTGACACTCTGCAGAATGATGTTCTGGCTCCCCAGCTTGCGGATCTGCTCCTGCGCCTCATGACTGGCACCTTCGCCGATGGCCAGCATGGCCACGACCGAGGCAACGCCGAATACCACGCCCAGAGCCGTCAAAAACGAGCGTAGCTTGTGCAGCCAGATGGTTTTGATGCCAAGCGACAACGTGCGCCACAGATGCTGTGGCGAGGCCACGAGTCGGAGGACAGGATGCCGGGCAAGAAAGGACATTTAATTGGGAGAGGATAATTAGAACGCCCCCCTCCTTTCTAAAATTGCCGGAATCTCACCGAATGAGTTCACTGCCGAGCTTGCGCACCGAGCACCATCTCGCTGACCGGAGCAGTCTGGAGCGCTGGCATCTTCACCTCCACGGCAAAGGGCTGTGTTTCCGTTCGATTTTAGAGAGGAAATCAGCATACCGCTGCCGCTAGAATAGTTTCAGAGTTTCAACATGCGCCCGCAGGATCTTCGGTGCCAACTTTGGCAGCACCTCAGCGGTGGAGAAGTCCCACAAACGACCCGGCAGAGGCTGGCGCTCGACGCAGCCATGTCAATTCTAGGTTCGCCAGCACCGCCACGGTCAAGGCACCTTTGTTACCGAGAGTCGGCAGAAGCCAACAAGTGCTCTGCATCGCCCCCGTGACCGCGCCAGCGATGTTGATGCCGTAAAAGAACGCCGTGATGAAACGACGCGGATCATCATCACGCTGCGCAAACTTCATCGCCGCTGGCAACGTTCCTCCCATCAAAAAGCAGGGCAAACCAAGCACTCGGGCAGTCATAAACAGGCGCAGGCAGATCGCGGCACCGAGTCCCATGCCTTTGAACTTCTCGCCCAGCCTTTCATTCCCGCTATTCTTTGCCGCATGAAATAGATCTCCTTTTGCCCACTGGTTAAGTTTAGCGTCTGTTTGCTGCTGCTGACGGTTTCCAGCGGCTGCACTCGAGAAACCTGGCGTGCAGAGCCGTGCGCATCCGTTTCCACGTCACAGATGAGCAGCCCGATCTCGGCCTTGCCCACCCTGTTTCTCTTCACCGATGTGAAGGCGTTTATCCTGAGCCTGAAATGAGGATACTCCTGCAGGCGTAATCACGCTCGCATGCCTTCCTTTTCCCCTCATTCCTGCTGTGGTCCGGTTTCACGCCGGAGTTTTCTCAGCATCGGCTCGCTCGCGCTTACCGGTTGGTCACTGGCAGACACTCTGCGCGCGGAAAGCATCGCCAAGGCGGCTGGACGGAAGCTGAAGGACAAATCGGTGATCTTTGTCTGGCTGCCGGGTGGGATGTCGCAGCTCGAAAGCTATGACATGAAGCCAAACGCGCCCGTGGAGTATCGCGGCGTGCTCAATCCCATCCGCACGAATGTGCCCGGCACGCATCTTTGTGAGTTGTTTCCGCAGCAGGCGAAAATCGCGGACAAGTTCAATATCATCCGCAGCGTGCATCACGAGTTCGCGGACCACGGCGGCGGGCACAAGCGCTTCATGACCGGACGTGCGCCAGCGCTGCCAGTCGGTTTTGTGAATGATGCGCCAGCGGTGTCTTCCATCATCCAACGTAAGCTCCAGCGCGCGGACGAAGCGATGCCGGTGTGCGTGGCGGGCGTGGATCGCGGGCGCAGTGGCATCGATACGTTTTCGCTCGGCAGCGCCTACCTCGGGCCTTCGGCTTCGCCGTTCATGGTCGTGGGTGATCCGAGCACGAAGGAATTCAAAGTCGAAAACATCGGCCTCACACCAGACATGGCGTCGCGCATCGACGACCGCGTGCATCTGTTGCAGGGCATGGACAATCTGAAGCGTGAAATGGATCGCGGCGGCCTGATGGAGGCGATGGACAGCTTTAGCCAGCGCGCGGTGGGCATGCTCACGACGCAAAAGGTGCGCGACGCCTTCGATTTGAGCCAAGAGTCCGCGAAAACCCGCGAGCGCTACGGCTACAGCACCTACGGCCAGCGCGGCCTGATGGCGCGCCGCCTCGTCGAGGCCGGAAGCCGCTTTGTGACGATGGTTTGGGAGAATCCCTTCTCAACGACCATTCCGAAGAACTGCACCTACAACTGGGACAGCCACGCGGTGAACTGCGACATGTATGCCGATGCCCGCTGGCGCATGCCGGTCTATGATCAGGCTGCGTCGGCTTTGATTGAGGACATCCATCAGCGCGGCCTCGACAAAGACGTGCTCGTGATCATCACCGGTGAGTTTGGCCGCACGCCGAAGATCAACACGCAAATCGGTACGCAAACCGGCGTCAGTCAGCCTGGGCGCGACCACTGGCCGCAGGCCATGTCTTTCATCGTCAGCGGCGGCGGCATGCAGACCGGGCAGATCATCGGCGCGACGAATCCGCGCGCAGAATTCCCGATCGAGCGTCCACTGAGCCCGAATGATCTGTGGGCCACGGTTTACCAGCACCTCGGCATCGACCCGAATGACTCGTTCGACGACTTCCAAGGCCGCCCGATGCCGATCCTGCCGTTTGGAGAGCCGATTCGCGAGTTGATTCCGCTGGCTTGAGTGTGTCACCTCGGCCTTCTCAACTCAAGCATATCCTGCGTGCGGCAATACCAATGTGGACTCTGCATGCGACCGATGGGCTGGTAGGTGCCGGGCTTCACGAGCCAAGTTTCGGGATCGAAGATGTTGTCGCGCACATGGACTCGAAGGACTTCGCCGATGATGAGGCGGTTGTCGCCGATCTCGAGGATGCTGTGGCTACGGCATTCGAGGCTGGCAGGTGATTCCGCGATACGCGGCGGTTTGACCAAGCTGCTAGCAACGGCGGTGAGCCCGGCATGCAGCAGTTCGTTCTCCCCCGCAGGCAAAGAAGCGGCACAGAGGTTCATCTTCTCCGCGAGCGGCTCATCGACGAGGTTCACGACGAATTCATGCGTCAGGCGGATGTTTCGAGCCGTGTCCTTCGGCACGCCGCGAGATCGATCTCCTGGACATAGGCCGACCATGGGTGGGGAGTCGCCCAACACATTGAAAAAACTGAATGGGGCCGCATTCACCTGACCTTCGAGATCAACGGTGGTCGTCAACGCAATGGGGCGCGGCGTGACGAGTCCGGCGAGAATCATGTAAGCGTCTTCGCGCAGCGGGCCAGTGAGGTCGATTTCCATCGCGATCAATTACGTTCCGCACGATACGCCTTGGCCAGCAAAGTCACCGGCTGAGTGACTTCGTGGCAGGGATGATCACCACACGTGCGGAGTCCGTTGGCGAGTTGCAAATGACATCCTGGATTGCTGGTGGCCACGATGGGGGCGTTTGCCTGCCTCAAGTTGGCAACTTTACGGTCTAGCAGCTTCTGGCTCTGCTCGGGCTGGGTGATGTTGTAGATGCCAGCACTGCCGCAACACCAGTTCGACTCGGGCAGTTCCTTGAACACGAGTCCGGGGATGCTCGCGAGCACCTGACGCGGTTGGGAAACGACTTTTTGACCATGGCAGAGGTGGCAACTCTCATGATAGGTGACTTCACTCACACCTGCGCCTGCGGTCGGCTTGCGGAAGCGGTTCTGCACGAGCCATTCATGAATATCCTTCACTTTCGTGTCCCAAACCTTCGCCTTGGCGGCGTAGAACGGATCATCGTGAAGCAGATGGCCGTAGGTCTTTAAATGCGAGCCGCAGCCACCGGCGTTGGTGATGATGGCATCGAGAGAATCGAGATCAAAGCTGTCGATCTGCCGCCGTGCCAATTCGCGGGCCAGTTCGAGTTCGCCATTGTGCGCGTGCAAGGAGCCGCAGCAGCTCTGCGAACGCGGCGTGATGACTTCGCAGCCGTTGGCAAGCAGCACATCGGCGGTGTCGCGATTGATGTTCGAGAACGCGAGATCCTGGATGCAGCCCGTGAGTAGGCCGACACGGCTCCCTAACTCCATCTTGGGCGATTCCACAGGCAGGATGACGTCATCCGAGAAATCCGCCGCGATTTGCGGTGTCTGCGGCTCCAACTTCGCCAACGATCGCGGCATGAGTCCAAAAAAGCGGACTTTGCGCATCAGCTTGTCGAGTCCGGTGCTTTGGTACACACGCAGTACACGCCCGATCAGCCGCAGCAGCCATGGGCGCATGAAAATGACGTTCAGCGTGAGCCAGCGCCAGAAACCGCGCTGCATGCCGTCATTCACATTGGCCTGCTCTACTTCAGCACGGGCGGTTTCAAACAATTCCGCGTAATTCACCCCTGCCGGGCAGGCTGTCTGACAGGCAAGACAGCCGAGGCAGTAATACATTTCATCCGACAGCGCCCGAGAAACTTCGAGATCACCGTCCGCCACTGCCCGCATGAGCGAGATACGCCCGCGCGGGCTATTCTTCTCCATTTTTGTCTCCACGTACGTCGGACACGTCGGCAGGCACATTCCGCAGTGCATGCACTGCTGGAGCACGGAGTAATCGAGGGATTTGAGGAGCGAGGCTTGCGACATGATCAGTTCCTCAAATCAAAGATCTTCCCAGGGTTCAACAGCCCTTGCGGATCGAGGGCTTGTTTGATGCTGCGCATGAGTTCGTAGCTGCCTTCACCGAGTTGACGTTTGAGGAAGGCTTTTTTGGCAAGACCGACGCCATGCTCGCCGGTGACGGTGCCGCCGAGGCGGATGGTTTCCTCGACGATCTCCTCCAGCGCGACTTCAATGCGGTGCATCTCCTCATGATCGCGCTCGTTGGTGAGGAAGGTGGGATGCAGATTGCCATCGCCCAGATGACCGAAGGTGCCGATCTGGAGCTTGTGCTTCTTCGCCACGCTGTCGATGAAAGCGACCATCGTGGCGAGTTCACTGCGCGGCACGGTCACGTCTTCGAGAATCGTGGTAGGACGCACTCGTGCGAGCGCGGAGAAGGCATTGCGGCGGGCGGCGGCAAGTTTGGCACCTTCAGCTTCATCCGCAGCGGCACGGACATCGCGCGCACCATTCGCTCTGGCAAGTTCCATCATCTGCGCGGCTTCTTCTTCGACGACGACGGGGTGCCCGTCGGTCTCCATGAGCACGAGCGCCTCTACATCGGTGGGCAGGCCGATCTTGGCGTAGTCTTCGACGCACTGCACCGTGACTCGATCGAGAAACTCCAAGGTGCAGGGGATGATCTTGGCGGCGATGATGGCCGAAATCGTCTTCGCGGCGGCCTCCA
>JAJTDU010000160.1 GCA_021298725.1 Verrucomicrobiaceae bacterium | reverse complement strand
GGTGGATTTCATCGATGAAGAGGATGTCGCGCTCCTGCAGATTGGTCAGGATGCCCGCGAGATCGCCCGCTCGCTCGATCTGCGGGCCGCTGGTGGTGTGCAGCTTGGTTCCGACGGAGTTGGCGATGAGATTGGCGAGCGTGGTCTTGCCCAAGCCGGGCGGGCCGCAGAGCAGGACGTGATCCAGCGACTCACCGCGCATCTTTGCGGCCTCGACCATGACGAGGAGCTGCTCCTTGACCTTCGTTTGGCCGTGGAACTCGGCAAAATCGCCCGGACGCAGGGCGAGATCGAAAGGTGAGTCAGGTTCGTTGAGCGCGGGGTTCACCATTTCATGTATTGCGAGCACGGCGCGGGGCGCAAGAAGCCGGAGCGCTGTTTTAAGCCAAGCGGAACAGCTTCTTCGAGTTCTCGAAGAGAATTTTGCGCTCCACGGCCTTGCTGGGGGCGAGTTTGCGGATGGCGGCCAGGGTGGCGGCTCCTTGGCAGCCGGGGCCGCGGCCCAAGTGGTCGGCGCAGTCGCTCCCGTAGAGAACTTTGTCCTGATGACGATCAAAGAAAGCGGTGGTGTGCTCCTCGTCGCGCGTAAGCGCCAGCAGGCCGCTGCCGGCGGACATATCGGCAAACAGGTTCGGGTAATCGGCGAGGTAACGGTCCGTCAGGCCGCCGGGGGTGATCTTGCCCTTCGGGTAGTTGACTTTCGGGTCGTGATTCTTGTCGATATTCCCCCAAAAGGCCTGCGCATGGCCGATGAAGACGGTCTTGGGGAACTTCGTCAGCATCGTGTGAAAACGGTCGTAGCCGAGGTTGTAGGTTTGATGCTGAAAGTGCAGGAGGATGGGCACGTTGTAGGCGGCGGCCAGTTCGTAGAGCTTCTGACTCTCGGGCGAGTCGCACTCCACCTTGAACTTCTGCTCGGCGATCATGCACGCGCCTTGCTTGAGCCACATCTCGATTTCAGCCGGGGCGGAGCCGAGGTCTGTCACCTCATTGCAGGCCCAGAGATAAGACTCGGGGCGAGCTTGGGCCAAGTCACGCGCCCAAGCGGTGCCGAGGCATTTGGCGGCGAGGCCGTTGGAGCGGCCTTCATGGGTGGAGGGCCGGTTGACCATCGTGCCGCCGGGCAGAATGATGGATTTCGTCACGCCCATTGCCTTTTGATGCAGCACTAGATGCACGTCCGTGCGCAGGTGGTAGTTCATGTGCTGATGGATGTCGATGACCGGCTCGGCGGCATCATCGCTCTGCCCGAAACCGCGTGAGGTCAGGGCGCTGAGGCTGGTGGCGAGGAAGGAACGGCGGCTGAGAATGTTCATGGCGTGCGCTTACTACGCCGCTAGGCAAGAAGGTTTGTCGCTCTTAGCTCAGCAGGCGTTCCGCGCTGCGCTGTGTGGCGCCTTCGTGCGCTTTCAGCGCTTGGTGGCCGGCTTGGGCCATCTGCGCTGCTTTCGATGGGTCTTGCAGCATGGCAAGGCAAGCGGAGGTCAGCTCGTCAAAGTTGGCCACCTGCTGCGCTCCGCCTTTTTTGAGCAGCAACTCGACGAGTGGCGTGAAGTTTTCCATGTGTGGTCCGAACAGAACGGGCTTCTGCGCCAGCGCGGCCTCGGCGGGGTTTTGACCGCCTTCGGCGAGGAAACTTTTGCCAACGACGACGAGTGTGGCGAGGTGCTGCCAAGCGGCGAGTTCACCCGTGGTGTCGATGACGAAGACGGGGGCGTTTGAATCGACGTGTGATCCGAAAACGCTGCGCAGGGCAGGGGCGAGGCCGATGGTTTTGAGCGCGGCGGTGATTTCAGCCCGGCGCTCGACATGACGCGGCACGATGAGCAGCGCGAGGTCGCGGATTTTCTCGCGCAAACGTTGGAAGACGCGGGCGAACTCGATTTCCTCGCCTGCGTGCGTGCTGGCGGCGAGGAGGATGGGCTGTGTCGATGCGATGCCAGTTTGGGTCAGCACATTGTGAAGCTCGTCGATCTTCGCTGCGGGGACGGTGGCTCCTTGGGGATCGTATTTGATGCTACCTGTGAGGTGGATGCGGTCGCGTTCGACACCGAAGCTTTCCCAGCGGGCGATGTCGTCCTCTTCCTGCACCAGGATCTGTTTCAGCATGCCGAAGATTGGGCCGACGAAGCGGCGGAACTTGCGATAGCGACGTTCGGAACGCGGAGAGAGCCGTGCGTTGACAAGAGAGACGGGAATACCGAGGTGCTCGGCGGCGGAAGTCAGATTCGGCCACACTTCGGCCTCCACGAGCACGAGCTGGGTCGGTTGAATGCGCTCCAGCATGAGTCGGCCGACGCCAGGAAGATCGACGGGGCTGAAAATGGCGACGACTTTGCCTGTATGCTGCGCGGCAAGCTCGGCGGCGAGCGCATGGCCGGTGGGCGTGGTGGTGCTGAGGACGATGCCGAGGTCGGCATGGGTTTTGAGCAGCCGTGTGATGAGTTTTTTCGCAACACCGACCTCTCCGACGCTGACGGCATGCACCCAGAAGCGTTCGCGCTGCGGCAAGGTGTTGATGGCTCTTTGCGTGGCCTGGTCAAAACAACCGATGCGTTGCGCGAGATCGCGCCAGCGCCCATGGCGACGGCGCATTTTCACGATGGCTCCGGGCAGCATGCAGACGAGGCCCAAGGGCAGCACCAGATTGTAGAAAGTGAGGCTAAGGGCTTTCGATGCCATGCGGAAGTTTACGCAGCCAGACGATGCGGGTGGAACCGTAATTGCGGTCGGTTAGCACCTCCCAGCCGAGCCAGCTTTTCGTTTCGCGGTTGAAGTGGTGACTTTCGAGGATGAGGTGGCTATCCGCATGCAGCAGCGCAGGCAGGGCCTCTTCGGCGAGCAGTTTCGCGACGAAATCCGTGTCCTCATCGCAATGCGTGTACGGCGGGTCAGCGAAGATGAGGTCGAACTGCTTGCCATCACGTTGCAGCAGCGGGAGCAGGCGGAAAACATCGCTTTGGCGAACCGTGGCACCGGCGAGCTTGGTTTTGGCGATGTTGCGGCGGATCACGTCGCACGCGCCTTTGTTTTCATCCACCATCATGGCGGAGGCTGCCCCACGGCTCAGGCATTCGAGGGCGATGGCTCCGGTGCCGGCGAAAAGATCGAGTACATGCGCTCCAGGAACGAGTTCCCCGAGCATGGAGAACACAGCCTGACGCACACGATCCTGGGTGGGTCGTGTGACGGTTTTCGGGACTTCAAGGGCTAGCCCGCCTGCGGTGCCGGAGATGATGCGCACCCTGTTCCTTTAGCGGTGAGAGATGGGGATGCAAGGCGGGTTCTTGGTCCGTAGTCGGCACTTATTTGGCTCAGGCGCTGCGATTTCATGACCCGCTGCCAGATCAGCCAGCAAAGGCTGACGAAGGCACGCCTGTGGCACCTGGACGGCAGACGAAGAGACGACCTGCGAGCGGTTCTTCCAAACCGGGCTTGAGGCCGGTGGTGATGTAAAGATCCTGCAAATCAGGCCCACCGAAGGCGCAGGCAGTGGTTTCGATGCAGGGGAAGTCGATCTGCTGCTCGACTGTCTTTGTGGCGGGGTCGAAACAGACGACCTTGGCTCCGTGGCAGAAGGCGATCCAGAGTCGATCCTGGTTGTCGATGGTCATGCCATCGGGAACGGAGGTGTCTGCGCTGGTGTCCCAGATGACGCGCTCGTTGGTGATGGCGCTAGTGGCCGTGTCGAAGTCGAAGGCGCGGATTTTTTTGCTGGGTGTGTCGATGTAGAACATCGTGCCGCCATCACGGCTCCAGATGATGCCATTGGAGTTGGTAACGGGAGAAAATTTCTTTTCCACACGGAGGTCGGTATGCAGGCAGTAGAGCGCGGCGGATGGCTGCTTCTTCAAATGGATGGTTCCAGCCCAGAAACGACCGGCGGGATCGCATTTGCCGTCGTTGAAGCGATTGTCAGCCAGATCCGGCTCAGGATTGGCGATGGGGGTGCTGACACCAGTGTTTTCATTGAGGAAGAAAAAGCCGTCATCTCCGGCCCAGACGAGGCCGCCTTGGGCACGTGGCACGACGGTGCCGACACGCTGGCCGACGTTCCAGATTTTTTCCTCACCCGTGGCGGGCGTGAAGGCGAGGATCTTGTGCGATTCGATATCGACGTAGAGAAGGCGTTCCTGGTGCCAGATAGGGCCTTCGCCCCAGACGGAAACGTGGTTGGAGATGGGTTCGGGTTTTACCATAAAAGAGGTCAAGGTTGTGAGTTCAAAGTTCTGTGTGCTACTGCCGGTAGATGACGACAACGCCAGAGGAGGGACCGGAGGGGGAGAAATCGTTGCCAAAGCCAACGGTCTGAATCTTGGAGGGGTCGAGTTCGAGCTCGATCAAACGCTGGCGCACGGCCTGAGCGCGACGTTCGGAGAGGGAGCGGGCGTGATCGTGCGGAAGGTCGGGCTGCGCGTAACCGGCGATGAGCAGACGCGTCTTCTTGTTGCCGCCCAGTTCGGTGACGACGCCACGGATGGCACCTTCATGCGCGGTAGAGAGCTTGAAGCCATCGCCTTCGAAGACGAGGGCGGGGCAGGCGGGTTTAAGATTCGCTCCCAGCGGTGAGGTATGGCCCTCACGTGGTCCGAGGGCATAGACGATGGCTTCAGAGGGAGGATGGGGCAGGAACGAGAAGCTAGAACAGGAGGAGAGGAGGAGGAAAATGCCGAATGCCGAATGGCGAGTGACGAATGAGGTCAGGACATTCAAGCGGGCAGAGATGGAATGGAAACGCATCATTCTGATTTCGTCATTCGACATGGTTCACCTCATCCATCGTGGTTCAGAGATGCGGCCATAGCCTTTGAGAATCTGGCGGCGGTGGCCGCTGCGCACCTCATGCACAAACAGACCGCCATGCTGCACATAGGTGATGAACTGGCCGTTTGGACTCCAGGAAGGATGCTGTGCGCCGCCACCTTGGATGATGCGTGAACTGCCGTTGGGGTAAGGCTTGATGGCGACCGCCCACTCGCCGCTTTTACGTGTGGTGAAGGCGATCTGGCGGCCATCAGGCGACCACTCCGGGTCAGTGCAGAAGTGGTAGCCAGTGCGCCAGCGGAAGAGCCGGGAGGGATCTCCCTCTTTCTGCGGCACTTCGATGATGTTGAGCTTCGGCCCGTTGCCGTCGTCATTCGAAAAAACGATCTGCTTGCCCTCAGGATGCCAGGAGGGGCTGGCAGGCGCACCGATGGAGTCGCTGATGCAGGAGGCGGTGTTGGTGTTGAGATCGCTGACGAAGATCTCCGGATTGCCGATGAAACTCATCACCACGGCGAGGTGGGTGCCATCCGGGGAAAAAGCCGCGCCGAAACTGGTGCCAGGCGTATCGGTGACGCCACGCTCCCAGCCGGCGTGCAGATCTAGCAGGTTCACCACTGGAAAACCGCTGCTGTAGCCGGTAAAGGCCACAAGAGACGAGTCTGGTGAGAGGGTGGGGGAGACCGCGCCATGCCGGTCATGCGTGACTTGATTGACCTCTCCACCGTCGGCATTGCAGAGGTAGATCTGCCTGCGCCCGGAGCGGTCGCTGACAAAGACGATGCGGCTGGTGGCCAGTCCGGGGCGGCCTGTGATGGTGAAAATTACATCATCGGCAAAAGCTTTTAGGTTTTCATCCAAGCCCGGCGCTGCGTAGGTGCGCTGGAAGACCTCCTTACCCTTCACGTCCATGAGACGACCGTTGACCCGCCCTCCGCTGGAGGAGCCGCCCAGGGTAAAGTCAGCCTTCTCATCTGGCCCGGCCACGAAAAATTCACGCGAGGCGAGCAGTTCCTTCTGCAAGGCCGACTCCGCACTCGACCCGGTGCCGCCGGTGAACGGGGTGACGCGAACTCGCGGCATGATTTTCTGCGGCGGTTCTTCTGCTTTTTTACCGCCCAGGCCAGGCATGGCTCTGACCCATCCTTGGAGTGTGCCCAAGATGCCACCGCGCTCCTTAGCCTGCGCGCCATGGTAGGCGAGCGTGAGAAGGAGTACGAGGGCGCGTGGGTTCATGCGGAGCGATCAGGGGAGCAGGAGGAAGTTCAACTCAAGATCGTAGCTCTCTTTGGAAAAAGTTGAAGGCAGTGTGACGGAAATTTTTTTCACCTGCGCGGCGGCTTGGATGATGGACTGGTCGAGATCATGCGAGCCGGAAAACTTGCTCATTTGTGATTTCAGCACGGTGCCGTCGCGCCCGATGGAGATGTTTAGCCGTGCCTCACGCTGCGCAGCAGGCACCACGGCGATGGGTGGAGCGGTCCAGTGGGTCAAAAAAGCGGCATTCAGTGCCTCATCGACGGCATCGAGATTAATCGACTCGTCTGTCGGAGCTACTCCAGGGGCCGCCACCACGGGTGCAGTG
>JAJTDU010000159.1 GCA_021298725.1 Verrucomicrobiaceae bacterium | reverse complement strand
GACGGAAAATGTGCTCTGGCGGCTCCGGCATGGTGCCATCGACGGCATCGCGCCGAAACTCGTCATCATGATGATCGGCACAAACAACACCGGTGACTGCTCAGCGACCGACATCGCGCAGGGGATCATGGCCATCGTCTCCGAGATGAATCTGCGCCTTCCGCAGTCGAAAATCCTGCTGCTGGGCATTTTTCCGCGTGGTGAGAAGCCCAACCCACAGCGTGAAAAGATCGCGGTGATCAACCAACTCCTCGCCCAGCTCGATGGTGAGCGAAATGTCACCTTCCTCGACATCGGCGCGAAATTTCTCACTCCCGACGGCCTCATCACGAAGGACATCATGCCCGACTTCCTCCACCCCAACGAAAAAGGCTATCGCACCTGGGCCGAGGCCATCGAGCCGACGGTGAAAAAGCTGATGGGGCAGTGATGTAGGGCGCGTTTGCCCGCTGGACAATTCCGCCGCTTTCCGCTCCAATATCACCTCGCATGAATTTGAAACTCCTTGCTGGCCTTCTGGCGCTCGTCTTCGCCACCACCGCTTCCTCCCAGACCACCGAGGCTCCTGCCGCGCCGCCGCAGCCGACGGTGTTTGAGTTCCAGGATGGTGACCGGCTCGTCTTGATCGGCAACACGGTGCTCGAACGTGAGCAGCGCTACGGCTCGTTCGAGCCACGGCTGGCCCTGGCTTTGGGAGAAACGAAAGTCAGCGTGCGAAATCTCGCGTGGAGCGGTGACACCGTCTTCGGCCATGCGCGTTCGTATTTCGGGCCACCGGAAGAGGGCTTGCAGCGTATGGCCACTCACCTGGAGATGCTGAAGCCTACGGTCGTGATCCTGTGCTATGGCTCCGAGCTGGCTTTCGAGCGTCTGGGCGGCCTGCCGGAGTTTTTGAGCGGCTACCGCAGCCTCATTGACATGATCCGCGCCAAATCACCCGGTGTGCGCATCATCATGGCCACCCCACCGCCGCTGGAGACCCTGCCGCCGCCATTGCCCGACCTTGCCATGGAGAACAAAAACCTCTCCAGCCTGCGCGACGCTCTGCGCAAGTTCGCAGGCATGCAGAACACGTTTTTTGTGGATTGGTTCGAGCTCATGGGCGGTCTGCCCAAGCCTGGCAACACCGCAAAGCTGCTCACCGAAAACGGCGTACATTACACGCGTGAAGGTTACGAAAAGCTCAGCGCCAAGCTGATCGAAGGACTCGGCCTAAAAATGCCTGATGCGCCCTCTCCCGCCCTCGAAAGCCTCCGTCAGGCCGTCATCGCCAAAGACACGCTGTTTTTCAACCGCTGGCGCCCGCACAACGAGACTTACCTCTTTGGCTTCCGCAAACACGAACAGGGTCAGAATGCGAAGGAAATCCCCATGTTCGACCCGCTCATCGCTCAGGGGGATGAGGCCATCCAGAAGCTCAAGACCGAGGCCTTGGCGCAGACGCGCAGACCTTGAGGGGCGGGCCTCAAACGACCGCTTTCTTCACCTTGCCGAAGTCCGTGCCCAGGAAACGCTTCGCGAGGTTCTCAGCCTGCTCGGAGTGGTCGGTGAGGAAAATCTCCAGCGAGGGCTTCGATTTCGTCGTCCGTAGCAGATTGTCCTGCTCCAGCTTCGCCTTCACATGCGCAGCGCAGGTGCTGGCGGAGTCCACCAGACGCACTTTTTGCCCCAGCATGCGTTTCAGCACCGGAATCAGCAGCGGATAGTGCGTGCAGCCGAGCACCAGGGTGTCGATGCCCTTGTCGAGCAGCGGCTTCAAATACTCCCTGAGCACGGACTTGAGCGCGGGGTGATCCGTCCAGCCCTCCTCGACAAACGGCACCAGCAGCGGCGTCGCCCGCGCTTCAATCAGGATGTCCGGCCGCCGCATCGCGATCTCATGCTGGTAGGCGTGGCTCCGAATGGTGCCAGCCGTGCCGATGATGCCCACACGCTCGCAATTCGGCTCCGCGAGCGTCGCCTCAACCCCAGGTCCGAGCACGCCGATCACTGGCACCCGAAACGTGGCCTGTAAAACCGGCAGCGCATGCGCCGTGGCGGTATTGCACGCTACCACGACCACTTTCACGCCATGCGAGACCAGGAACTGCGCATCCTCCATCGAGAACCGCCGGATCGTATCCGGCGACTTCGAACCGTAAGGCACGCGGGCGGTGTCGCCGAGATAGATGATGGATTCGTTCGGCAACAGATCCCGCAACGCCCTCACCACGGTCAAACCACCGACGCCGGAGTCAAAGACGCCGAGGGGGCTGTTGGCGGTGACGGGAGTGCTCATAGGAATGACGAATGACGAATGACGAATGACGAATCAATGACGAAATCAGAATTCGTCATTCTGCATTCGTCAGTCGTCATTTTCGCGTGATCTCCACGATCACCGCCTTCTGCGCGTGCAGGCGGTTCTCTGCCTGGTCGAAGATCACATCGGCGTTCGCTTCCATGACTTCGTCGGTGATTTCCTTGCCACGATACGCAGGGAGGCAGTGCATGACCAGAGCGCCGGGGTTGGCGTGCTTGAGGAGCTCGGTGTTGATCTGCCACGGCTTCAAAAGCTCGATACGTTCGGCGCTTTCAGCTTCCTTGCCCATGCTGACCCACACATCGGTGTATAGCACGTCGCAGCCTTTCACGGCCTCGGTCGGATCATCGACGATACGGATGGTGGCAGACGGCACGTTGCGCATGAAGCTCTCTTGCGGCTGGAAGGCCTTTGGAGCGCCGATGACGAGTTCAAAGCCGAGCCGGGCGCTGGCCCAGATCCAGGAGCGGGCCACGTTGCAGTCGCCATCGCCGAGGAAGCACACGCGCTTGCCCGCCCAGCCGCCGAGGCGTTCATGGATGGTCTGCAAATCGGCCAAGATCTGGCAGGGATGCTCATCATCGGTCAAAGCATTGATCGTGGGGATGCCGCTGTACTGCGCGAACTCCACCACGTCTTGCTGAGCAAAGGTACGGATGACTGCGCCATGAATCATGCGGCCCATCACACGCGCCGTGTCCTTGATCGGCTCGCCGCGTCCAAGCTGAATGTCGGTGCCGGAGAGGAACATGACCTGACCGCCGAGTTCGCGAATGCCGACTTCAAAGCTCACCCGAGTCCGCGTGGACGACTTGGTAAAAATCAGCGCCCATTGCTGGCCATTGAGCACCTGCGGGGATGCGGTGCGGTCCTTTTTCAGCACGCAGGCTAGATCGACGAGCTTTTCGATCTGTTCCTGGCTGAGTTCTTCGATGGAAAGGAGGTGTTTCATGGCGGGCTTGTCAAAAGGGTCAAGGATGGGTCAAGATGCGGCGATGGAATCCAGCACGCCTTTGAAGATGGACAGTCCTTCCTCCGCGTGCTGTACCGTGATGTTCAGCGGCGAAAGCCAGCGGACAACGTTCGGCCCGGCAGGCGTAGCCATCATGCCGGCATCGAGCAGCTTTTGTGCGAGGAAGATGGATGGCAGCTTGCCGCCCGACTTCGCGGAGAACGCTTCGGCATTGAGTTCAAAACCGATGAAGAGGCCGAGCTGCCGCACTTCTTTGATCAGCGGATGATTCCAAGTCTGCACCGTCGCTGAAATGGCCGCACCGCGTGTTTTGGCATTCTCACAGAGCTTTTCGTCGATGATGGTGCGCAGCGTGGCGATGCCGACTGCGCAGGCGAGCGGCGAGCCGCCGTAGGTAGTGCCATGCGTGCCGGGGCCGAGCACCTTACTCAGATCGTGGCGATCATTGACCCAGAACGAGCCGAGTGGAAAGCCGCTGCCGATGGCTTTGGCCCAACTGATGCCATCGGGCTGAATTTCATCGCCAGGAATGATGCTGCGCCAGCCGGCCATCTCGCCAGCACGACCGAATCCGACCTGCACTTCATCCAACAGCAGCAGCAGGTCCTTCTCACGGCACAAACGCTGCGCTCCGCGTAAAAACTCCGGCGTCACCGCATGCACACCGCTTTCGCCCTGAACCGGCTCCACGAGAATCGCGACCGTTTTGTCCGTGATCGCGGCTTCGAGAGCCTGCAAATCGTTGAAAGGCACATAGACGAATCCGGGCGGCAGCGGACCGAAGCCGCCATGGATTTTCTCCTGCGCCGTGGCAGTCATCGCGCCGAAGGTGCGACCATGAAACGAGCCGTTGAAGGTGATGATCTCATAGCGACCACCGGTCTGTTGGCCGTATTTCCGCGCCAGCTTCAGCAGACCTTCATTCGCCTCCGCACCGCTGTTGCAGAAGAAGCACTTGCCGGGGATCTGCACGCATTCCTCGACCAAGATGCGCGCGAGTTCGGCCTGCTTGTCGATGCAATACCAGTTCGAGACATGGATGAGCGTGTTCGCCTGCTCCGTGAGTGCTTTGACGACCGGCGGCGGACAATGCCCAAGTGGGCACACGGCCACGCCACCCGCGAAGTCGAGATACTTCTTCCCGTCACGATCCCAGACATACGGACCTTCACCACGCACCGGCCAGATGTCGTAACGGCCGTAGTTTGGCAGGACGTATTGGGAGAGCCATTCCGAATGGGGCAAATTCATATGAGTAAAATTAGCGATATACTTCGCGGCGATGGCCGATCTTCACCACCATGACAATTAGCACACTATCCTGAATGTCGTAGATGATGCGATAATCACCAACTCGAACGCGCCATCTCGCAGATCCCGTCAGCTTGATGGCACCATGACCGCGCGGGTTGGATTCCAACTGCCTGAGTCTGCCCAGAACGCGCTTTTGGATTTTCTTATCCAGTCTAGCAAGAGCCTTTTCAGCCTCATGCGCGAGTTTAACGGTCCAGGTCTGCATCAGTAATCCCCAGAGATTTCATGACTTCATCAAGCGTGCTTGTTGTCGTTTCACCTCGCACAATTTCCCCCAGCACGCGTTCGGCATCCTCCGCATCCTCCAGGTCTTCCAGCACCTCGCTAATGTCACGCAGCAACACGCGCATCTCGTCAGGTGAGAGTGCTTTGGCGTCAGACAGTACTTTTTGGGCTGCGATGCTCATGTTGGAAAATAATACAAATGGCTCAAGACGGCAAGGCTGCCTTCACAAATGGATTTCCGTGCCGATGCCGCCGTCGGTGAAAATTTCGAGGATCAGCGCATGCGGCAGGCGGCCGTCGATGAGATGAACTTTGCCCACGCCGCCGCGGAGCGAGTCGAGGGAGGAGTCCACTTTCGGAATCATGCCGCCACTGATGATGCCTTCAGACTTCAGTTTGGTGATGGAGGCTTCGTCGAGGCTCGGAATAAGCGTCGAGTCGTCTTTGGGATCACGCAACACACCGCGCACGTCGCTGAGGAAGATGAGTTTGGTGGCCTTGAGACGTTTGGCGAGGCCGCAGGCGGCGAGATCGGCGTTCACATTGAGCGTTTTGCCGCTGGCGAGTTCGCGGGCGACGGGAGAAACGACAGGCACGAACTCTCCAGCCACAGCAGCTTGGATCAAACCGAGCTTGCAGTCGTTCACTTCGCCGACCCAGCCGAGATCACCCTTCATTTTTTCACCGAGGAAGACTTCGGTGCCGGGAACGCCGACGGCCTTGCCGCCGAAGGCATTGATCTTGGTCACGATCTCTGGGTTGATGACACGAGCGAGGGTTTCCTCGACGATCTTGATCGTTTCGTCGTCGGTGACGCGCATGCCGTTGATGAACTTGGCCTGCAGGCCGGATTCAGTCATCGCCTTGGAGATCGCCTTGCCGCCGCCATGCACGATGACGGGATTGATGCCCACCGCTTCGAGGAAGACGACGTCACGCAGAAAGGAATCGACCTGGACTGGGTCTTCCATGGCGCTGCCACCGACCTTGATCAAAAACGTGCAGCCGCGAAAGCTCTGCATGTAAGGCAGGGCTTCGAGAAGCACGGCGGATTGGGTGATTTGGGCGTCGAGGGGATTCATCAAGGTGAAAAGAAATACGCACGCCGATCAGGCAAAGCCCTTCTGACGTTTCGCGTGGATCGCGGCGGAGTATTCGGCGCTGTTGAAATCGACGTACTCCTCGGAGAGGTCGCTCGTATAGACGGTGTAGCCGCTGGTGCCGAGGTTGAGGTCGATGGTGACGGTGAATTTCGGCTCTTTGACGACCTTCTCCATCTCGGCGACGGGCGTCTTGGTGGCAAGACCGCCTTTGCAGGCCAACAGACCGCCGAAGAAGATGTCGATGAGCTCCTCACGAATCCGCGCACCGGAATAACCGACGGCGTGGATGATGCGGCCCCAGTTCGGATCGCTGCAGTGGAAGCTGCACTTCACGAGGCGGGATTTCGCGACGGTCTCGGCCACCTTTCGAGCGTCGGCGAGGGTGCGGGCGGTCACGCGCTCGCCGTCGCAGACGATCATCTTGGCGAGTTCGAGCATCACTTTATGCAAAGCGCAGCGGAACAGCACGGCCTCGGGGGTGTTGCGCTTGATCGTGGGCACGTTGGACTCGCCGTTGCTCATCACGATGACGGTGTCGTTTGTGCTGGTATCGCCGTCGATGGTGATGCAGTTGAAGGACTTCTCCACGGCGTAGCGCATGCTGCGCTTGAGTTCATCCTTGCCGATTTTCGCGTCGGTGGTGATGAAGCAGAGCATCGTAGCCATGTTTGGACAAATCATGCCCGCACCCTTGGCGATGCCGCCGATGCGGAAGCTGCCTTTTTCGCAGGGCACCTCGACCGCGAAGGTCTTGGGCTGCGTGTCGCTCGTCATGATCGCCCGCATGGCCTCATCGGAGCCTTGATCGTGCAGTTTGGCGACAGCGTCGGCCACTTTCGGGGTGATGCGTTCCACAGGCAGCGGCATGCCGATGATGCCGGTGGAGCAGACCAGCACCTGACGCATTTTGACGCCGAGTTCCTCGGCGACGGCCTTGGTCATCGCTTTGGCATCATGGATGCCCTGCACGCCGGTGCAGGCGTTGGCGTTGCCGCTGTTGGCGATGATCGCCCGGGTGTCGCTTTCCTTGATGTGCTGCTGGCAGAGGCGGACGCAGGCGGCGCGGACTTTGTTCGTCGTGAAGACCGCGTCGGTGACGGTCGGGCCATCTGAAACGATGAGCGCGAGGTCAAGGCGCGTGGCCTCGGGGTTTTTGATGCCGCAGGTCACGGCGGAGGCGCGGAAGCCTTTCGCGGCGGTGACACCGCCGTCGATGACTTTGAACGGGGTCCGGCCATTGCAGGGATCGTCGTCGTGCTTGGGAGGGGGCATATCAGATGTTCATGAGGCCTGCGGTGGCTTCAAAACCGCAGATGAGGTTCATGTTTTGCACGGCTTGGCCTGAAGCGCCTTTGCCGATGTTGTCTTCCGTACTCATCAAAATGAGTTGTCCCGCCCGTGCGTCATAGGACCAGCCGACATCGACGAAATTCGTGCCGGTGACGTTCTTGGTGTCGGGAGACTGATTCACCCCGAGCAAACGCACGAAGGGTTGATTGTCATAGGCCGTATGCAAAACATCACCAACCTGCTCGATGGTCGCGCCGGGCTTCAATTGGGCAAACGTCGTCGTGCAGATGCCGGAGTGGGTCGGCATGAGATGCGGGACAAAGGAGAGCTTCACCTCGCGACCAGCGGCGATGGCGAGTTCTTGGCCGATCTCGCTCAAATGCCGATGCATCGGTACGGAATAGCTGCGCACGCTGTTTTGGACCTCGCAGAACAAGAGTGGGATGCTTTCCTTGCGTCCTGCACCACTCGCGCCGCTCATGCTGGCGACGGCGAGAGGGGAATCCGCCAGCAAATCAGCTTTGAGTAGCGGAATGAGCGGCAACAGGATGCTGGTGGGATAACAGCCGGGACAGGCGATGAGCCGCGCGGCCTTGATCTGCTCCGCCCGCACCTCGGGCAGCGCATAAACAGCCTCGTCGAGCAGTTCAGGCGCGGGGTGCGCATGACCGTAGAATTCCTCATACAGTGCAGCGCTACGCAGGCGGAAGTCGGCGCTCAGGTCGATGACCTTCAAGCCGAGTTCGAGCAAGGGCTTCGCGTATTCCGAGGCAACCCCGTGTGGCACGGCGAGAAATGCGATCTCAGCACCTGCGGCTTTCAATGCAGCCACGTCAGGAGCGGTGAAGGTCAGTGAATCGGCCGCACCGACGCCACGGAAGCGCGGGAACTCCTTCGAGAGCGCCTTGCCAGCCAGTGACCGCGAAGTCACCGCCACGAGTTCTGCGTTTGGATGGCGCAGCAGCAGGCGCAGGAGTTCAGCTCCTGAATAACCACTGGCTCCTACGACGGCGACTTTGACTTGGGCGGACATATTACGGGGGGCGGAGTATGAGATGTCGCGGGAGCCGTGCAACCCTGAAAAAGGTCATTTCAGCCTGCTAGAAAAGCCGGGGGGATGCCGTGGCAGCCTATTTTTCCGAGTCACTACTGAGGCAGCTTCAATTCGACGCGTTTCCCGCTGCGTTGAACGATGGCGGTGAGTTTTTCACCGGGGATGTCACCCGTCTTCATGCCGCCGAAGGCCATGGCACGCATTGGCCAGGTGCCGACTCGTTTGCCAATGTCCGACTTCACGCCAGCCAGCAGGAAGGCCGAAACGAGTGCTGGGAGCTGCATTCGTTAAATTCTGTCAAGGTCGTCGTCCTGTTGGCAAGCCAAGAAAATTTGCCGCTCAGTTTTTGGAATGGACAGGAGGCCGTTTCATTCGGTTAATCGCGGCCAACTCACCCGAGTTCTGCAGCCATGTCCGAAGTCACTGCCATCTCCAAGTTTGCCTGCCCTGCCTGCGGCGCGGAGGCCGTGTGGACGCCGTCGAAACACGCGCTGGTCTGCCCTTACTGCGGCACTGAGTCGCCCGCCGAACTCAAAAGCGATGGCACGCTGGTGGAGGAAAACGACCTCGTCGCCATGCTGCGGGCCATTCCCGATGATCAGCGCGGCTGGGCGGCGGTGCGCAAGACCGTGAAGTGCCAAAGCTGCCATGCGATCTCTGTCTTCAATGAAATGCGCGTGGCGCAGAACTGCGATTTCTGCGGCTCGCCTGCGATGCTGGCGGTGGATGATGTGGGCGCGCCGATCCGACCCGGTAGCCCGCTGCCATTCAAGATCGCGCAGAGTCAGGTGCGCGAGGACATCCGCCGCTGGTATGGCAGCCACTTCTGGGCACCGAACAAACTGGGCCAGAAAGCGCTCACCGACACGCTGCACGGACTCTATCTGCCTTACTGGACCTTTGACGCCCATGCCGAGTGCCCGTGGGAGGCGGAGGCCGGACATTATTACTACACGACCAACAGCAAGGGCGAGCGCACGCGCCACACGCGCTGGGAATACGCCTCCGGTCATGTCAGCACCGACTTTGATGACGTGCTGGTGCCTGCGTCGAAGGGCGTGCATCCAAACCTGCTCGAAAAACTCCAGCCTTTCCCCACCACGACGGATCTGCTGCCCTACGATCCTGGTTATCTCTCCGGCTGGGTGGTGGAGCAGTATCAGATTGATCTCATCCACGCGGCGCAGGATTCACGCTCCCGCATGGAAGGCATTCTGCGCAGCCAGTGCATGGAGCAGATTCCTGGAGACACGCACCGCAACCTGCAAATCGCCCCGGAATTCAGCGCTCAGACCTTCAAGCATGTGCTGCTGCCCGTTTGGCTGCTGACCTACACCTACGGCACGAAAAATTATCAAGTCGCCGTGAACGGGGCCACCGGCAAGATCACTGGCGAGTATCCGCTGAGCTGGGTGAAGATCACCATCGCCATCTTGATCGGTTTGATCATCCTGGGCATCATCCTGTCGTTACAGAAATAAAATGGAGGAATGGAGAATGCAGGAATGGAAAACTGAAAATGGCTCCAGAATGAACGCCGCAGTTGGTTGCGGACCATTGGCCATTCCCAGCCCATCCATTCTCAGTTCTTCCATTCATTTCCCTTCAAACCCGCTTTGCCTGTGAGCTTCCGCTTCCGAGAACTACCTATCGCCATCGCGCTGCTCGCGATTGTCGTGTTTTTCGCGATCCAAGAGCCAGCCTTCCTCGGGGCGCGCAATTTGTCGATGCTAGCGACAGAACTGTCCATCACGGCGACGCTGGCGATGGGCATGCTGCTCATCCTGCTGCCGGGGCACATTGATTTGTCTGCTGGCAGCGGCGTGGGCTTGCTCGGCGGCATCGCCAGCGTGCTGGTGTTTCATCATCAACTGCCCGCACCTGCCGCGCTTGGTTTAGGACTGCTGTGCGGCGTGCTGATCTGGATGGCGATGGGCGCGTTCATCGTGAACGAACGCATGCCGTCCTTCATCGTCACGCTGGGAGCGCTCTTGATTTTCAAAGGGCTGTTCTGGCTCGTCATCGACAACGCCACCGTTCCCGTCGCTCCCGGCGGCCAGAGCAATCTCTACTCACTGCTGACCACTTACTACCTGCCGCAACGATTCGGGTGGCTGCTAGCCATCAGCCTTGTCGCTGCGTTGATCTTCACCACGATCAGCGCCCGCAAACGCCGATTGAAGAACGGTTTCGCCGTGGACAGCAAGGAGATGGCCTTCCTGCGGCTGTTCATCACCGCGCAGGCCATCGCGCTGTTTGTGCTCGTCACTGGCCAGTTTCGTGGTATTCCGCTGCCCTCGCTCATTCTCGGCGGTGTGACGATGATTGTGTATGCCGTCACGCAGCACACGGCTCTTGGCCGGCATTGGTATGCCATCGGTGGCAACACGGAGGCTGCGTTTGTCTCCGGCGTGCCGATGAAACGCACGGTGATCGCCGCTTACAGCGGCATGGGGGCCATCGTAGCCATCACCGGCTTCATGCAGACCGCCTATGCGGGTTCATCGACGACCACGGTCGGTGATTTGATGGAACTGGACGCGGTGGCCGCCTGCGTGATTGGCGGCGTGAGTTTGCGTGGCGGACGTGGCACCGTTTTGGGCGTGCTGCTCGGCGCTTTGATCATCGCCTGCCTTCTCAACGGCATGACTCTCATGTCCGTGCCGCCGGAGCGCAAATTCATCGCTCGTGGCGTCGTCTTAATCCTTGCCGTGTGGATGGACATGCGGCTGAGCCGGAGGGCGTGACGCGGATCAATCCGCCCCAGCATTGCCGGCTTGGGCCTGAGCCCCTGGCGAATTTTTGGGCCCTGGCGAGCGGCCGCAGAGCGGCGTTGATGTTTCTCTGCTTCGGATACTCCGGCAGTTTCGGGGACTTCGATTGGGACTTGTCAGCTCGCCCCACCTTGCCGCCGCAGGCATGACCATCTCAGCATTCGACATTCAGGCGTCATTCGCCATTCTCTCCGCATGTCCGCCGCTTCGAACCTCCTCAAACAACACCTGCAGCAGCGCCAACTTCTTGGCGTGACGCACATTCCGCTGCGGCCTGATGCGCTGGAGAAATTGAGCGGGCTGGGCCGCAAGCCGGTGACGCGTGGGATTGCCGAGGCAAGGACGATCCGCGTCGAATCGGCGCCCGAAGCACGCGCGATTCTCGACAATCCACCGCCAGAGACGAAGAAAGGCGGTTTGATCGAGGTCGCGGGCAACACCCTTGAGGAAAAGCTCGCCGCGCTGCGCACGATGGCGGAAACGTGGGAACCCGCGAAGTCGATGGAAAGCCTGCGTCAGACGATGGTCTTCGCCGTGGGTGATCCACACGCGAAATTGATGTTTGTGGGAGAGGCACCGGGCGCGGAGGAGGAAAAACTGCGCGAGCCTTTCGTCGGACCTGCCGGGCAGAAGCTCACGGCCATCATCAAGGCGATGGGACTGGATCGTGCCCAGGTTTACATCAGCAACATCTGCAAATTCCGCCCGGCGATGGACCATCAGGGCAGCGGCAACCGCAAACCGACCGCCGAGGAGATGAAGGCGTGCTTGCCGTTCGTGCTCACGGAGATCGATCTCATTCAACCTCAAGTCATCGTGGCCCT
>JAJTDU010000014.1:18380-21824 GCA_021298725.1 Verrucomicrobiaceae bacterium | reverse complement strand
TCGCCAAAGACGGCCTCGAAACCGCCTTCAAGCGCTGCACCGCCCGAACCCCCAAACCGGATGAACTCGTTGTGCTGCAGAAACTCGACACGCTCAACGCCGCACGCACCCTCCTCAATCTCGACGAAACCGTCACCCGTGAATAAAGCCATGAAACTGCTGCTCTCGATCTTTCTCACCACACTGCCATTGCTAGCCGCTGATCCGGTTCGCGCCTTCATCGACGACACCCAACCCGGTTTCCGCGATTTGAAGGCGCAGGATTTTACGAAGGTGAACAGCGCCGATGACACCTGGAGCTGGAAGGACGGCGTGTTGCACTGCACCGGCAAGCCTGTGAGCGTGATGCGCACCGTGAATGAGTTCAAAAACTTCGAAATGGTCGTCGAGTGGAGCCATCAAAAGCCCGCCGGGAACTCCGGTGTCTTTGTGTGGGCCACGCCGGCCTCGATTGAAAAGCTCACCGTCGCCGGAAAGCCCGGGTTGCCGCAGGGGATCGAGGTGCAGGTGCTCGATCACGGCTACACGGACAAAGTGAAAGCCGCCGGCGGCAAGACCGACTGGTTCGGCACGAATGGCGATGTGTTTCCCGTGGGCGTGAAGATGACGCCTTTTCCGCCGCTCTCGCCCGATGGCAGCCGCAGTTTCCCCCGCAAGCACCTCGCCAAAGGCCACGGCGAGTGGAACCACTACTACATCCGCGCCATCAACGGCGAAGTCCGCCTCTGGGTGAATGGCGAGGAAGTCAGCGGCGGCACAGGCTGCACCCCCGCCCAAGGCTACCTCTGCCTCGAAAGCGAGGGCTCGCCCATCCTCTTCCGCAAACTCCGCATCCGCGAGCTTCCCTGAACCGCGCCTCCGTGAAAACCGCCGACGCCGCCACCGAGCTTGCCAAGCGCGCCTGGCAGACCATACTTTTTCCCCATGATCACCGACCCGGACCAAATGCGAGCCTTGCGACTGGCGCAGCCATGCGTCTCCTTGGAAGAAGCCAAATCACAGGTGCAAGCAGGTCTGGAGGCGACGCGGATCGCGAAGCAGAAGTGGCTGAACTCCGCGAAGCCCAAGTCGATCTCCAGCTCTCACGCACGTTCGAAGCGGCGGGTGGCGGTGGCGAGCATCTGACCTTTCTCACGCGGAAGCGTGATGGCTTCATCTACAAGGCCACTTGGCGTGAGCAGTTTGGATTTGTGCCTGGCCTTGATGCCCGTGGACGCTGGCGACTGCTCAAGGCCACGCCTTCGCAGTATCTGCTGCGCTGCGGCCTGGCCAACGCGGTGTTTGGCGATGACATTCAGCTATACGCCATCGCCCAAGATCAAGCAGGCGATTCGGGCGTGCCGAGCATCATCACCTCCCAGCCTTTTATTGTTGGCACTCCTGCTGCGGAAAAAGAAATCGCTGCCAACCTCAAAAAGCTCGGCTTTGAGGCTCTGCCAGCCGCAGCACACCGCCCGTCCGGCCTTCACGATGTCTGGTGCTGTCGTCGCGATTCGCTTGTCATCTGCGATGCCGTCGCGGGTAACTTTGTCCGCACGCCAACAGGGGAAATCCTGCCGATTGACCTCCCTGCAGCCGTCATCCCTGGACTTTGAGCTTTAGAAATTCATCTCTCACCTCGTTATCCATTTCATGAATCCATTGCTTCACCAAACTCGTCGTCATTTCTTCAGCCGCTGCGGTGTTGGAGTCGGCTCCATGGCGCTCGGATCGCTCATGGCGCGGGATGCGGCGCTCGCGCCGAAGAAGACACACTTCCCGGCCAAGGCAAAGAACGTCATCTTCCTCTTCATGGCGGGCGGACCGTCACAGTTGGAGCTGTTCGATCACAAGCCGCTGCTTACCAAGCTCAACGGCAAACCGATTCCTGAGAGCTACACGAAGGGCAAGCGCTTCGCCTTCATGGACAGCAGCCACCGCAGCGACCTGCTCGGCCCCAAGATCGGCTTCAAGCAGCACGGCCAGTGTGGTGCTTGGGTCAGCGATTACCTGCCGCACACGGCAAAAATCGTCGATGACCTCAGCATCGTCACCACCTGCAAAACCGATCTTTTCAATCACGCACCCGCCAAGTTCTACATGAACACTGGCAGCGGCCTGTTTGGACGGCCCAGCATGGGCGCGTGGGTCACTTACGGCCTCGGCAGCGAGTGCGACGACCTGCCCGGCTTCGTGGTGCTGCAAAGCGGGCCGCGTGGGCCGCGTGGTGGCGCTGTGTTGTGGGGCAGCGGTGTTTTGCCCACGACTTATCAAGGCGTGCCGCTGCGCAACACGGGAGATCCCATCGTGAATCTCTCCACCCCGAAAGAAATCAGCGCCAAGCAGCAGAGGCAGGTGGTGGATGCCGTGCGTGAGCTGAACATGAAGCGCCTCATCGAAACGGGCGACGACGAAATCAACACGCGCATCAATGCCTACGAGATGGCTTACCGCATGCAAACCAGCGCCCCGGAGTTGATGGACACCAGTGGTGAATCGCAGGCCACACTGGACCTTTACGGCATCAAAGACCCGAAGGAGACGAGCTTTGCCCGCAACTGCCTGCTCGCCCGCCGCCTCGTCGAACGCGGCGTGCGCTTCGTGCAGCTCTACGACACGAACTGGGACCACCACGGCGGCCCGACAGAGAACTTGGAAAAACACATGCCGCTCAAGAGTAAGGACATCGACCAGGCCAGCGCCGCGCTGGTGAAGGATCTCAAACAACGCGGCTTGCTCGACGACACCATCGTCATCTGGGGCGGCGAATTCGGCCGCACACCGATGGGCGAGGTGCGCGAATCGACAGGTCGCAACCATCACATCGACGCCTTCACCATGTGGTTTGCCGGTGGTGGCTTCAAAGGTGGCGTCACTTACGGTCAGACCGATGAGTTTGGCTTTGGTGCGGTCGAGAATCCCGTCCACGTCCACGACATCCACGCCACCATCCTGAACCAGCTCGGCCTGGATCATGAACGCCTCAGCTTCCGCTCCCAAGGTCTCGATTTCCGCCTGACCGGCGTCGATCCGGCGCATGTGATCAAAGGCATTCTGGCGTGAGCAGGAGGTGATTCTGCTGATGAACACGATTTGGATTCGCGATCAGGCCGCCTTGGCTCTAAACCTGGAACAGTGATTTCTGTGTCACTCTTCTCACCCAATGGCCCCTGTCTTCATCCCGCCCGATCACTTTCGTGAACTTCGTCATGACGAAATCTTTCCCGATTCTTCGCGTCCGCTTGAGATCGATCTAGGCTGCGGTGACGGCACCTTCATCACCGGCATGGCGGTGCAGCATCCAGAACGTGGTTTTCTCGGCGTGGAACGCATGCTGGGACGTGTGGACAAAACAGCGCGGAAAATCCAGCGCATGCAGCTTCCAAACGCCCGCGTCATGCGTCTGGAAAGCGCCTACAGCGTCGCGTGGCTGCTGCCAAAGGCGAGCGTGAGCCGCCTGCACCT
>JAJTDU010000014.1:0-18369 GCA_021298725.1 Verrucomicrobiaceae bacterium | reverse complement strand
GCGCGTCGTCTCGTGAATCAAGCCGAGTTCCTCGACGGCCTGACACGCATCCTAGCCCCTGGCGGCGAGTTCCTGCTCAAAACCGACGATCAGCCCTACTTCGAGGACGCACTCGTCAGCTTCGACTCACGCACACATCAGTTCGAGCGCCTCGACTGGACAGACGATGCCTTTTTTTATCCTACGACCGACTTTGAACAAAGCTGGCTCGACATCGGCCGCGTGATTCATCGCGCACGATGGCGGCTCATTGCCGGGTGATCACTGCTGAAGCTCTTCCTGCGTCCAGAGTGTGGATCGGGTCGCGTTGGCCGCGCGCACGGCCTTCACCTCCGCCGGAGTGACTGCGGAGGCATGGTTGCCAAACCCGGCGCGGACATAGGTCAAAACGTCCGCCATCTGCTGATCATCGAGGCCCATCGGCGGCATGGGCAGCGGGGCGAGCTGCTGAAAATCACTGCCATTGACCTTGATCGGCCCGCTCAGGCCGTGAAGCACGATTTTGATGAGTTTTGCCGTGTCTCCTTTGACCCAGTCACTCTGCGCGATGCTCGGATACACGCCTGGGAGGCCTTTGCCTTCGGGCTGGTGGCAGTTCAGACAGAGGGCCTCATAAACCATCTTGCCGGGATGCGCGACCACAGGCGCGGCACTGGCCATTTTCTTCACAAAATCAGCGTGAGCAGGCTTGGCGAAGGAGATCTTTGCCACATCCGGTTTCAGTGCCTTCACGGCCTGTTTTAACGCGTAGTCGATGAACTTGTCCGTCGGATGATCGAGAACCTGTGCGGCGATGGCGATGGCTTCAGGCTGCTTCATGCGCGCACTGGCGACAACGGCCTCCAGGCGCACGCGGGGATGTTCATCATTCGCGGCTTTGGCGAGCCGTGCGGCATCCTGCCACAGGCCGAGAACCCGTGCGCCATAAGCACGGACGCGGGCGTCTTTGGCAGTGAGCAGACGTGCAAGCAACTCGGGCTTCGTGGTCTGCCAGGCTTCGTACAGGCCGCAGACATCCATGAGCACTCGTTCGTCGGTTTCTTTCTCGATGAAGGCATCCGCAGCGGCGATGCCGCGTGGATTTGCCCATTGGAACAGCAGCTTCTTCGCCTGATAGCGCGTCCAACGTTCCGGCGAGCGAAGTTGCTCCAGCAGGGCAGGAGGCTCCATCATTCGCAGATCAGGCTGATTCACCGTGGGGCGGCCTTTCGCCGTGATGCGCCAGATGCGGCCGTGGCTGCGGTCACGACGCGGATCGGCATAACTGGCCTGGTAATGGCCGATGACGGGGTTGAACCAGTCACAGAGATACATCGCGCCATCCGGACCGACGCTGACATCGACGGGGCGGAAGGAAGTATCGCTGCTCTTCACGAGCTTCGGGAGCTGCGTGGATTTAAAACCGCTGCCGTCGTCCTCGAAGCGATGCAGCTCAACCACACTGCCAAAGTAGCCGCCGATGAGCGCACAGCCCTGGATGTCATCCGGCAGTGCCTTCGTGCCGATGATTTCGAGAGAGGTCGTCTTCGGACTGGTGTCGAAAAGAGCACCGGTGGGATGATACTCGTCGGGGTCTTTGATGGAGAAGAGCCCGGGCGTGCTGAAGTAGCCTACGGGGCGGTCGCCGCTCTTGTGGAAGACCTGGTTGTAGTCATCAAAGGCCACGCCCCAGCAGTTGTGCCCGGCTTTGCCACCGTTGAAGAAGCCTTCCATTTTCTGCGTGTGCTTGTTGTAGCGCCACAGGCCGGCTTTTTCGAGGATGGCGAGCCCGTGCGGTGTCTCGACGCGGGAGAAGGCATGCAAACCCTGGCTGAACCAAAGGGTGCCATCGGGACCATGGCAGATGGAGTTGATGAGCTGATGCGTATCACCAATGCCGAAGCCGGAGAAGAGGACTTGTTTAAAGTCCGCCCGGCCATCGCCATCGTTGTCTTTGAGGAGCAGGAGCTGGTCGAAGTCGCAGACATAGGCACCGCCATCGACGGGCTCGACACCCTGGACCATGGTGAGGCCTTCAGCGAAGCGGGTGTGCTTGTCAGCCTTGCCATCGTGGTCCGTGTCCTCGAGCACGAGGATGTAGTCGCTCGGCTTCAGGCCGGGCAAAGTTTGCGGATAAGTGGGCGAGCAGGCCACCCACAGACGCCCGCGCTCATCCCACGAGAACTGCGTGGGCTTGGCGACGTCTTGCAGTTCGGAGGCGAAGAGATTCATCTCATATCCCTCAGCCACGGTGAAGGCAGCCATCTGCTGCTCTGGCGTGAGCACGGGCTCGGTTTTCGGCTTGGCGGCTGGTTCGATGGCGGGCACCGCTTTGCCAAGTGAGATGTCATGAATGCGCGCGTCCATCTTGGCGATCAGCGGCTTGTGGGATTCGAAACCTTCGCGCAGCGATGGTGCATCCGTGCTGGGCTTGCCAAACATCTGCGTCACGCGGTCGCCGTAAACGAAGGACCAGTTCGCGGGGCGCCAGCAGTCGAACCAAAGGCGGTTCTTTTCCACGATGGCCACCTTCAGTGCCGCGAGATCGTCCGAGTCACTCGATGACACACCGAGCTGCTGGGCGATGAGCCTCCCGACATAGCGCAGACCACCTTCATTGAGGTGCATGCCGTTGTCGGTGAAGGCCGCCATGCAGCCACGCTCACGGGTGATCGGCGTGATGAGATCGACAAAGATCGCGCCGCGCTGCCGGGCGATTTCCTTCACTGCATCGGCATAGGCCTTCACGTCCTCATTCAGCTTCGTGAGGTCCGGGGCATGAGGCAGGCCGGTGGCTTGAAAAGGCATGGGCGAGATCAGCACAAGGCGCGGCGTGCGTGCCCTGAACTGATCCAGCAGGCGATGATAGGCGGAGGTGAATTCGGCGATGCGGGCCTTGCCATCAAAGGCCTCCACCTGCCCGAACTGGCAGATCACGATGCCCGCGCCCACAGCGTCGAGCTGGGATTTCCAGTCGCCAAAGTTCAGGTCGCGCCACTGCTCGTACACCGTATCGCCTTCCCAGGCCATGCTGCGGAAACGCGGCGCTTGTTTGGCGAGTTCGTGAGTCAGGATGGCCTCCATCGAGCCTGTTTTTTGTTCGCGGACGAAATTCGTCTGGCCTGCCATGACGATGACCTCACCGTCCGAGATCTCGAACTTGCCATCCTTGAAAGGCGCGAGCGCAGTGGGGACGCTGTCGGGATTGCCGAAGCGATTCATGATGTCCTTCGGGCCGGGGACGAGAGCGTCGGGAAGTTCGTCGATCTGAATGTTGCGGAAGGCGATCACGGCCTTGCAGTTGCCATGGATTTGCAGAGCGATGTTGCCTTTGAGCGCGATGTCCGGGGCGCGCTCCGTGTAGTCCACCGTGCGCACGCCATTGACGAAGAGCTGGATTCGCTGGTCCTCGGCAAGGATCTCGTAAGTGTTCCATTCGCCCGGTTTCTCAGCCTTGGTGATCAACTCTTCGGTAGGTTTCGAGAGCATCGTCTTGCGGCGTGACTCGTCGTAAAGGCAGCCGCTGTAGCCCGCGCCGATATCTGCCTGATAACCAAACATCTCATTCGGCGGCTCCTTGATCCGCACGCTGCGGAACTGCACGCCGCCATTCACGAAACCTTCGGTGCCGTTGAGTTTGTATTCGAGCGTGAGACGGAAGTTTCGATACGGCTTCTTCGTGGCGAGGAACTCGTTCTGCGGATTGCCCTCCATCGAGCCGCCGAGGATCACGCCATCCTCGATGCGCCAGACCTTGGTGGTTTCGCCCTCCCAGCCGTTGAATGTCTTGCCATCGAACAACGGCACTGGCGCGGCGTTTGCGAGCACGGAAGCCAACAACAGCGTCGAGAAGAATAAGGTCGGGGTTTTCACGGGATCAGGGGTCGGTTGGGAGGGCAGGACAATACGCCGCTTCATCGCCTCATCTCGACCTGCTTCAAGAAATCTGCAAGATGTGCGCGGGTGGAAATGTTCGCCCTGTCCTCATGATCGCCCGACTTGCCTTCTGCGCTCTGTTTCTCGCCTCACTGCTCCACGCCGCGGACCCCAAGACGCGTGTCGCGCTCGCAGGTGATTCCACCGTTACGGACAAAGCCGGCTGGGGCGCGGCCTTTGCCAAACTGCTCAAGCCCGAGGCGGAATGCCTCAACTTCGCAGGCGGTGGCCAGAGCAGCAAAAGTTTCCGCGACACCGGCAACTGGAAGAAGGTCATCGACTCGAAACCGGCCTTCATCCTCATCCAATTCGGCCACAACGACATGCCCGGCAAAGGTCCGAAGCGCGAAACAGATCCCGAAACCACCTACCGCCAGAATTTGATCCGCTACATCGAGGAAGCCCGCGCCATCGGTGCCAAACCCATCCTCGTGACCTCCCTGGCCCGCCGCACCTTCGACAACGGCAAAATTCGCGGCGAACTCAAGCCCTGGGCCGATGCCGCCCGCAAAGTCGCCACCGAGCAGCAAGTGCCGCTCGTCGATCTTTTTGTCCGCAGCGTCGATCTGCACAATCAGCTCGGTGTCACCACCTCCGACGCCTTCAATCCGCCCGGCAAGGATGGCAAAGCCGACCATACCCACCTCAACACCCACGGCGCGGAGGTCATCGCCAAAATCATCGCCGAGGAGCTGGGCAAGGTGGCTCCCGATTTGGCGAAGCTGATGAAGTGATCTCGCGTAGAACGAACTTTCCAGTTCGTTCCTAAGGTGCGTGGCCAAGCCAGAGACCGAACTTGGAAGCTCGATCTACTTTTTGCGCCCGAGTCAACTCAGGCTTCTATCATTTTGCCAAACCTCATTCGCGGCGCACTATCCACCGAAACTCATGCGCCCCGATCGTCCTTCCCAACCACCCGTCGCCCGTCAAAACCGTCACGCCCGCTCCGACAACAAGGTGCGCATCTATGAGGAGGGAGACATCGCCACGGTGCTCGAAGGCATAGAGAACCCGCTCGTGCTGATCCTCGACTGCGTGCAGGACCCGCACAATCTCGGCGCCTGTCTGCGCACCGCCGATGCGGCAGGTGTCTGCGCCGTGATCATGCCGAAGGACAAAACTGCACCCATCACGGAGACCGTGGTGCGAGTGGCCTGCGGCGGTGCGGAGAACATCCCGCTCATCCGTGTGACCAATCTCGTGCGCGCCATGGCCAAGCTCAAAGAACTCGGCATCTGGCTCGTCGGCACAGGCGATGAGGCCACACAGAGCCTTTACGACATCGACCTCAAAGGCGGCATCGGCATCGTCATGGGCGCGGAAGGCCCCGGCATGCGCCGCCTCACCGGCGAGCACTGCGATTTCCTCGTCAAGATCCCCATGGGCGGCAAGGTCGAATGCCTCAACGTCTCCGTCGCCACCGGCGTGTGCTTGTTTGAGTGCGTGCGGCAGCGGCAGCCGAAAAAGTAACCGCAAGCAGCCGTTATCTTGGCCGTGGTCCTTTTCGACGTTGCTCGGGATCTTCCGGCGTCATGCCGATGACGATGTCCCAGGTCGCGTGCAAGTCCTGGCTGCCCGTGCTCATTGGTTTGAACTCACGAATCACGGAAAGCCGCTGCGCTTCATCGCGAATGCCGCGCAGGATGCCGTCTTTCTCATTTTGCGGCTCACCGGCAAAGTAGAGCTGCGTGGTGAGCATGCGCTTGCCGCTTTGCACCACGGCGAAGTGATAATGCCGCGTGCGGCCGGTGTAGAGCGCCGGCTGGATCGTGCGGAAGCGATATTCGCCCTTCGCATTCGTGGTGATCTTGCCAAAACCTTGAAACTGCGGGTCACGCTCCTTGCCCTTCTGCACGCCCTTGCTGTGGAGGTAGCAGCCGTTGTTGTCTGCCTGCCAAAGCTCGATCACTGCATCGTTGATCGGCTTGCCATCCACGTTGAGCAGTCGCCCGCCGATTTCCGTCACCACGCCGCCCGCGGGAGCCTTGCCGCCGATGATCTGCGTCAAATCGTTGTCCTGATCCAGCGGCAGATGATCGGGGTAATACGGTCCTTCGGTGGATCGTGGGGTGAGCGTCAGCGCCTCAGCATAAAGATCTCCGGTGAGGATGCCGCCGGTGGTGAGAAGCAGGCGGTGCAACAGCTTGCGGCGGTTGAGGGGAATGTGGAAGAAAGTCGTGTTCATGAGGTTCCGTGCTTCAACTTTGGTTATCGCCTATGGTTTCGTCCTTTCCTGATCCAGAGGACGAGTGCGCCTGCAAGGACGCCTCGCCACGCACATCCGAGCCACCCGGCGGAATCTCGACGGCCGAAAGCTGGCAACATGCCGCGGAACAGAGGAGAAAAAGAAGACCGGGGTGTGACATGGCTGCCGCCCCATCTTCCCGCCTGTCCTCCGAGTTACCAGCCCCGGCGGCCATCGAATCGTTCAGGGCACTATGATTTTTTCCTCTGAACCGACACGACCCCTTCTTTACCTTCAGGCCACTTCGCCCCTTCCTTGATCCATTGCCGGATGAGGCTCACCTCATCCTTGGGGATGCGATGACCCGTGGCGGGCATGGCCTTCTTGTCCTTCGGCGGCAGCGTGAGCGCTAGGTAGAGCATGCTTTTCTCGGGCTCACCAGGCACGATGGCCGGGGCCAGCTTCCGTTTGCGGAAGGCCAGCTCACGGCTTTGCAGATTCAGCTCGCCGAAGATCGTCTCCGAGTTGTGACACTCCACGCAGCGGTCGGCCAGGATGGGTTTGATCTGCTTCACGAAGTCCACTGGCGGGTCTTCGGCGGCATGCACGGCTGCAGTGAGGAAAAGGCAGGCAACGAGGGCGGCGATGTGTTTCATCTTCATGACCGAGCATCCTTGGTTCGTGTCTGGACGTCAATACCTCACTTGGCAGACACTGTGCGCATCTTGTCGCCTTCCCGGTTGCTCCTGCGAGTGTGCGCCGCATCATGCGCCATGAGCATCGAACAAATCACCGCGCGCATCTGCGCATTTCGCGACGCCCGAGACTGGATGCAGTTTCACAGCCCCAAGGAGCTCGCCATCGCCATCACTGCCGAGGCCGGAGAGCTGCTGCAGCACTTCGTCTGGCAGCAGCCGGGCCAGATCGAGCAGCGCGTAAAAGACAAAATGCCCGAGCTGAAGGACGAGATGGCCGACGTGGGCATCCTGCTCTTTGAACTGGCCCACAACCTCGGTGTCGATCTCGGCCAGGCGATGCTGGACAAGATCGAGCGCAATGAATCACGCTATCCCGTGGCGAAGGCACGCGGATCGAACGCCAAATACAACGAGCTGTGAGCGAATCGGAAGCCCCAACGCCGCATCGCCGTCGTCCGCGCTACTCGGGCAAAAATCCGCGTCGCTTCGAGGACAAATACAAGGAGCTGAATCCCGAGCGCTATGCCGAGACCATCGCCAAAGTGCGCGCCTCCGGCAAAACGCCCGCCGGCCAGCATGTGCCGATTCTCTTGGATGAAATCATGCATATTCTGGCCCCGCAGCCCGGTGAACGCGCCGTGGACTGCACGCTCGGCTACGGCGGACACGCCAGCGCACTGCTGAAAGCCGTGCAACCCGGCGGAACGCTGCTCGCGCTCGATCAAGACCCGATTGAGATCGTGCGCACCGAGGCGCGGCTGCGCGCCAGTGGCTGCGAGGATTCTGCGCTCGTCGTGAAACGCATGAACTTCGCCGGATTGCCCCGCGCCCTCGCCGAACTCGACTGGAATGATGGCGCTGACGTGCTGCTGGCCGATCTCGGCTGCTCCTCAATGCAGTTCGACAATCCCGCTCGCGGTTTCAGCTTCAAGCACGACGGCCCGCTCGACATGCGCATGAACCCGCAGCGCGGCGTCGCCGCCCGCGATCTGCTGCAAAAGCTCTCCACTGAGAAGCTGAAAACAATCCTCGAAGAAAACGCCGACGAACGTCACGCCGACCTGCTGGCCGCTGAACTCGCCGGAACCGATCACACCACCACACGCTCGCTGGCCGAGGCTGTGCGCCGTGCCTTGCCACGTCGGGTCGATGAAGAAGAGCGCGAGACCACGGTGCGCCGCGTCTTCCAGGCCCTGCGCATCGCCGTGAACGAAGAATTCACCGCGCTCGACACCTTTCTGCATCAGTTGCCCAATTGCCTGCGCCCCGGCGGTCGCGTGGCCATTCTGACCTTCCATTCCGGCGAAGACCGCCGCGTGAAACACCTTTTCCGTGATGGATTGCGCAGCGGTATCTTCCGTGAAGCCACCGACGATGTGATCCGCCCATCTGCGCAGGAAATGCGCGACAATCCGCGTGCGGCTCCGGCGAAGCTGAGGTGGGCGATCAAAGGGTGATCGGGGCTGTGTTCGCTGTGCGAAGGCAGCGTTCTGTTTCGTATGAGTGTGCCATGTTCCAGCCGGCCCGTTTCTTTCTTCTGTGTGCTCTGTGTGTTCCGTGGTCGTCCCATGCCCTGCAAGAAACCTGGGAGACCGGTTACACGAAGGAAGATGCCACTGGTGCTCACATCCTCGGGCATTGGTCGTTTGAGAAAGCGGACGGACTGAAGCTCAACGGAGCCGTTTTGAACCCGAAAGGCCGCTTTGGTGGCGGATTGGAGTCGTTTCCAGGATTTCCAGTGCAGGATAAGCGGCATGCGGCGCTGGTGGAGGTGAAGCCGATCAAAGGCGCGTTCACGCTGGAGATGTGGATCAAACCGAAGGCGGAGTTCAAACCGGAGCTGCGCTGCTTCCTGCTCGACAAGAAGTATGTCGATCACACCGACTACCAGTGGCAGATCGGCGAGGCGGACAAAAGCGGCCTGCGGCGGATGTTTGTGACGCTGGGCTTTGGCGCGGAGTCGAAAACAATCTACTCACCACCGTTCAAGATGGGCGAGGAGTGGCAGCATGTGGCCTTCACGTATGATGGTGCGGGCGAGGGGAAGTTTTATCGCAACGGCACGGCGCTCGGCGGATTGCGGCTGGCGGGCTTTGGCCCGGTGGTTGCTGGTAAAAAGGAGCTGAGCCTCGGTGATCGACTGGGCAGCAATTACGGCGGCTTTCCCGGTTTGATCGACGAAGTGCGCATCTGCGACGGCGTGCTGAGTTTTGAGCGGGTGCAGATGCAGATCACCGCATCGCGGCAGGTGTGGCGGCGCATGGAGACGGCGCGGCCCATCGACCTTGTCGTGACGAACCTCAAACGCGACACGATGAAGAGCGCGACGCTCAAGGCCTCGCTCGGCGGCAAGACGGAGAACTTCATCGTGCCCGATCTAGCGGCGGGGAAGAGCTTCACGGCGAAGTATTTGCTGAACACAGCGCTCAAACCGGCAGAGTATGAGCTGCGGGCACGGTTTGAGGTGGGCGATTACGCCACGGAGCAGTCCACCACGCTGCTAATCGTGCCGCGCATGCCGGTGCGCATGCCGGTGATCATGTGGGGCGGCGGCGGCGATGAAATGGCGCGGATGAAGGACCTCGGCTTCACGCATTTCATCGGCCTCGGGGCGGACTACGGCGAGATTTGGCAGCAGAAGAAGGTCGTGCCGCCCGCGAAGCCGGAGGTCATCGCAAAGAACCGTGCGATGCTCGACGCGGCGCTGCAAAACGGCCTCGAAGTCATCGCTAGCCTCTCGCCGAGCCGGGTGCTGGAAAGTGAGGCGAAGAACCTGCGCGTGGATCGTGCCGGGAAGCCGTATGCGCGGCAGGACATCGCGGCATCGACACCGGAGTTCGCACCGTTTTTTTAAAGCGTGGGCATGAGCGTGGCGAAGGCCTATGGCGATCATCCAGCCTTCACCACGGCGCTGATCGATACGGAGGTGCGTGACAGCACCCAGGTGAGCTTCAATGCGGTGGATGTGGAAGCTTACAAGAAGTTCGCCGGCACGGACTTCCCGGCGGAGGTCACGGCGAAATGGAGCGTGGACTGGACGAAGCTGAAGGATTTTCCAACAGATCGCATGATCGAGGATGAACATCCCATCTTAAAATACCTGCGCTGGTTTTGGACGGTGGGCGATGGCTGGAATGGCCTGCACACCGCTCTGCATAAAGGCGTGAAGAGCAGCGGCAAGGTGTGGACGTTTTTCGATCCTGCCGTGCGGCAGCCGAGCATCAGCGGCGCGGGCGGTGGCGTGGATGTGATCTCGCACTGGACCTACAGCTATCCTGATCCGCAAAAGATCGGCATGTGCGCAGACCAGCTTTTCGCAATGAGCGCAGCCAGCGGCAAAAATCAGCGCGTGATGAAGATGACGCAGCTCATTTGGTATCGCTCCCAAACTGCGCCGATCGGCAACAAGGCGCCGGGTGAAGTCGTGGCGTGGGAGGATCATGACCCGGAGGCGGCTTACATCACCATCGCGCCGATGCATTTGAAGGAGGCGCTGTGGACGAAGATTTCACGCCCGATCCAGGGCATCATGTATCACGGCTGGCAGTCGCTGGTGCCGACGGAGAGCCCCGGGGCCTATCGCTTCACCCATTCGAACACCGCGCCCGTTTTGAAACAACTCATCCATGACGTGATCGAGCCACTGGGGCCGACGCTGATGGCGATTCCTGACGAAAGGAGCGAAGTCGCGTTTCTGGAGAGCTTCACCTCGCAGATGTTTGCGCGCCGCGGCGGTTATGGTTCGAACATGGGCTGGGAGGCGGATGTATGGCTCGCGCTTCAACATGCGCATGTGCAGACGGACATCATCTTCGAGGAAACCCTGCTCAAAAATGGCCTCAGCGGCCGCAAGGTGCTCGTGATGCCGTTTTGCGACGTGCTGACCAAGAGCGTCGTGGCCCGCATCGCCGACTGGCAGAAAAAGGGCGGCAAGATCGTGGCGGATGAGTTTCTCTGTCCCACTTTGAAGGCCGATGTGGTGATCCAGAGCTTCAAGCGCGAGGAAAAGGCCGCCGAGGACAAGGCGAAGGTGCTGGAGTTGGCGAAAGCCTTCAACTCGCTGCCGCAGAAGGTTTCGTGCGACAACCCGGAGATCATCACGCGCGTGCGGAAGTTCGGCGACGCCACTTAAGTCTTCGTGGTGAACGACAAGCGCGAATACGGCAGCTACGTCGGCCAGCACGGTCTGGTGATGGAAAACGGCATGCCTTCAAAGGGCGTCGTGAGCCTGAAGGCGGAATCCGCCAATGTGTATGAACTCACCGGCCTGCAGTTCATCGTGCCAAAGCGTGGCGAGGACGGTGCGATGAGCTGGCCGGTCGAACTCGGCCCCTGCGACGGCAAAATCTTCCTGGTGATGCCGAAACCGCTGCTCGGCATCCAGCTCGACGTGCCGGAGAACGCCACGCTGAGCAACACCGCCAAAGTTTCTGCCCGCATCACCACCACGCAAGAAGCCCCCACGAAGGCGGTCATCCCCGTGCGGGTCGATATTCGCAACGCAAATGGCAGCGCCGCCGAGGGCAGCGGCTTCTACGCCGCCGAGAACGGCATCATCGAACTCAGCCTGAACCTCGCGCCGAACGAAGACCCCGGAACCTGGGAAATTCGCGTGAAGGAACTGGCGAGCGGGATGGAAGCCGTGAAATGGATGCGGGTGGGGAAATGACGATTGGTTGATTTCACACGGGCGGGACCGTAGCGTTTCCGACGTTTTGCCCCATGACTCTCGACGAACACTCCTTTTTGCCTGACGGGACGCATGCGGCGTGGACGATGGCGAGCTATGTGTGCGAAGGAGCGCGGCGCTGGCCAGAGCGGGAGTATTTGAAGCATGGAGATGAATCCCTCACGTATGCGGAAACATGGCGGCGGATCGCGAGCATCACGACATGGCTTGATGCAAAGGGTGTCGGGCGCGGAGATCGCGTGGTGATGGTGACGGAGAACCGGATCGAAACAGTGCTGCTATTTTTCGCCGTGGCGCAGATCGGAGCCATCGCGGTGATTTTGCATCCGCAGATGAAGCCAGAGGGGCTGCGGCGCATTCTGGAGCAGACAGAGCCGAAGCTGGGGCTGCTCGAACAATCCACGGCTGCGCTTCGGGAAGAATTCGGCGAAACACCGCTCGTGTGGGCGGACGGGGGCGTCCGCACTCCATTTGCTGAATTGATCGCGGCGCCAGAGCCGAAGCCTGTGCCGTTTCCGGGGATTGATCAAGATCCGGCGTTTTTGGTGTTCACGTCGGGATCGACGGGCACGCCGCGTGGGGTGATTTTGACGCATGACAATGTGCGCTTCGTCTCGGCGGCGATTCAAGCGCGGTTGCAGTATCAAGCGGAGGATCGTGTGGCGATTTTCCTGCCGCTGTCGTTCGACTACGGGCTGTATCAGCTCTTTTACGCGGCGATGGTGGGCGCGAGTGCGTTCATCGGCCGGCCTGAGATGGCGGGGCCTGAACTGCCGCGGATTCTCGCGGCGCAGGAAATCAGCGTGCTGCCGGGCGTGCCGACGTTGTTAGGCGGCTTGATCAAGATGCAGCGCTACCGGCCCGTGCCGCTGCCAAAGCTGAGGGTGATCACCAATACGGGCGATCATCTGCCGCAGAGTTACATCCAGAGCCTGCGTGAGCTTTTCCCGCAGGCACGGGTTTTTCCGATGTATGGACTGACGGAGTGCAAGCGCGTGTCGATCCTGCTGCCAGAGGAGCTGGAGGCGAAGCCGGAGTCGGTAGGCCGTGCGTTGGACGACACCGAGGTGTTTGCGATGGATGCGAACGGCAATCGCCTGCTACCGGGTGAAACAGGCGAGCTGTGCGTGCGCGGACGGCACCTAGCGCTCGGCTACTGGCGCGCACCGGAGGAGACGGCGAAGCGCTACAAGTTCATCGGCGAAGGCCACTCACGCGTGCTGGTGAGCGGAGATTTTGGCCGTGTGGATGCGGAGGGCTTTCTGCATTTCCACGGGCGCAGCGATTTCCTGATCAAGCACAAGGGGCATCGGCTGAGCCCGGCGGAGGTGGAGGAGGAAGCCTGCCGGATTCTCGACGTGGTCGCGGCCGGCTGCGTGAAGGACGAGGCGCGGGATCAGTTGTGCCTGTTTGTGTCCGTCTCGCGTGAAGGTCTGGATGAACAAGCCCTCATCATGGCGCTAAGCGCGAAGCTGGAACCGGCGAAGGTGCCCAACCGCGTGATCTTCCTGCCGGAACTGCCGAAGACAGGGAATCAGAAGGTGGATCGCAAGGCGCTGCGGGCGCTGCTTTGAACGACGCAGCTGTCTTCACTCAGCCACGCCAGCGGCGTCGAGAGTGCGCATCATGGCGTCGAGAAATTCCTGGGCAGCGTCGATGGGCAGAATGATGGTGTCGCGGCGGCCACGCACATCCTCGGTAATTTTGATGAACTTCCCACGATCGTTCTCCTTGAGATCGAGGAAGAAGATCTTCCGGTCGGTGACGATTTTTTCCGAATGCAACGGCGGGTTCGGCGGACGCCGTTCATCTTCAAATTCTGTGTTCCTCATGCTGATAACCTCCGCTGCCTGACGATTCGCTGTTAATGCTGGGTGAATTCGATGCGGATACTAGGAGCCGCGCTCGTATTGTCAACGCTTCTCACAAGACATGTCAGCAACCAGCAGTCCGGCGGCGGCAGCCCCGGCAATGAAGGTGACAGCCCAGTCAGGGCACTGAGTGGCGAATACGGAACCTCTCTTGAAGATGAACTGCAAAATTGTAATCGCTTCGCCACAGCCGACTCGCTTAAATCGCGACTCACTCAGCCTGCCCTCCCGACATGCTCGAACTCTTCCAAGCGGCGATCTCGCCCCATCAACTTCTGCTTTCGCTGCTTCTGGCGTTGGTGGTTGGTTATTGGCTGCTCGTCATTCTTGGTGCGCTGGATTTCGAAACCGATCTGCCGGACGACTTCGGCGGAGCCGATGTGGAGGCTCATCATGGCCACGGCCTTAACACTGGCGGTGCCTGGATCACCGCAGGTCGTCTCTTTGGCTTCTCACAGGTGCCCATCGTTGTGTGGGGCAGCTTCATCATCCTCTTCCTGTGGTTTGTCTCCCTCGCGCTGAATCAGACGTGGAATGCCAATGCTGACACGCTCCGCGCCTTCCTGCTCCTGCTGCCAAACTTCGCCATCAGCGCCATTTCCACCAAGCTCATCACCCTGCCCGTCGCCAAGCTCTTCAAAGCCATGGCCGATGCCGACACCGAGACGGAGGCTGTCATCGGCCGCTCCGGGACGGTCGTTTCGATCGAGGCTGACGCAACCTACGGCCAACTCGAAATTTCAGCCAAAGGAGCCCCGCTCCTGATCAACGTCCGCACCCAGACTGGCGCTGCAGCGTTGCCCAAAGGTGCTCAAGCTCAAGTCACCTCCGCTGGCCCCGACAACACCTTCTACTTCATCGAGTCTCTAAATTCATAAATCCAACATCTTAAATCATCCATATGCACGCCACACTCCCACTCGCCCTGCTGCTTGAAGGCAGCCTCCTCATCGGTGTCATTGCCATCGGCATCTTCCTGGGCGTGCTGATCCTGTTCTCGCGTTTCTTCCGCAAGGTCACGCAGGGTCAAGCCATCGTTCGAAATGGCATTGGCGGCACCAAAGTATCCTTCAATGGCATGATCGTCATTCCGGTGGCGCATCAAGCCGAGTACATGGACATCTCGGTGAAGCGCATCGAGATCGAGCGCAAGGCCAACGAAGGCCTGATCTGCAAAGACAACCTGCGTGCTGACATCAAGGTCGCGTTCTTCGTCCGCGTGAACAAGACGCCGGATGACGTGCTTCGTGTGGCCCAGAGCATCGGCTGCGCCCGCGCGAGTGCCGTGGAAACGATTCGGGTGCTGTTTGACGCCAAGTTCTCCGAGGCTCTGAAAACCGTGGGCAAGCGCTTCGACTTCGTGCAGCTTTACAATGAGCGCGACCACTTCAAGAGCGAGATTCTGAAGGTGATCGGCACCGATTTGAACGGCTTCACACTCGACGACTGCGCCATCGACTTCCTGGAGCAGACGCAGCTCGAAAATCTCGATCCCGACAACATTCTCGACGCTGAGGGCATCAAAAAGATCACCGAACTCACCGCCGCACAGGCCAAGCTCTCCAACAACATCCAGCGCGACAAGGAAAAGGTCATCAAGCAGCAGGACGTGCAGGCGCGTGAAGCCATTTTGGAGCTGGAACGCCAACTCGCCGAAACGGAAGCCAAGCAGAAGCGTGACGTGCAAAGCGTCATCGCCCGCGAAGAAGCGGAAACGATGAAAGTGCAGTCCGAGGAGCGTCTCAAGTCCGAACGCGCCCGGATCTCCGCCGACGAAGAAATTGCCGTCGCCACCGAGAACAAGGATCGCCAGGTACTCGTCGCCCAGCGCAACAAGGAGCGCACCGACGCGGTCGAAATCGAACGTGTCACCCGTGATCGCGACCTCGAAATCATCGACCGCCAGCGCGTCACCACGCTCAAGGACATCGAGAAGGAGAAAGCCGTCGAAATCGAGAAGAAGAACATCCAGGAGGTCATCAAGGACCGCGTGGCACTCGAAAAAACCGTCGTCATCGAACAGCAGAAGATGAAGGACGCCGAGGCCTTTGCCACCGCCGACCGCGAGAAGCAGGTCGCCCTTACCAACGCCGAGAAAAACGCGCAGGAGCAGCTCATTCAGAAGATCAAAGAGGCCGAGGCCGCCAAACAAGCCGCCCAACTCGCCGCCGAGCAAGATGCTTTCACCGCCATCAAGGCCGCCGAAGCCGCCAAGCAATCGGCGGAACTGCACGCGCAGGAAATCCTCACCCTCGCCGAAGCGAAGCAGGAAGCCGCTGCGAAAGAAGCAAGTGCCGAAAAATCCCTCGCCGAAGGCAAAACGGCCACCTCCGCCGCCATCGGACTCGGAGAAGCGCAGGTTCTTCTTGCTAAAGCCGAGGCCTCGCAAAAACAAGGCGCGGTCGATGCCGAAGTCACGCAGCTCAAGCTCGCCGCCGAAGCGGATGGCATCACCAAGAAGGCCCAGGCCATGAAGCTGCTCGAAGATGCGGGTCGCGAGCACGAGGAGTTCAAGCTCACGCTCGACAAGGAGAAGTCCGTCGAACTCGCCCAGATCAACATCCAAAAGGACATCGCCGCCGCCCAGGCTGGCGTGCTTGGAGAGGCCATGAAATCCGCCAAGATCGAGATCGTTGGCGGCGAAACCCAGTTCTTCGACAAGATCACCAACGCCATCGGCAACGCCCGCGCCATCGACCGCATGGTCGAAGGCAGCCGCACGCTGACGGATGTGAAGGAAACCTTCTTCAACGGCGATCCCGACTACTTCAAAGCGCAGTTAAAGACTGTCGTCGATCAATTCGGCCTCACCGCCGAAGACACGAAGAACCTCACCTTGTCAGCCCTCTTCGCGAAGCTCATCGGCCTCAATCCCGATGCAACCACGTTGAACAAGCTCACTGGCATGATCGGCGCGGCAAGCCGCTTCGGATTGACCGAGCAGACCGTCGCCGGACTGCTCGCTGCGAAGGCGAAGAAATAATATGGAGCGCCGACGACTCGTCGGCCTTGCAGAACTCTAAGCCGACGATTCGTCGGCACTCCATATGGCCGAAGCAATTCCATCTCCCCCATCACCCCAACTCGAAGCCGGCGCTTACGAAGTCATTCGGCAGCGACTCTCGAAGCATGGCGCGGAGCTCCAGCGCCGGCTCGAGCTCCTCAACACGGATCGCAAAGCCGAGTTCGGTGGCATTGAGACGGCGCTGCTGGCGACGACGCGACTGACGACGGACAACAACTGCGTGCCGCGCGATCTCGCCGCGATCGGGCCGACGCGTTTTCTCTTCGGCTACAACGTCCACCTTGGGCTGCGGTCCACGATGAAGATTGAGGACGTCTTCGCGGTGTATGACTACCAGGACGGCGATCACAGCTTCCACACGAACAAGGACAGCATCCTCGGCGAGGCGCAGTTCGCGGAGGACTTCGCCTACCTCTACAACTACTACAAGCACGCCTCCTTCCTGAAGTTTCACCGCATCGGCCCGCATCTCTACATGGGCTTTCAGGTCGGACAGCGGGCCACGGAGATCAAAACCTTCAAATGGCTCGTCGATGACGACGTAGGCACGCTGCGCTACCTCGGCAATCGCAGCGATCACGAGTTTGTCTTCCCCTCGCCGCAAGAGTTTGAGTGGAAACGGGCCACGCGGGACAGGTACATCCACGGCACGCATCCGCACATCAGCATTGAGGATCGCGTCTTCGTCGAGACCATTGGCGGCGATCTCACGGTCAAAGTCGAGAACAACACCGACAGCGGTCGCGGCATCTTCAGTGAACCCGTCGATAACAAGGACCAGACGCTCGACGACGCCGAGGTTCACTACGCCATCGTCGGCAATCTCATCCTACTCAAAGTCCTGCCGTATCAGGAAAAAACGTGGCGGCATCTCGTCTTCAACGAGCGCACGCGGCAGGCGCACCGCATCGACAGCATCGCCGAAAGCTGCGTGCTGCTGCCGGACGACCACGGCATCTTGTTCCCGCACGGTTATGTGCTGCAAACCGGCGAGGTGCGCCGCTTCGACACCGGACTGCCGCCGATGCGATTCGAAAAACGCGTTCCTGCTGCAAACGGCGAGGACACGCTGTTTGTCTTCTCGCATCTCGAAAGCGGATCGTATCTGCTGCTCAGCTACAATCTCATCACGCAAAGCGTCGCCACGCCGCAGCCTTGTCACGGCTTCAGCCTCTTCCCCACGGGCGAGCTTGTGCTTTTTGATGGCGATTCCGAGCCGCGCAAACATCACGTCGTGCAGGTCTGGCGTACGCCGTTCATCTCGGCAGACATCAGCGAGGCCAAGGCCGCGCAAACCTTCCTGAGCAAAATCGGCAATGCGGAAATCGTCCGCGCCATGGCCGAGTGCAACGGCGTGCTCACGCTGCTGGCCAAAGACGACTCTTTCTCCGGCCTCTACGTCGAACTCGCCCGCTCCTGCGGCGACATCGCCGACAGCTACTTCTGGGTGGGCCGCGGCGAAACGCACGATCTAAAAAGCACGCTCATCGAAATCAAGACCACGGCCGAAGCCGCGCTTGGCGAGTTCGAAAAAGTCAGCCGCATGCGCAAAACGGCCGCCGATCAGACCTCGGCGCTGCAAACAAAGTCGCAAAAGGCCCTCAGTGCCGCCGCGAACACCGATCCGAGCGACATCCTCGGCTTTGTCGAGCTGCTCACCGCCCTGCGCGAGTTGCGCGGCCAGATCATCGCCCTGCGCGACGTGCGCTACACCGACCCGATCGAGATCGATGCGATGGACAAGTCCGTGGCCGAAGGCGCGGACAAGCTCAGCGCCAAGTGCGTGGCCTTCCTGCTCAAACCGGAGGCGCTGGACCCGTATCGCAAGCAAATCACCGAGCAGCAGGCCCGCGTGCCGTCTTTGGCGAAGGTCACTGAGGGGAAGGAAGTCGAGAACGCGCTCGCGAAATCGAGCAGCGAGCTGGAAATGCTCACCGCCATCGTCAGCGGCCTCAAAATCGAAGATGCCACCGAGACCACGCGCA
>JAJTDU010000158.1 GCA_021298725.1 Verrucomicrobiaceae bacterium | reverse complement strand
CGAAACTGCGGGTAAAGCCGAACTCCACCTCCTCCTGCAGGAAATCCAGCGTGAGGTACTTGCAGTTCGCCGCTGCGATATGCACGCCGAGCACGGAAATGGCGAGATGTTCCTTCAAAATGCCACTGCCCCAGGCCGTGCGCTGCATGCGCAGGATGCACGGCAGGTTTTCCAGCTTCCATGAGCCGATCTGCACCGTGGGAATCAAGGCCGCCATACCCGGTTCATTGCCCAGCACACCAGACATCGTCGGTCTCACCTGCGGCACGGTGCGCATGCCGAACTCCACCGCCTGCTCTGCGTCGAACACGCTGAAAGTCGCTCCAGTGTCAAACATGAACTTCTTGGGTTTGCGACCGTTCAAACTCACCTTGAGGAACGGGATGCCGTTATCGTAATACATCGGCACCTTCAGCACACCTTCAGGCGGCGGCACGCTGCGGGTTTTCACATTCAGCGCTCCCTGGCTGATTTTAAGCTCCGAGGCCGGCACCGCCTGCGCCACAAGCCGCCGCTCCAACTCCGCCGGCACCGCCTCGTTTTTGACCGCGAACGAATCCGCGCAGCCTGCGACACCCAGCACCACAAAAGTCATCTGCGCGAGTCGCAGTCCAGTGCTCCGGGTGGGTTGATTCATGCGGCGCAAGCCATCCACGCGGCACGCATTTCTGTCAACACACGCAAATCGCACACAAATCCTTGTGCGTGCTGACGTAATGTCGGAGGACTCCGCTTCACCGACCTGAATGACCGCCTACCTGATCCGCCGCTTGCTGCTCATCCCGCCGACACTCGTCGGCATGACGCTGGTGGTGTTTTTCATCATCCGCTTCACGCCGGGCGGGCCGATGGAGCAGGCGCTGCTGGAGGCCCGTATGAAAAGCGACGGCCAGCGCGGCGGCAGTAGCCGGCAGCAATCGAGCGGACTCACCCCCGCGCAGCTTTTGAAGCTCCAGGAGCAGTACGGCCACGACAAGCCCTTCCTGATCGCCTATGCCTCTTGGCTGGGCGCTTGGCCGAAGGACACCAACCGCTCCCGTGCGGACTTTGCGGAAGGGAAGACCGAAGCCGAGGTCAAACTGCCCGGCACGGCGAATGTGGTGACGGTGAAGCGCAATGCGCAGGATGAGGCGGAGATCGTGCCGCTCAAGGAGGTGGACACCTCCGTCTGGCGAGCGCGCATCATCACACCAGAAAAGCAGAAGCAGGAATGGGAGAGGGCCAATCCCGGCCAGAAGCTCGACAAACCGCAGCCGTATGTGGCGCTGATCTACCAGCCGAAGTTTGCTGGTGTGCTGCAAGGCAACCTCGGCGATTCCACACGCTACTCGGAGCCGGTTTGGACGATGATGAAACGCCGTTTTCCGATCTCGCTCTTTTACGGCGTGATGTCGATCATCCTCACCTACATCGTCTGCGTGCCGCTGGGCGTGCTGAAGGCCATCAAGCATCGCACCCCCACCGACACGGCCACCTCGGTGCTCATTTTCTTCGGCTACGCGATTCCCGGCTTCGTGCTCGGCGTGTTCTTGATGGTGCTGTTTGCGGCTCGACTGCGCTGGTTCCCGCTGGAGGGCTTTGTGAGCGCGGATTTCGCGGAGCTCGGCTTCTTTGGCAAAATCTACGACCTCTTCCATCACGCCGTGCTGCCGCTCTGTTGCTACATGGTCGGCAGTTTCGCCGGATTGACGATGCTGGTGAAGAACAACCTGCTGGATCAGCTGGCCAGCGATTATGTGCGCACCGCCGTGGCGAAGGGTGTGGAGTTCAAAAAAGCCGTCATCGGCCATGCGCTGCGGAATTCCTTCATCCCCGCCGCCGCGACGATGGGGCAGGCGCTCACGGTCCTCGTGGCGGGCAGTTTTTTGATCGAGCGCATCTTCGACATCGATGGCTTCGGCCTGATGGGCTTCAACGCCCTGCTAGAGAAAGATTACCCCATCGTCATGGGCACCGTCACGGTCGGCGGGTTGCTGCTCATGCTCGGCAACGTGCTCTCCGACATGATCACCGCCCGGCTCGATCCGCGCATCCGATTTGAGTGATGAACCGCAAGCTCTCCATCACGGCGATCCTTCTCGGCGCTCTCGCGATCCTCGGCGAACTGGGCGGGCTGCTGATTCCGACGGTGTCGTGGTTCTTCAGCAATGGCCGCGTGTTTGGATGGGCAAGTTCAGCGTTCTTGATCGCCGGCGGCGTGCTGGGGCTGCTGTTCCTGCCGCGTGAGATCCGCTGGACGCCGGTGACTTTGCAGCGCTTCCGCCGCTTCCGCAGCATCGGGCGCGGCTGGTGGTCGTTCCGCATCCTGCTGGCCTTGATCGCGCTGGCGATGCTGGATCAGATCATCGTGGGCAAGCGGGCGCTGATGGTGCGCTGCGATGGCAAGACGACTTTCCCGGCTTTTGTGACGAAGCGCTACCAGGCGCAGGATTTTGGCCTCCAAGGCGAGCAAGAGGTGAGCTATCGCGAGCTGAAGCAGCAACTGAGCAAAGAGAAGCGCGGCTTCGTGCTCATGCCGCTCGTGCCGTGGGACCCGGTGCTGGATTCGGACACGCTGCAATCGATCACGCTGGAGCAGCGCGATGGAAAATGGTTCAAGCCAGGCGATGCGGAGCCGTATTCCGGCCGCGCACGCACTTCATATGTGGACGCGCCAACACAGAAGCACACCGACACGCGTTTCCGCAAGGGCGTGCCCGATGGCGAGTCGCAAGGCTACGCGAAGAACGGTGCGCTGGCTTTTTCGGCCTTTTACAAGGCGGGCGTGAAGGATCGCGAGAAATGGACGGGCGAGATGCCGCAGGCGGAGTTCGAGAAGGCGGCGGTCACACCGTATGAAGTGACGATTTATCCGCCGATCCCGCCGCTGTGGAAAGCCAGCCATTATCTCGGCACGGACAGCAAAGGCTGGGATGTGCTGGCACAGATTTACGGCGGCTGGCAGGTCAATTTGAAGGCCATCGTTCTCTATCTGGCCTTCACCTATGGCGTCGGCATGATTATTGGCTCGCTGATGGGCTTCCTCGGCGGTGTGTTCGACATCACGATGCAGCGCATCATCGAGATCATCGAGGAGCTGCCCTTCCTCTACATCGTGATGATCGTGGTGAGCATTATCACCGTGGCGGAGATGAATCTCGTCATCCTGCTGGCCGTGATCTGCCTCTTTTCGTGGACGAGCCTCACCTACTCGCTGCGTGCGCTGGCTTACAAAGAGAAGGAGCGCGACTACATCTCCGCCGCCCGCCTGCAAGGCGCCAGCACCTGGCGCATCCTCACGCGCTACCTGGTGCCGAACATGCTCGCCACCGTGGTCACCAACGTGCCCTTCAGCGTCGCCGGCATCATTTCATCCATCACCGCGCTCGCCTTCCTCGGCTTTGGCCTGCCGGAAACCTATCCGCAATGGGGCTGGCTGTTTGATGATGGTGTGAATCATCTTTCCGCACTGTGGATCTCCACCTCGATGTTCGCCGCGATGGTTTTCATCCTCCTGCTCGTCACCTTCGTCGGCGAGGCGCTGCGGGAGGCCTTTGATCCGAAGAAGTTCACGACTTACCAATGAAGAATCTAGTGCTCAGTGCCCATTGCTTGGTGCTGCTGGCCTTTCTGGCTGGCGGGGCGCTTCATGCGGCCGATTTCCCGCCTTACGATGGCACCAAGGAGCGCGAAGCGTTTTGGGGCTTCTACAACAAGAAGGTGCGGGTGGGCTTGCAGAGCCAGGAGAAGGATCTTCCGACTCAAATCGCCAAAGAGGCCGACGCGGTCAAAAAAACCGAGCTGGAGGCCGAACTCGTCAAAGTGCGCGAGCGGCTGAAAAAGCCCGAGTACTTCACCTTTGCGAAGCCAGAGGATGTTCCGGTCGATTTGAAGTGGGAAAACGGCATGGACGAGCCGGAGATCGGCGATGCGAACGCAAAGAAGGGCGGCACGATTCGGGATTACGTCCTCTCCTTCCCGCCCACGCTGCGGGTGCTCGGGGAGAACAGCAACAGCTCCTTTCGCGGTTACCAATATGACGACGTGGAGATGTCGCTCATCAACCTGCATCCTGAGACAGGCCGCGTGATCCCTTGCGTGGCGAAGGAATGGGCCGTCTCGCCTGATAACCGCACCGTTTACTTCCGCATCGATCCCGACGCGACCTTCTCCGACGGCACGCCCATTGAGTCAGATGACTTCTTCAACCAGTTCTACATGCAGCTCAGCGAGTATCCGAAGAACCCCTTCGGCAACGAGTGGTATGGCACGAACTACTCCAACATCACCCGCTACGACGCCCGCACGCTGTCCATCACGCTCGCGGATCCAAAGCCGCTCGCGCCGTATTATGTGAGCACCACACCGATGTCGCGGCACTTCTACCGCGAGTTCGGGCCGGACTTCGAGCAGCGCTACCAGTGGCGCTGCCGCCCGAGCGCCGGACCGTATGTGATCAACGAGGAAGACATCCAGTTCGGTCGCAGCGTCACGCTTTCCCGCGTTAAGAACTGGTGGGCCCGCGACAAGAAATTCTACAAGCATCGCTTCAACGTGGACCGCATCGTCTATCGCGTGATCCGCCTGCAGGACAAGGTGCTGGAGCTCTTCCGGCAGGGCGAGCTCGATGTAGAGCAGCTGACGATGGGCATCCCGGAGTACTGGTATGAGAAGCTCGAGATCCCGGAGGTCCACAAAGGCTACATCCACAAGACGAAGTTCTACAACATCTGGCCCGGCTCCCACGCCGGCCTGTGGCTGAACTGTGCCGTACCGCCGCTGAACAACAAGGAAGTGCGCCTCGGCCTCAGCTACGCCACGAACTATCAAAAAGTCATCGACTTCGACCTGCGCGGCGATTTCCAGCGACTCAACAGCTTCAGCGAAGGCTTCCCGCTCATTGGTGATCCGCCGCTCAAAGCGCGGCCCTTTGATGTGCAGCTCGCCCGCGAGCACTTTGACAAGGCGGGTTACACCAAACTTGGCAACGACGGCGTCCTGCTGAACGACAAGGGCGAGCGCCTCAGCGTGACAATCCTGCATCGCAAAACCGAAATCGTGCAGAAGGTCATGCAGCGGCTCAAAGAGGAGGCGATCAAGGCCGGGCTCGAATACAAGCTCGAAGGCCTCGAAAGCACCGCCTACTTCCAAAAGGCCACGCAGAAGAAGCATCAGGCCGCGTCCGTCGCCTTCAGCGTCACACCACCGATCCCCGATCACTACCAGGCCTGGCATTCCAAAGACGCCTTCATGGAGGACGGCAAGACACCGCGGCCGAACACCAACAACCTGTGCTCCTTCGCCGATCCGCGCATGGACAAGTTCTGCGAGGATGAACGCAGTGCGACGACGATCGAGGAAATTCGCCAAGCCTCTTGGGGTGCGGACCAGATTATCCACGATGAAGCGGCCTGGATTCCCGGCTACGAGCAGAACTACTACCGCGTGGCTTACTGGCGCTGGGTGAAGTGGCCGGAGAAGACCTTCAATATGGCCGTGAGCGAGCTGCCCATGTCGAATCACCTCCACTGGATCGACGAGGACGTGAAACGCGAGACCGAAGCGGCGATCCGCAGTGGCAAAACCTTCCCTGACTGACAACGGCCTGCTCACCGCCGTGGACGGTGTCGATTTCACGCTAGAGGCCGGCAAGACCCTCGGAGTCGTCGGCGAGAGCGGCTGCGGCAAAAGCGTGACCGCCATGAGCCTCATGCGCCTGCTGCCACAGCCCGCCGGAGTCATTCTCGGCGGTGAAGTGCGGCTCGAAGGACGCGATTTGACCAAGCTGCCGATTGAAGAGATGCGGAAAATTCGCGGCAATGACATCGCCATGATTTTCCAGGAGCCAATGACCGCGCTGAACCCCGTGCTGCGTGTCGGGAAGCAAATCATCGAGGCGATTCAACTCCACGAGCCGATGTCGCCTAACCAAGCGCTTAAACGTGCGATCGAACTCATGGAATGGGTCGGCATTCCCGCCCCGGATCAACGCGTGAACGAGTATCCGCATCAGCTCAGCGGCGGCATGCGGCAGCGTGTGATGATCGCCATGGCGCTCTCCTGCCATCCGAAGGTACTCATCGCCGACGACCCGACCACCGCGCTCGATGTCACCGTGCTGGCGCAGATTCTCGACCTGCTGAAGCGTCTCCAGCGCGAAACCGGCATGGCCGTCATCCTCATCACGCACGACCTCGGCGTCATCGCTGAAGTGTGCGACGAGGTGGCCGTCATGTATGCCGGCCGCATCGCCGAACGCGGCCCGATGCATGAGATTTTCGCCAAACCGCTCCATCCCTACACGCAGGGCCTCATCCGCTGCCTGCCAAAGCTCGATCATCCGCCGAAGACCGATCTCCCCGTCATCCCCGGCATGGTTCCCAGCCTACGCGACATGCCCACTGGCTGCCGCTTCGCCTCCCGCTGCCCCAACCCGCACGACGACAGCGTTTTGACCACCCGCCAGCCCTGGAAGGAATGCGGCAGCGGCACCCTCCGCTTGCTTCACGAAGATGGCTGGACGCACCATGCCACGCGTGGCAGCCATCGGCAGTTCGTGCATCCGGTGAAAACCGGGAAGGTCACCGGACATCCAGCAGACGAGCTAGCTCCGGGCCCATGGAACAGCATTCGCAAACAAGCTGGCTGGAAATAACTCCTGAAACCGCCTATCCTCCACTCATGAAATCACTCCGCTATCTCTTCGTCATCGAAAAGGCTGTGAAGAATTATTCCGGTTATTTCCCCGATGTGCCCGGCTGCGTCACGACTGCCCGGACGATTGAAAAGATGCTCGCCAACGGAGCCGAAGCACTGGATTTACATTTTGCAGATGAAGCCAAACTGCCACGACCGCGAACCCTGGCCTGGCATCTCGACAAGGGTGGGTTGAAGCTGCGGCCCACGGATGTGGTCACTTGGATCGAACATGACAGGCAACATCAACTCGCAGCGGCCTAACGTGTCCCTCCTCTCCGTCCAGAACCTCAAGATGCACTTCCCGGTGCGTGGTGGCGTGTTTTACACGACGAAGGCGACGTGCAAGGCCGTGGATGGCGTGAGTTTTGATCTCCAGCCTGGCGAAACGCTCGGTCTCGTCGGTGAAAGCGGCTGCGGGAAGTCCACGGTGGCCAAATCGGTCGTGCGCTTGCTCAAACCGACGGCTGGCAGGGTGATTTTCAACAGTCACGACATCTCCACGCAGCCGCAGAGCCAGTTGCGCACGCTCCGTCGTGAAATGCAGATGGTCTTCCAAGATCCCGCCGAGTCATTGAACCCGCGCCACACCATCGGACAGATTTTGGAGGAGCCATTCATCATTCAAAAGATGGGGACGCGTGCCGAACGCGGCGAATGGGCTGCCGAGCTGCTCAAACGCGTCGGATTGCCGGTGGATGCGCTGCACCGCTACTCCTTCGAGTTCAGCGGCGGCCAAAGGCAACGCATCGGCATCGCCCGGGCACTCGCCTTGAAGCCAAAACTCATCGTCTGCGATGAACCCGTCTCCGCGCTCGACGTTTCCGTTCAAGCGCAGGTCTTGAACCTACTGCTAGAGCTTCAGCGCGACTTTGGACTCGCCTACCTCTTCATCGCGCACGATCTCAGCGTCGTGCAGCACATGAGCGACCGCGTCGCCGTGATGTACCTCGGCAAAATCGTCGAACTGGCTCCTGCGGCGGAGCTTTATCGCAATCCACGCCACGCCTACACCAAGGCGCTGCTCGACGCGATCCCTGTCGCAGACCCGACGAAGCGTCGTGCGCGACAACTGCTGCGTGGCGATGTCCCTTCGCCGATCAATCCGCCCGCGGGTTGTGCCTTCGGGCATCGCATGAAGCATCCCAAATGGCAGGATAGTGTGAGCATGGATCTCTCACTGAAGGAAATCGCGCCGAGGCATTTCGTGCAGCCGTGTCCGTGCTGCGCAGAGTGATTTTGAGCCCAAAACAACAAAAACCCCGTCTGGAGTGCCAGACGGGGTTTGAGAAAGCACCGAAGGAGGCGGCCTACTGCGGCGGCACGCGGAAGAGCTTGCCGGTGTAGGGGCATTTGACTTCCATCCCGACTGGAAGGCCGGTTACGTCCACCAACTGATGCTTGGCGGCGTAAGGGCTGTTCACGAACCCTGGGCGACCGCTGATGGAACTGCCGTAAGGCAGCTCAGGGGCGGCTTGGGTCGGAGCGGGTGTGACTGCCGGGGTGATCGGAGTAGTGGTCTCAGGCTTGCTCATGGCAGCCACCGAGGTGTCTGGTGCCACTGGAGTCGTGCGCGGACGCTCCTGGGGTTCAGGCGCTTGAGGCAGGCTGGGCGCAGAGGCGATGCCGGAGGAAACCGAGCCTGGCACGAGGAAGGGGCGCTGAGTGTAGGGGCAGACGACTTTGGAGCCAGCTGACATGCCGCGCACATCGACCAGACGCGGTGGATTGGTAAACGGTGTGCGGACATAGCCGGGAAGATCAGGCACCGAATGGGCTACTGGCACGCTGGCTGAGTTCAGCATCGAAGGAGGTGGCGTCGAAGGGGCGGTAGGTCCGACCAAGGCGGTGTGTGGATTGGTCGGCGCGGGCGCTGTGTTCTGCGTCAGCGTCTGGGTTCGATGAGTCTCAACGCCAAGCGGACGACTAGCTCCACCCATGTAATACGTGAGAAGCCCCTTTGTCTGGATTTGCTGCCATACCTGACGAGGAGGGAGGGCGCAGGAGGCCAGCATGAGAGTCGCAGAGCTGGCTAAGACCCAACGAACCTGATTTACAAGAGGTGAAGACATAAGCTTTAGCGAACGGTTAATTTTTTTGAACTAGCGTGCGCATCTTAAAGATCTTTTTAAATTATGCAACAGCAACGATGGTGATGCTGTGTGACCCTTTTAACTTTTCTTTAGTTTCTATCAATCAACTTTATCGGCCCCTTTTTATGGATTGGCGCATCATCACTGTTGGAAAGCCCGGCCATGCCTGGGTGAAAGCTGCACTGGAGCTTTATTGGCAGCGTTTGAAACATCATGGACGCTTTGAGCACATCGTCATTAAAGAGGGCAGTCTGGCGCAGGTGGAAGCGCAAATGACCACTGCGAGTGAGCATTCCCTGCGTGTGGTGCTGGATGAACGCGGCAAGCAGCTGCGCAGCGTGGAACTGGCAAAATGGATCGAAAAGCAGCAGATTTCAGCCCGCAAACGAGTGAGCGTGCTGATTGGCGGCGCGGATGGTCATTCCGACTCTTTTCGAGCCAGTGCTGATGTCTGCTGGTCGCTTTCCTCACTCACCCTACAGCACGACGTCGCACTCGTGGTGCTGGCCGAGCAGCTTTACCGCGCACACGCCATTTTGCGCGGGGAACCCTACCATCGTGAGGGGTGATGGCATGCCATTGTCGGTGATGGCGCTTGCTTATGGGCCTGTTTATTGCTGAATTGAGTCTCATTTCGTGTCATTTTCGCCTTGTAGAGAATCTAAGGGACGTTAAATTTTAAAAAGTTCTGAATTTTAGCATCAATGTCTTCCTCCATTCTCAAAAATGTCATTCACCCCAAGGCGCAAACCGCGCCCGTGGAGAAAAAAGCAGGGGAGGAGGCCCCTGCACGCCGCATCGTCAGCCCGTCCAGCTTTGACAGCGGGACGAGTCATGACGCCGCCGGATCCGAAACAGAGGACATGGAAATGGTGCTGGGTGCTCTGGTGGAAAACGCTCCCGTGGCCATGGCCATGTTTGACAAGACCATGCGCTACATGCTGGCCAACCGGCAGTGGCTCACTGAGTTTGGCCTCGGGCAAGTCCAGCCGCTCGAGGGCAGGAGCCAGTATGAGATTTTTCCCGGTCTGCACCCTGGCTGGCGGCAGGTCTATGACCGGGCGCTTCAGGGGCACATCGTGCGCAGCGAGCATGATGCCTCAAACGCTCCGGATGGGAGCCGTTTGGTTTACCGCTGGGAAGTCCGCCCGTGGCGAAAGAAGCGCGACGCCTCGGTCGGCGGACTGATGGTCATCTGTGAAAAATTCAGCGCGACACACTCAGCCACTGACGAGGAGGGCACCAGCGCTGCGCCTGAAAGCGGTGAACCGGTCTCCGCGCTGCCGAAAATTCCCCCTTTGCTCGAATGCGCCCAGCCCATGCTGATGCTCAATGCGCAGGGAGTGATTCAACGCGCCAATGTCACTGCGGCGCGGCTCACCCTCGACCGGGGCATCCAGGAAGGCACGACGTGCTTCTGGGAAGTTTGGAGTGATGGACGCGACAACGCCTCGCTGCGCCAGCAGGTCCTCGCAACACTCGCTGACCTTTCCGCCAACCCGGGCAAACCCTCCGCGTTCATCACCACACGTCCGGAACTATCCGCCGATCCCACTTCTCCCTCACGCTGGCTGGTTTCCAGCCTCAACGACAAGCACCTGGACGAAGCGGCTCCACTCTTCCTGCTGATGGGTTTGCCAACCCAGGCTGCTGAAAAGATCACGCAGGTCACGGTCCAGGTGCCGCAGGTGGCTCCTATGGTGCTGCCACCGCAGCCAGATCTGGCCCTTGAGGCGACTGTGAAGCATTTGGAGGAGGAATTACGCCGCGCCAAACAGGAACTGCGCACCCTTGGCGAGGCACAGCAAGCATTCAGCCGCCGCGAAACCCGGCTGCGTTCCTATCTTGAAGGCGTGCCCTGCGGCATCTTTGTTCTTGATGAGCGTGGTGCCCCCCTGTTCCAAAATGAACGTCTGGCCCAGTTGCTCGGTCGTCCCTTTGAGCAAGAGCAGACGGTGGAAGAATGGCTCTCCCACGCCTGCCACACGGATGAGCACCGCGAGCAGGTGGCGCTCGTCTGGCGTGAAAGCGTATGGCGCCGTCAGCTCACACGCACGCTCTCGCTCGCCACGGCAGACGGCCTACTCAAGGAGCTTGAATTTCACCCCGCCACACTGCCGGGCGGTGGACTGCTGGTCAGCATTCAAGACGTCACCGAGAACACACGGCACGAGGAGCAGCTCCGCAGCATGGAGGCCAAACTGCGCACCCTGCTCACTGGCAGCCCCATCGCCGTCATTTTGACGGACAAGACCGGCGTCATCTTTGAGGTCAACCAGAACGCCGAGAAGCTGCTGGGCCAGGTGAAAGCCGAGTTGCGGCGCTACCCACTCGATGCCTGGCTAGATCCTGACAGCGCTACGGCCCGGCGTGACGCCCTGCGCCAGTTGGGCAAAAGCGGTCGGCAGGCCGAGGCGCTCGGGGTGCGCGTCAAACGTGCCGACGGCACCTTCTCCAACGCCATCCTGCACCTTTCCACCGTCACAGATGCTCAGGGAGAGATGCACTGCACCGTCCACTTCCTGCAAGAAGCCATGCCACCGGCCGCTGTGGCCGAGGCAGAGATTGCGGAGCCGAGCCAAGTCGCACCACACCTGCCAGACCTGACCACACCCAAGGAGAGCACCGAACGGCTCCTCACCACCGATGCGAATGGCCGCGTCCGCACCTGGACAGCTCATGCACGTCGAATTTTCGATGTTGAGGAGTCCTCCGCCGTCGGCAGGCCCCTCCACCAGTTTTTCCGCCCCTCCGACGCCACCGGATTCTTCGCTGACCTCGCCCAGCAGGCAGCCCATCCGCAGCAGTTCGTGGTGCGCCCGTTTTTTGGCAGTCATGGAATCCGCGGCGAGGTGGCGATCAGCGCTCGAATGCTGGAAGAAGGCGGCTGCGAGATCATGATCCAGATCACGGAATGCGTGGCTGTGGCAGCCCCAGCGCCTGCCGCGCCACCGAGCACGCCCCTGCTGACCGCCGCCGTGCCCCAGGCCTTCAAGGTGGTGTCCGCCTCCAGCCAGCGCTGGCCCGTCGCCGACTTGGAGCGTGAAAAGCTGCTGCTCACCGAGACTCATCACCGCATCAAAAACCACCTGCAGATCATCTCCAGCCTGCTGAACATGCAGATCAACGGCGTGAGCGACCAAGATGCGCGCGACGCCCTGCGCTCCAGCCAGAACCGTGTGCGCGCCATCGCCGCTCTGCACCAGCATTTGTATCTGCTCGCGCTGGGCAAAGGAGACAACTTCAGCGCCTTCACTCTCAGCCTCGTCGCCCACCTCCGTGAGTGTTATGAGGTGACGGCGGAGCAAATCAGCGTGCGCCTTGAAATCCAGGAAGGCCCCGTGCTGCCAGAATGGCTCATGCCACTGGCGCTCACCCTCAATGAGGCGCTCTCCAACAGCTTCGAGCACGCCTTTCCCCATGGCCGCCAAGGCCAGATCGTCGCCATCCTCAGCTACACCCAGGAAAGTGGTGAACTCACCGTTCGGGATGACGGCGTCGGCCTGCCGGCAGAGTTCCATCCCGGCGAAGGCGGCGGTCTTGGGCTGAAAATCCTCGCCGTCTTCGCGGATCAGATGCGCGGCCAGCTTTTTGTTCAAGGCAGCCCTGACCGTGGGACCGAAGTCCGCCTCCGCTTCCCGCTCGTGGTCAATGAGGCGTGATTCATGCTCACCACACCGCTTGACCATTCCTGACGCAGCCGTGACAATGGCAAGTGCATTTCATGCCCATGGCCGCCCTACGTTCCCTTGCGTTTCTCACGCTGGGCTTTTCGTTCGTCCATGCCCAGCCGCAGCCCGTCACCACTCGTGGCGATGAAGTCGCCAAGCAGCTCAACGAGTGGTTCATCAACGGCACTGCCGCCGGGCTCAAGGCCATCACTTATGAAAACCGCGACGGCCAGCACTCGCCGCTGAACACCGCGCTCTACCCGCAGCTCCAAGTTCACAAGGCGGTGGCGGGTGAAATCGGTGCTGCCCCTGCCGCGCTTTTACATGATGGACCCCGGCGGGAACCGCTTCCTGGCCCAGCAATATCTCACCAACAACCTCTTCATCTACCCCGAGCACCAGGATCACGACATCGGGGCCAACGGCATCGGCGGTTATGGTGATCTCCTGCCGGTAAACACCCCTGCCTTGCTCATCTCTCAGGGTTCATCCTTCAGCGACCAGCCTTTCCTCCAGGCGCTGATCTCCACCACCGCCGCCTTCCCGCCGGACACGCAAAAGCTCCTCCTCGCCAAGCGGATACTCTGCCCCACACTTCAGTCGATCTTTCGCCGCTCCTACAAGAGGGTGCAGACGCCCGAGGACTACTTCACTGGCAAAGCGCACCCCGTGGTCTTCGACGGCACCCAGATCGACGAGGAAAAAATGGTCCGCACCGCCCATGAGATGACGCCGGAGAAAATCCCGCCCATCGTCGTCATGCAGATCATCGAGGAGACGAAGATCGAGGCCGGCAAGCACTACTTTGAGCACGCGGGCCCTTATCCCTGGCAGCTTGCCGACACGCCCGCCTCCATCGCCCGTGTTTTGCGTGGGAACGAGGCCGTGCATGGCCTGCTCCTCAGCCTCGAAAAGACCCTCAACCCCGTCAAAGGCCCGATTCAGATGCGCGCCGTGCTGCTCCAGGGCGATCCGCGCTTTGTCAGCATCGAAAGCGCCCCCGACAAGCCCATCATGCGCATCCGCGTCCGCTGGCAGCCCCCCGTGGTCAACAGCACCGGCATTCGCAGCCACCGCATCGACATCGGCCTCTTTGCCGACAACGGCGCCAGCATCAGCGCTCCTGCCATTCTCAGCTTCTACATGCTGCCGAATGAAATGCACTTCTTCGATGAGCAGGGCCGCGTTTCCGAAATCCACTACCAGACGCACAATCCCGACTACGGCCTTCCCGCCGCAGACACCGATCCACGCTGGATCAAAGTCCTCCTCGCCTTCAGTCTCAAAGACACCCACCTCCGCAGCCGACTGGTTGATCAAACCCTCACCCCCGCCGAGCGCAATGGCCTGCAAAAACTCTACCTCGGCCTCAAACCCCAATCCGATGCCCTCGCCACCGCCGAACGTGACGAACAGCGCAAAGACGAGGCCGCTAGGCTCCGCCAGCAGCTAGGTGAAGCCGTTCGCACCGCCCTAAACGCCCGGGTTGAAAACACCACCAGCCTCACCGCCCGCCAGACCATCGAAAAAGTCCTAAACTCCATCGCCAGCTTTCATTCCTTCTACCTCGGTTCCCAGCGCGAGCTCAACGCTCTTGCCACCACCTCACCCAAAGCCACCGCCGTCGCCGATGTCCGCGCCGAGCTTCACCGCCTCATCATGCAGGGTGTCCTCATCGAGCAGGCCTCCGGCCAGATCGACACCATGTCCCCGCCTGATCAACTTTCCCTCGGCGAGCGCCACATGCTCCGCGGCCTCAATCTCACCCTGCTCAGCCAGGTGCTCTTCCCGGATGTCCTGGAGCGCTCCCCCGCCCCCGCCTACGTCAGTCCCCGCCTCACCACCCCGAAGCAGTGGCGTGATGTGTACCGCTACGATCCCGACTCCGGCCAGCGCCTCGGCTGGATTCGCTACGCCAAGGCCCGCATCGCCAACTTTGATGCCGCAGGCCGCCTGCTGCCAGACGGCCCCAAAGGCAAATCCATCCCCGTCATCTACCTCAAGGATGAAAACGCCACCCTCACCTGGCAGCCCCAGGCCGAACCCGCCCCCGTCTCACCCAAGTAACGGTCACGCTCCACCGCCTATGAAACGCCCCTGGAAAGATGTCTCCACACCGCTGCGGGACGGCATGATTCACTGGCCCGGAGATCCCGAGTGCAAGATCACCCGCGTCAACCGCATGGAAGACGGCGCGGTGTGCAATCTGACCCACCTCTCCATGAGCGCCCACACCGGCACGCACATGGATGCGCCACGCCACTTCATCGCCGATGGCATGACGATGGAGCAACTGCCCTTCGAGGCCGTCATCGGCCGCTGCCGCGTCTTCGAGCTCGACTGCGCGGACCAGATCACCGCGGACGACCTCAAAAAGATCCGGCTCTCCAGCGGCCAGCGGGTGCTCTTCAAGACCCGCAATTCGACGCGCAGCTGGTCCATGAACGAGTTCGACAAAGACTTCGTCTCCCTCCGCGCCGACGCGGCGCAGTATCTCGCCGATCAAGGCGTCATGACCGTCGGTGTGGACTACCTTAGCATCGGCGGCTTCAACAAAGACGGCGTCGAAACCCATCAGATCATGCTCGGTGCCGGCATCTGGGTGATCGAAGGCCTCAACCTCTCCGACATCAAACCCGGCTACTACGAGCTGATCTGCCTGCCCCTCAGACTCGAAGGCGCAGACGGTGCCCCCTGCCGCGTGGTGCTGCGTTGACCGGCTATGTTTAGCTGGCCCATCTGACTCAGCCGCGCCGAGGAAGAGATCGAATCGGGGCGGGCGTCGGCTGGAGAGTCAGCATCATGGCAAAGGACAAAAACGGTGCCCACAGGCCCAAGCGAGAGCCCTGCATCAAGACCAACCGCCAAGCTTCATGGCAAACCTGCACACGGCCCCGTTTCCTTCAGGCATCCTCACCAAGTTAAGTCATGCGTCACCCAGGACGGCGGGACGACAGATGAGCACGTTCAGATACAGCCGTAGGCTGCCCGCCATCCCCGCTGCGCCAAGTCCCCATTCGGCACCTTCTTCAAGCCTGTAAATTCACGATTGAACGACTACCTCGCGAGTGACTTGGTTTTTTATACGTGCGAAAATGGGAGAGGATCAAAGCGAAGAGTTCGAGCCGGCTATCCACTTTAAACTTTTGGAAAATATGCTGTATGTGCGTATTCACGGTGGCTTCGCTGACCCCTACCCTTTCAGCGATGATTTTGCTACTGGCGCCTAGCAACAACTGTTCATAAATTTTCTTTTGTGCAGGCGAAAGCTGCGCTGCTTTTTTCTCAATGGCGTCATCGGCTTGTGTTGTTTCCTCTTCCTTTTGAAGATCCTCGATCAACGAACGCATCGCATCTTTTGAGAGGGGGAAGCCACCGGCCGCCGCTTCAAAGATGGCGAAGATAAGTTCGGTCGGCTTGCAGGGCTTGTTCAGATAACCACAACCACCCGCCTGCAAGGCTTTCCGAACTGTTTGATCAGATTCACCAAACCGATGCCGGAGAGTTTCGGAAGTTGCACATCCACTAAGATCACACCTTCTAGGATGCGCTTATCATCCAATACTTCCTCGGCCGAAGAGTATACGTTATCCAGAATGATGCCAGACGCATTCTTCAAGATAGAAATGAGATGTTGTCGTATCACCCGATCGTCTTCAACAACACTAACATGCACACGATAATCCATTCGAGATAAATAGCATGGTTCAGTCCAAACAAAGCATTATAAATGATGATATAACCCCTTGGTTTCAGTATAAATTTTCATTTATATACCACAATACTAAGTGCTTAAGCGGGCGCTGTTAGTTGCCTCTGAAGTTATGTTTACGGCATAAATTGGCCACGCCTTAAACACAAGCTTCACTATTACCGACTCCTTGGACTCGATAAAACTAAACGGTTATGAAGTGAAGCTCCCGCCTAGTAGAAGGCCACTCAACCTCAAGCATCGCAACCCACGAATCCCCAAGAATTAATGATTCCCAAGAGCAAAACCATTATGTCGAGCGTTTGACGATCGGCTGAAAAACATCTTCTTTTAATTGGGGCCTTATCATACCTCGTAACTACAAGCTGAATCAAATGACATCTCCAGGCCACGGATTAACCCGCGCATTGAAAGTTAACAGAGATGTTTTCAGCGCTGTGTTCAAAATCCGCGTCGCTTGTGGCTTTAGCTGCTTCCTCATCAGTTGGGGATTAGCATCACTCTGCTTATACAACCATTTTTCTAGCGCGTTTGACCTCGTTTCGATTATTTCAATCGTCATCGGATCCAGTATTTTGTTTTGGCTTGCTTTAGCTGCAAAGGATCGCCCT
>JAJTDU010000013.1 GCA_021298725.1 Verrucomicrobiaceae bacterium | reverse complement strand
GGCGCGAAGCCGTGAAGCAAAAAGGCGAAGGCAGGCACGAGGAGGTGCGTTTCGATCTTTGGCTGCCGAAAGACCTCCAAACCGCTCGCGGCATCGTCGTCATGTCCGGCCACGGCAGCACCTTCTCGGCCCATTTCGCACCATGGACGCGCAAACCCTCGCCGCTGAAGTGAACGCCTTTGCCATCGCGCTCGCGGAGCTTGCCTTTCAGCGCATCGGAGTCGGGGCCTTCGAATGCGAATCCATCCTTCCAAAGCGAGGCCTGCGCGGCGCGGATTTCGTCGCTGCCTTCATCGCCGGGCACATGATAACTGACCTGCGCCACGAACCACGGTGCGTCCCAGCCGATGGCACGACGTGAGTCGCGGATGATCTTCTCCAGATACTCGCGGTAAAGCTTGCCCGACAGCGTGCGCGTCGCGTCCTTCTGATTCGCATCGCTCTCGCCCTGATGCCAGAGCACGGCGCGGAAGCCCAACGGTCCCACCGACTTCATCCGCGCAATGAAAGCCTCATACGCCGCGCCTTTGCTGACCCACTGGCCATTGGGCAGCTGCTCCACGCGACTCACGAGGGTCGGCGGATTCGGAAACGCCGAGCCTTTCGGCAACCACTCGCGCACACTCGTCGCGCCGATGCCACACGCGATGATGCCGACGGGCACGTTTTCCTTGGCCACCACCGCATCTGCGAACGCCGGCACCAGACTGCCACCACCACCGCTCGCGCCCGGCTGCGGATCATCCGCGATGCGCCACGCCTTGCCATCGAACGACGCCACACGTTGTGTCTTCGTCGTCTGCTTTTCCTGGCCGTGATTCGCCGAATTCGACTGCCCCGCGAGCACAAACACTTCGCCGATGCCCACATGCGCCACGCTGCCGAGCGCGAGTTGTTTTCCGCCATGCACGACCTGTACTTCCACTTTCCACCAACCACCTGCGGGCGCTTCGTATGAGGCGATGATCTGGCGACCCTTCACCGAGTTGACCTGCGACCAAGGCAATTGCAGCCCGTCATTCATTAAACGCACCTGAACTGCGGCATCGGCGGGGACATCTTCGGACACCTCGCCCGCGATGCGTATGAGTCCTCGACCCGGACTGCTCCGCTGCACGACTTGGTAGTCGAGCGGCGAGGTCAAAGTGAGATCGACTGCATGAAGTGCGGAAGTAGCGACGAAGAAAAGAGCGAGAAGACGTTTCATTGAAAAGAATAGGCAGGAGAATGGGGGCGGAAAAATGGATTCAGGGACATTCTTCTGCCTGAATCGGATCTTTGAATCACTTCGCCTTCAGCTTCCACTTCGCGGCATACAGATCGCTCGAGCCGGACTTGGTCACTTCGTGGGTGCCAAACGTGGCAGGAGTGGAGAGGGATCCGGCGATGATGAGTTCATCGGGAGCGCGGAAGGTGGTGGGGTAGGCGCTGTCGTTTTGCTTGCCACCGGCCTGCTGCACCCACAGGAGGCCACCTTTCACGTCAAACGCTGCGAGAAAGATGTCGCCGCTTCCGCGGGTGGCGAGGGCGTGACCGGCGAGTGTTGTATCTTGATTGAAATCGCCGCATACAAAGGCCGTGCCGTGATCATCGGTAGTCACACCGAGGCAGTAGTCGGTGCCCGAGCCATGCATGTGCTTCGCCCACTGCACTTGTCCGGCAGCATCGAGATGCACGATGAGGCCATCGTAATCTTTACCGCTGCATTGAAACGTCTGGCCTGCCACACTCACGCTGCCCTTGAACATGCCCACGCCCCAGACGCGACCCTGCGAGTCGCACGCGATCTCGTGATAAATGGCGGTCGTGGTGCCCGGGATGAGGCTCACCCATTCGCTCTCGCCTTCCGGGGTGAGCTTCAGCACGAGCGCAGCGCTGGTTTTGGATTCGATGGCGATTTTGCCAAAGGCTCCTACGCCCGAAGCACTGCCACCGAGGTAGATGTGGTCTGTCCCATCAATCGCGATGCCGTGACCGCTGCCGGAGACCTTGCCGGAAGGCGTGCGATGCCAGATCTCGCGACCTTCCGCGTCATACTTCGTGCAGAAGAACTGCCCAGCGATCGCGCCAGTGATGACGACTTGCCCCTTCGAGTCGATGGCGATGCCGTGCCCGTAATCGGAACCCGCGCCACCCTTCACGCGCACCCACAGCAGCTTGCCATCGGGTGCGAACTTGGCGGTGAAGGCATCGTAGTTGCCCGCATTCGGCAGCTTCTCGCCATTCACCATCACGTCCGTGCTTTCGAAGTGCCCCGTGACATACGCATTCCCGGCCGCGTCCGTGATCACGCCATACGCGCGATCCGTCTTGCTGCCGCCGAAACCACTCACCCACAGCGCCTTGCCCGCGGCATCGAGCTTGGTCAGGCACATGTCCATCTCACCAGCGGTTTTGTGCTGCTGATTGCCAAACATCGCATCCCCCACGCACTCGGAAGCCAGGAACACATTCCCCGCACGGTCCGTCGTCACCGCCCGCGTCTTGTCATGCCCGCTGCCGCCGCCGCTGAAGACCCATTCGCATGAGAGAGGCTCTGCGGCGTGGAGTGTGGAAATGAGGGCGAGTAGGGCGAGCGATGTTTTCATGAGATGGAGATAACGAAAGCTCATTCATACGCCGCGCCTCACTCGTTTTGCTCGGATACTCCTTCAGCGTTTCACCATCTTATCCACCTCGGTCATCTTGAAGCTGAACGTCGCGATGGATCGAGTGCCATTGGCAGCAGAGCGCGGGTCTGGGGCTGGTCACTTATGGCGAACTCACAGGCCCAAGCAGCCCTACTGCAAGAGAAATGCCGCGACGAGTGGCTTGGCATCATCGGCTAGTAGCGAACCGGATTCAACGTTGCCGCCATTGCCAACCTGGGGCACCCCTGCGGGCCGAAAGACTCCATTGAGGATCGTGTCGTGCTGGTCGCTGGCCCACTGCCTCACGAAAGCCGGATTGCTGGCCAGGGGCGACGGCGTGATGCCTGAGGCGGCGGCTTGGCGCTGCAGAACGTGCAGCACGCTCAGTGACGAAACCCGTGGGCGTGTGAACACGAAGGCGATGCTGGCATCAGGCGCGGAACTTGCCAAGCGTCAAAACCATGCGCCGCAAGCCCGGGGCGACCATGCCATTCAGGACGTTGAGACTGAAGCAACCAGACGCGGATGTTTCCATCATGCCAGGCATCTTTTTTTCTTTTTTTGACATCAAGCCCGACATCAGCAAGACCGGCCAGTATCGGCAGGTCATCATCCGGCCTGCGCTGGCGGCGTGGCTCACGCGCTACGGGCTGGACATCCTGCCCACCGGCTACGACCGCCATTTGAAGGCCATCAGGAAGGAAATGCAGCGAGGCCACGACGTGCTTCGCCACACGTTTTTCTCCATGCATGTGGCGAAGCACAAGAGCGTCGGCGAGGCTGCGCTGGAAGGTGGGAATACCGAGGCGGTGCTGAAAAAGCATTACCTGAATCTGGCGACTTACACCGAGGGCGATGAGTTCTGGGGCATCGTGCCAGAGGCACCGGCCAAGAAGATCATTCCCATCAGCGGCAGCATCAGCAAGGCCACCGCCAGCCGGAAGACGGCGTGAAATAGCATCTGGACATTTTGTCCAGACATGCCGATAATCCATCATGCGAATCATCAAGGCTTCAACGGTGCGCGAGTGGATGCAGCGGCATCCTTCTGCCGCGCCGGGACTGGCATGGTGGGCAGAAACAATCAAAGCCGGATCATGGAAAAACCTCGTGGAGCTAAAGCGGACGTTTCCCGCTGCCGATCAAGTGAAGGTGGCGAGCGGGCGCACCGTGCTGGTGTTCAACATCAGCGGGAATGCCTTTCGCCTCATGGCGGCCATGCACTTCAACCGTGGGCTGGTGTTCGCCCTCGCCTTCATGTCACACGCTGAATACTCCAAAGACCGCTGGAAGGACAAGCTATGAAAACCCTCGCCCAAAACATCCCCTTCAAATCACTGCCAAGCGATTACTCCGCGCTGTGTCGCAACGTCTGGCTGCCGCGCCCGATTCGCGACAAGACGGACTATCAAGCCGCGTTGGATGCCCTCGCGCCGCTGTGGGGTCATGAGAAGAACATGAGCCGGGACCAATCCGACTGGTTCGCGCTCGTAGCTGACTTGGTGGCTGAGTGGGAGGATGCCCACGACCGGAAGAAAGCCGCGCCGCTGCCGCTGGCGCAGCGTTTGGCGGGACTGCTGGAAGCCCACAGCATGACCGCTGCTGATCTAGGCCGCCTACTGGAGCTGGAAGCCAGCATGGGAAGCAAGATCATCAATGGCACGCGCCAACTCACCGCCGCTCATATCCGCAAGCTCTCGGCTCATTTCGCCCTGTCTGCCGACTACTTCCTTTGAGCCACCATGAAACGCCTGAAAACATCCATCCCGGTGAAGTGCTGCTGGAAGACTTCCTGAAGCCGCTCGGCATCAGCCAGTATCATCTCGCCATTGCCTGCGGCCTGCTGCATAGCCGGATCACGGACATCATCAAAGGGCGGCGCGGCATCTCGGCAGATACCGCCCTGCGTCTGGCACGTGCTCTCGGCACGTCGGCGTACCTGTGGCTAGGGCTGCAACGCGACCTCGATGTGGAGGAAGCCAGCCGCAAGAACGCCAAGAGCTACAAGAGCATTCCCTTGCTGGCGCAGGCGGCGTAGTTTCCAGCCAACAAAAAGCCCTGTAAACCGTTGATTTACAGGGCTTTGAGATTGGTTGCGGGAGTTGGATTTGAACCAACGACCTTCAGGTTATGAGCCTGACGAGCTACCGGGCTGCTCCATCCCGCGATTTGATGGGAGGTGAGAATCCGCCCTTCTGAGGAATAGGCAACCTGTTTTTACCCGAAGTTCAAATGACTTGGGCTGCAACATGGTCTATGGCAGGCCGTTTGCTGCTTCTCTCATGAAAACCATCGTTCCCACTCTCGCTTTCGCGCTCACGGGCTTGGCTGTCCTGGCCGCTGATCCAAAACCGGCCGCTCCTGCCGCTGAAAAACCCTCTCCCATCGGCTATTCGGACACGCCGGTCATTCCGGGCACGCAGTGGAAGGTGCATGACATCGACCGCCCCCGTCCGAATGCCGTGGCTCCTGGCGAAAAGCCCGGGGCTCCGCCTGCGGACGCGATCATCATCTTTGACGGCACCAGCACAGACGCCCTCCAGGCGAAGGAAAAAGACGCCAAGGGCAAGGAAACCGGCAAGATGATGCCCTGCCCCTGGAAGATCGACAGCGGCGCGCTCATGATCTCCGGTGGCGACTGCTGGACGAAGCAGGAGTTCGCAAGCTGCCAGCTCCATCTGGAGTGGATGAGCGAGCCGCATACGAAGGGCAACTCGCAGAAGAAGGGCAACGCGGGCGTGTTTTTCATGGACCGCTACGAGTCCCAGATGCTGGACTGTGACAATAACCCTACCTACGCCGACGGCATGACCGGCGGCATTTACGGCCAGACGCCTCCGCTGGTGAATGCCGTGCGCCCGGCCGGCCAGTGGCAGGTCTATGACATCGTCTTCACCGCCCCGAAGCTGGAAGGCGGCAAGGTGGTGGAACCGGCCTACATCACCACATTTGTGAATGGCATCTGCGTGCAGAACCACACGAAGATCATGGGACCGACGAAGCACAAGAACATCACCGACTACAGCGGCCAGTTCCCGGAACTGGCCCCCATCCGCATCCAGGACCATAAAAACGAGCCCCCAGTGCGTGTCCGCAACATCTGGATCAGGCCGCTGTGAGCTGAAATTTCCGTTTTACCGTCGTTTTCATTCGCCAGGGCCGGAGGTCACCCCTCCGGCCCTGGCTTTTTTGATGGTCAGGGAAGAGGGGGAGAGTTGCGCCAAAATAAGATGGAAACGAGATTATTAGATTTAAGCTCACGAGCTGGCTCCTGAGGTGCGCGGCGTGAGTCGAATTTCAGGATTCGCCATCATTCAATTAAGTTGCTGTCATTCAAGCGGCGCCGTGTGTTCATGATGGAGTGCAATCCTGCCTCTCCCACGCTACTCCAGCGCTCTACGCGGCATGGTGGTCAACGGCGGCTGATCTCAGCGGCTTTGTAGCACCTTCGTGATAAACTCCGTCAGCGCCTTCGTCGCAGGATCGCCCTCAAGACCGAGGTTGGCGTTGATCTTGGTGTGGTTCGTCTCTTTACCGCCAAACACCGTCACCGGCAGGCCCGCCTCTTTGAGCACGGCTCCCAGTCGCTGCGCCTGGGCCGAGTTGTCTGGATGATCTGCCACATGCAGGATCAGGAAAGGCGGGATGTGCTTGTCTTTGGCGATGTGAGTCACGGCGGAAAAGTCGAGGTGCTTCGCGGGGTCATTGCCGAACTTTTCGCGATGTCCAAACTTCGCCTGCGGCTGGTGATGCACGCGACGACGCGTCTCCGCGACCTCAATGATCGCAGGGATGTCGTAGGTGTCACCATCGACGGGCATGCAGCCGATGAGATCTTCAAAAGACACGCCTTCTGCTTTCAAATAACGATCATCCGTGCAGATCAGCGTCGCAAGCTGTGCGCCGGAGGAATGCCCGCCGACGAGCACACGCTTCGGATCACCCCCATGCTTGGCGATGTTGTTGTGCATCCAGCCAAAAGCCTTTGCCACATCGCGAACGAGTGTGCCCATGTCCACCTCAGGTAGCAGACGGTGATTGATGGAGACAAAGACGAAACCTTTGCTCAAAAACCACGCGGGTTTTTCCTGCACGTTTGCCTTGTCACCCGTCTGCCAGCCGCCGCCGTGAATCCAGAACACCTCCGGCAGATCCTTCGCATTCGCAGGTGAGTAGATGTCCAGCACATGCCGTGTGTGCCCATTTTCGACATAGGGGATGCTGCGTTTCAATTCCTGCGAGAATGCGGTGGTGGCAAGTGCTAGGCTGGCAAAGAGAAGTGGCTTCATGGCGTTGATGACAAAGGTTGAGAGGCTCTTCAACCAACGCTCCCCGCACGGCTTTCTGCCAGAGAGAATGATCGACTCAATGACACCCACGTCGCCACGCCGAGGCGCTCCCGCGTTTGCGCCAGCCGAGGGTGTTCTTCATTCGCCTTCGGACTTCGGCGGCAGCAGGGCTGCCTTGGCAAAGCGGCAGCAGGCTGCCGCAGTCCATGTAGGTACAATGACTCCGTACTTGACCATTCCAGCGAGATTCATTCATCCTCTTCACCATGACACCTGATGTCTCATCCGAGGAGGAAGGCCTGCGCGGCACCCGGCATTGGCCGCACGCGCCGCCGCATCGGCTCTCGGAAAGCGGGGTTTACTTCGTCACGGCACGCGCTCGTGACCAGAAGCATCTGTTTCACACACCGGAACGTCGCGATTGGTTTGAGCAGATGCTCTTTGATGCCTTGGCGGAGCCTGGATGGAAACTGGAGGCCTGGGCGGTGCTCTCGAATCATTACCACGTTGTGGCGCACAGTCCGACGGGTGGTGCGGAGACGTTGCGAACGGTCATCCAGAAGCTTCACAGCCTAGCCACCAAACGATTGAACCTGGAAGACGGCACGCCTGGCAGATCGCGTCTTTGGCAGAACTACCGCGAGACGCATCTCACCTATCCGCAGAGCTACCTCGCACGGTTGAACTATGTGCATCAAAACCCACGGCATCACGGGCTGGTGCCGCTAGCCTCGCAGTGGAAGTGGTGCAGCGCCGCAGCCTTCAAACGCGAAGCGACGCCAGCCTGGGTGCAGACCATCGCGAGCTTCCCCTTCGATGAAATCGCCGCCGAGGATGGCGAGTAACCTGAATTGACATGGACTGCGGCAGCCTGCTGCCGCTTTCAGGCCACGCCGAGGCGCTCCCGCGTTTGCGCCAGCCGAGGGTGTTCTTCATTCGCCTTCGGACTTCGGCGGCAGCAGGGCTGCCTTGGCAAAGCGGCAGCAGGCTGCCGCAGTCCAAGGTCCTTGACCTCACTCAAACACGATCTCGCCCATTACCGCCGTGTCCTCCATGCTCGTGCTGGTGAGCGATGAGGACCAAATCGCGCGGTCGATGATTACACGTGGCAGGCCGTCGTAGCGGTTTGCAACCGCCCAGAGGCGCTTAAAAAGCGCCGTTCCTTGGGCTTTCGCGCATGCATGGCTCGTCGTCGGTGTGCTCATGGTTCACGTCAAACCGGTGCGTTCCACCGGCTCATGAATCGTTTCGTCGCGCTGACCACTCCCAGACCAGTCAAGACACCGAGCGCCATGGATGGCGGGATGTCGGAGGGCCAGTGCGCAGCGCAATAGATGCGCGAATAAGCGACGGCGGCGGCCAGCAGATACATCGCGGTGCCTGCGCCGCGATAAAAGCAGGCGATGACTGTGGCGGCGGCAAAAAGATTGACCGTGTGGCTGGAAGGGAAGGACTTGCCGCGTGTTTCGCCGCGCGGCTCGCTCGCTTTGACCACGGGTGTTTCAAACAGGCGCATGAAGGCAGGCTTGGCGATGCCGAGATCACGCACGATCACGCCTTCCAACGCATCGCGAGGGCGCACTCGACCGATGGTTTTCTTCAGTGTGTTGGAGATCACGGCGTCGCCGAGGGCGATGGCGATGGCGAGGCAGAGCAGCATGGTTCGTGCTTGTTTGCCGCCGAGCCAAGCAGTGAGCAGGGCCGCCAGTATGATGAGCGGCAGCCACGCTTCAATGGCGGAGAGCGCAGGCATGAGCCAGTCGAGCACCGGATGCGCTCCTGCGGTGTTGATTTGATGCAGCAGGCTGAGATCCCAGGCGGTCATGGGGTGAAATGACGAAGGATAAATGCAGAATGACGAATGACGCGCACAAGCATGACAAAGCCACGCTGAGGAGCGGTATTCGGCATTCGGTATTCTGGGGTTGTCATTTTTAGGGTCGTACGGGTTTCCAAGATTTCAGATTCGTGCCCAGATACACGCTGAACTCGCGTGTCTGCTGGCCGAGCACGATGCGGATGTCTCCACGATGCTCGATTTTTTCAAAGGCGGCGGCGAAGACCGGGTTTTCAAGCAGGCCACGGCCTGGGGAAGGATCGAGGATTAAGGCATCGTAACCGATGCGTTCTTCCGGCCCCGGCCAGACCTCGTATTGGGACTGCGGCGTGCCGCTGGGTTCCCAGCGATACAAGCGCGGATGCGAGGGCATGTAGAAGGCCATCTGCGCTGCGTGGTAGCGATGGCCGAGCGCCATGACGAAGGTCTTTTCCGCTCGCGGCACTTGATCGAGATGTTTTTGCGCTTCAATGCCCGCCTCACGCCAGCCGCGGATGCTGGCGAGCTTGTCGATGCCTTTCAGGTCGGTGGTGAAAACAATGACCAGCGCGAGATGAACGATGATGACCAATGCGCCCCCGACACGCAGGGACCAGCGCTGCCAGCCGGGATTGGCCGCCGAGGGCAGCCAGCCGCGCATCCAGGCTGCCGCCAGCACAAAGGCGGGCACGAAGAAGGCGGCAGGCCAGTTCGGATTGATGCGTTGCCGCAGTGCCAACAGCGCGAAGCAGGCTAGGGCGGGCGCGGAGGCCAGCAGCAGAAACAACACGGGCCGCGTGAGCTTGGCGCGTTGCTTGAGGGCCCCTCGCATCACGGCCACGAGCGCCACGAAGGTCACAGGCGTGTAGATCAGCGCCTGCAGGCCGACGTTTTCGAGTGTGCGGCCGATCCATTTGCCAAAGCCGAGGCTCTGCGTGTCGAAGTGATGCTTCGTGTGCTCTAGGGTGATCCACGCGTGCTCTTGATTCCATTTCAGCACAGGGATGATGAAGGCCATGCCGAACAGGATGGTGAGCCACAGGCGCGGATTGCGCAGCAGCGGGCGGTCCTCGCGAGAAACGGCGGCGAAGGCGAGCATCAGGATGGGAAAGGCCAGCATCATCTGTTTGCTGAGCGTGCCGAGGCCGATGACGAAGGTCAGCGCGAGCCAGCGGGTGTTGCAGGAGGGTTTTTGCGCCGCGAACCAGAACAGCAGCAGCCCCAGCGTCCAGCAGAGCAGCAGCGGTGCGTCGATGGTGAGCAGCAGGTTCAGCCCGGCGTTCGCAATCGTCAGCAGCACGAGCACTGCGGTGAGAAAAGCCGTCCTGGCATCAAACAGCACGAGCGCGATGCGGTGCATGACGACCAGCGTGGCCGTGCCGAGTAGCAGGGCGGCGAAACGAATGCCCCACTCGGCGTTTCCAGTCAGCCAGCCGATCACCCCCATCATCCAGCCGATCATCGGCGGCTTGCTGAAGTAACCCCAGTCTGGCCTGCGGCCCCAGTCCCAGTAGTAGGCTTCGTCCCCGGCCAGATCCGCGCCACTCACAAACAGGAGCATCACACCCACACGGGCGATGAAAACGGCGGCCAGCAGCCACCAGAAACGTTTGAGCCAAGTCGGGGAATCAGGGTCGGGAGTCAAAGACATGCGGCAGCACGATAGCGGCACGCAGCGGCTGCGAAACCACGAATCCTCCGTCATGAACTTGTTTCTTGGCTATCTGCGAAATTGCAGCATGATGAGGTCGTGAATTTGTTTCAGGTCACCAGTTTTTTCGCGCTTCTGGCCGCCACTTCGGCCAACGCCCTGACGATTGTAGGCTATGACTCGGCCACGAATGACCGTTTCGCCTCCGGCTACCCGACCGCGCCTGTTGAAAACACCTCGGCGTCCTTCCTCGGCAACGGTTACGACCTCTCCGGCGTTGGCTGGAACGCGACCAACTCAGCGCAGAGCTTCGCGATGATCAGCGACCAGCATTTTGTCTATGCGAATCATTATGGGCCTGGAGCTGGCTCCACCTTGAACTTTTACAGTCCCACCTTGGACACCGTCGTCAGCTACGGCGTGAGCGGTACGTCTTACAACTTTACTTTCAATGGCCAGACGAGCGATTTCGCCGTCGGCATGCTTTCGACGTCTTTGAATGCCGCGCATGGCATCACCAATTACCCCATTCTGGAGTTGAACACGCTAGCGTCATACCTTGGGCTGCCGGCGCTCATTTACGGCCATGGTTCCAACGGGCCGCGCCTCGGGGCCAACACGGTCGATGTCCTGCTGCCCTACAATTTCCCCGGAGGCATAGGCGAGGATAGCTATGGCATCGGCTACAGACACAACAGCAGTCTTCCTGGGGATTCGATCGTCGAAGGTGGCGACTCCAGCGGTCCGACCTTCATCCCGTGGCATGGAAGTCTGGCGCTTGTCGGCACCCATTCGGTCGTTGGAACGATCAGCAGCGTTCCGTATTCCATCGACAATTTCATCCCGATTTATCTCGGCCAGATGGAAACGGTCGGCATCGACTTCAGCGTTGTGCCGGAACCCTCGCGTTTCCTTCTGCTGCTGCTCGGCGCTTGCGCCCTGCTGCGGCGCAGGCACCGTATGCCAAGCGAATGACCCACGACACGGCGCAAAAGGAAATCGACTGGCTTTACAGCACGCAGCTCTTCGGCATCAAGCTGGGGCTCGACAATGCGCAACGATTGCTGCGCGAGCTGGGGCTGCCTGCCGCCGGTCAGAAATTCATCCACGTCGCCGGAACGAATGGGAAAGGCTCCACCTGCGCCTTCATGCACTCGATTTTAAAGCAGGCGGGTATCAATGCTGGTTTGTTCACCTCGCCGCACCTAGTGCATTTCGGTGAGCGCATTCGGGATGCGGAGCGCATGATTTCGTCAGATGAGATCTCTGCGGGCATCAACCGCCTGCGTGAGCGTGTTTCAGGCTGGAACCCGCATCCGACGTTCTTCGAACTGACGCTGGCTCTGGCGCTCGAATGGTTCGCGCGGCGCGGGAATCCGTGGGTGATCCTCGAAACGGGCTTGGGGGGACGTTTGGACGCCACGAACGCCCTCTGGCCTGCCGTCAGCGTCATCACGCCGATTGGCTGGGATCACATGGACATGCTGGGGGACACGTTGGCGAAGATCGCCGCTGAAAAAGCCGGGATCATCAAGCCGGGAGTACCCGTGATCACGATGACGCAGGAGAGGGAGGCGCTGGAAGTCATCCAAACAACCGCCGTGGAGCGTGGTACGCCTCTCACGGTGCTCGAAACTGCGTGGAGCCGCGAAACGGGCCTGCCAGGGCCGCATCAGCGCTGGAATGCGGCGATGGCCGTCGCTGCATTGAAAGCCGCAGGCTTTGATTTTGCCGAAAACGTGATCCAATGCGGACTGCGCGAGGTGGAATGGCCAGCCCGCTTCCAAAAGATCCGTCCTGGCGTCGTCATTGACGGTGCGCACAATCTGGATGCCGCCCGTGTACTGGTGCGGACGTGGCGGGAGCAGTTTCCGCAGCAGCGGGCGCAGGTCGTCTTCGGGGCGGTGGCGGGCAAGGATGTTTCCGGCGTGTTGCGGGAGATCGCGTCCATCGTGGATGGCTGGCATTTCACGTCTTTTGGATCACCCCGGGCGCTGCCTGCAGAAGCGCTTTGTCGCGTTTGGCAGGGGCTGGGACTTGAGCCAAGGCCGGTGGCTATGCACGCCGACGTGGCGGAAGCGCTTCATGCGGCGGGAGGGGCGCAACCTGTGCTCATCGCAGGTTCACTTTACCTCGCAGGAGAGGCCATTGCGTTGATCGAGGGCCAAGCGGATGCTTTTGAGCGCAGTGCGCAGTAGTTTGGGCTTTTTTTGTCCCAGTCCCGGCATTGACAGCGGGGGCATTCCATCGCTACTCAGAAGGCCGCCCTCTCATGAACCTGCCGAACCAGCTCACCGTTGCCCGTCTTGCACTGACGGCGGTGTTTGTCGTGTGCTTTTACCTGCCGGTGGGGCACCACGTCACGATTGCGGCATTGGTTTTCGGCGTGGCGTCGGTCACGGATTACTTCGACGGGAAGATCGCGCGGGCGCGTGGCATTGTGACGAATTTTGGCAAGCTGTTCGACCCATTGGCGGACAAGATCCTCATCGCGGCGGCCTTCATCCTGCTGGTGGAGCAGGGGGATCTGCCGGCCTGGGTGGCGGTGGTGGTGCTGGCGCGGGAGTTTTTCGTGACGGGCATCCGGCTCATCGCAGCGGGGCAGGGGGCCATCCTGATGGCGGAAAAACTGGGGAAACATAAAATGCTCTGGCAGATCATCACGGTGAGCTGGTATCTCGTGAAACTGGCTTCAGAAGAGACGTTGTTCGGTTTTGCGAAACCGTTTTATGCCACGGTGCCGGGCTGGGTGGGCGACATCATTGTGTATTTCACCACGCTGCTCACTCTGGTGTCCGGCTTCAGTTATTTCTGGAAGAACCGCCAGTTGTTCAACGATGCCTGATCCTTTCCACACGCCATGACTGCCGAACAACAACTCGCCTCCCTCGGACTGACCCTGCCGCCACCGCCGCCACGCGGCGGTGTTTACAAGCCCGTCGTCATCTTGGGCAATGTGGCCTACGTCTCCGGCCACGGGCCTTTCCTGGGCGACGGCGAATACATCTGCGGCCGGGTCGGCGCGGATCTGGATCTCGACGCGGGCAAGGCCGCCGCCAAACAAACCGCGCTCGCCCTGCTGGCGACGCTGAAAAGCGAACTCGGCAGCCTGGACCGCGTCAAGCGCGTGGTGAAGCTGCTCGGCATGGTGAATAGCACGCCCGATTTTCCGGATCATCCGAAGGTCATCAACGGCTGCAGCGAGCTGTTTGGCCAGGTCTGGGGCGAGGAGCATGGCATCGGCGCACGCAGCGCGGTGGGCATGGGCTCACTGCCAGGGAACATCGCCGTAGAGATCGAGGGCATCTTTGAGCTGCACGACGCGTGAGAACGTGGGTTTGAAAACTGTGGAGTGCCGCTCAGAAAGCGATGATCTGGAAAGGCAGGCTATCCCGCACCTTCACGTCCGAAGGCGTGCTCATGAGCTTCACCAACTGACGTGCCCATTCCCGGATGGCAAACTTGGCCTGTCCCGAGGCAAATAGTTCCTGTGGGAAGAAGAGAAGGAGGGTCTTGGCCTCCTCCTTGTCGGCAAACTCGAACCAGGACTTGCGTGTTTTGGGTTCGATGATCATGCCTTCGATGGCAATCTGCCCTCGGGCCGGTTTTGCCAGCAAATCACCCACCATGGGCAGGGTCACAAGGTCCAAAGCCTCACGTGCCGCCAGCCCCGTCAGTGTGTTGGGTTCCCATTCGAGGATGGAGAGCTTCAGGGTCATGGCGTCCTTGGCAGGAGCGTCCACGAGGGTGAATCGCGGTGTTTTGGCAGACTTGAAGGCGTGGGTGAATTTTTCGTGCGCGTAGTCGGCGAGCTGAACCACTTTCTGGGCCCGCCGTTCCTGGCTGAACTCAAGTTTGCTGAGCTTTTGCCGCATCGGCCGCAGGTGATCCGAAATCACTGGGGCGATGTAGATTTTTTTCACTTTCTCCGCAGCTTTTTGCACGCGCGCGTTCGGGTTCCACCAATTGCCCAGGAAGGGCGAGCGCTTGCGGTCTTCAGTCAGTTTCGCTGCATTGGGCAGAAAGCTGGAGGGCTTCACCTCCACGGCTGCCACCACGCTCTTCACAGAACGGCAGGAGAGCAGCATCCAGGGCAGGATCAGGCAAAGAGTGGTGCGGTTTAGCATCGAGAAATAAAGGCAAAGCGATACGTCTGAGGGCACTGGATGGCAAATATTTCATCTTCAACGGCATGTGGCGGAGGTTGCCACCCGCCCGGAACAAACCTCTGCGCATCATTTGCGCCAATCATCGCCGGATGTTAGCTTTCCGTCTCCTCTGCTGGCGCTCTTGCCGGTGAAGAACCCTGTTCTGACCGTAATTTCCTTTTTTCCATGGCTTGGCTTTCCTCTTTCGGCACTCTCGGTGAGATTCTCAGCTTCCTCATCCTTCTCCTGGAGGTCATTCTGGTCTTCAACCTCATGATCGTCGTCCACGAATGGGGTCATTTCCTTGCCGCCCGCTGGCGTGGCCTCAAAATCGACAAGTTTTACATCTGGTTCGGCAAGCCGATCTGGAAAAAGACCCTCAACGGCGTGGAATACGGACTCGGCAGCATCCCCGCCGGTGGATTCGTGGCCCTGCCGCAGATGGCCCCCATGGGCGGCCTCGAAGGTGAGACCAGCACAGAAACGCTTCCGCCCATCACTCCGCTGGACAAGGCCATCGTGGCCTTCGCGGGTCCGCTGTTCAGTTTCATGCTTGCCTGCTTGTTCGCCGTGGCCGTTTGGCTCGTTGGCAAGCCTCAAAGTGAGGCGCACACCACCACCATCGTCGGTCGTGTGGAACAAGGCGGCCCTGCCATGCAGGCTGGTATTCTCCCTGGTGACAAGGTGCTCAACGTGGATGGCCAGCCGGTGAAACGCTTCGAAGGACTCGTGGATAGCGTGCGCTGGAGCGTCGTGGCCAGCGAGGGAGACAAGATCGCCTTTGAGGTGGAACGTCCAGGCCAAGGCGTGATGAAATTCGACGTCGATCCGAAGTCCTGGCCGAAGTCCGACCAGCCCGCCGCGCCCACCTCCTGGTGGAGTGCCATTTTCAAGCGTCCTGACCTCCGCTCCGTCGGTCTGGAAGGCCAGATGACTCCCATGGTCGGCAGCATCGCCCCAAACAGCCCGGCGGGAGAAGCGGGACTCAAGGCCAACGATCTCGTGGTCAAGGCCGATGGCAAACCTCTGCGCAGCATGGGAGAGCTGGGAGATTACATCAAGGCCACTCCTGGCAAGACGATCATGCTTGATGTCGAACGCGATGGCAAAGTCCTTCAAATTCCCGTTGTGCCGCGCATTCCTGATCAGAGCAATCTGAAGGAATTCACGGAAGACAAAAAAGAATACCCGATGATCGGTGTGGCCTGGGATGTGGAGGGCAAGCGCACCCCCGTCATTCTCACGCCCTGGGAGCAGATCAGCGACGCCGTGCGTCACATGGGCAACCTCGTCTCCAAGCTGGTCTCGCCCAAGTCCGACCTCAGCCCTGCTCATATGAGCGGCCCTGTGGGTGTCGGTCGTCTCTACTACAAGCTATTCCAGCACCCCGATGGCTGGCGTCTTGTGTTGTGGTTCAGCGTCGTCTTCAACATCAACCTCGCCATTCTTAACATGATGCCGCTGCCCGTGCTCGACGGTGGTCACATCACCATGGCCGCGATCGAAGCCATCCGCCGCAAGCCGGCGCAGGGGCGCATCCTCGAATATGTGCAGACTGCCTGCGCCTTGATGCTGTTTGGCTTCATCATCTTCGTCACCCTCAAAGACACTGGCGATTTCTTCGGCGGCGGTGCCAAAGATGGCAAGGAGCTCAAGATCCAATGGCTTTCCAAGGAACAGCGCGCTGCCAAGGTCGGCCCAGGTGCCTGATTTCCGCCCGCCATGCGCGTCCTCATCCTCGTCGAAAACCTTCCGGTGCCTTTCGACCGGCGCGTGTGGCAGGAAGCCTGCGCCTTGCGGGATGCCGGGCATCAGGTCACGGTGATCTGCCCGCAGATGCGTGGCTACACGCAGCCGGAAGAAGTGCTCGAAGGCATCCAGATCTACCGCCACTGGATCAGCGGCGAGGCGAATTCCGTGGGTGGTTTTGTTTCCGAGTACGCCTCTGCCTTGTGGGGTGAATTCCGCTGTGCGCTCAAAGCTTGGCGCCGAGGCGGGTTCGACGTCATTCATCTCTGCAATCCGCCTGATCTGCTCTTCCTCGTCGCCCTGCCCTTCAAGCTCTTGGGCGGCGTGAAAGTCATCTTTGACGTGCATGATCTGTGGCCGGAGATGTTTGAGGCTAAGTTCGGCAGACGTGGCCTCATGTACTGGGCCGTGCGCATCGCCGAGCGCTGCACGCTCGCCCTCGCCAATGTCGTCATCGCCACCAACCAAAGCGTACTCCGTGCGGTGAAGAAGCGAGGCAAGCTGCGGGATGACCGCGCCTTCGTCGTCCGTACCGCTCCGAACCGCATGAAAACCACGGCGGAGCCGGATGAATCACTGCGGGCAGGAAAAAAACACCTCGTCGGCTACATCGGCGTCATGGGCAATGCCGATGGCGTCGATTACCTCGTCCGCGCCGCCGATCACATCGTTAAAATGCGCCAACGCACCGATGTGCAGTTCCTTCTCATGGGGTCCGGCCCCGAGCATACCGAATTGCTTAAGTTGCGCGACCAACTCTGCCTGCAGGAGCACATCCGCATGCCTGGGCGTGTCAGCGATGAGTTTTTGTGCCGCGCCTTGCGCAGCATCGACCTCGGCGTCGCCTGCGATCCCATCAACGCCTACAACGACCATTGCACCATGAACAAGGTGCTCGAATACATGGCCTTCGCGAAGCCGATCGTCATGTTCGGCACCGTTGAGGGTCGTTTCTCCGCTGGAGACGGCGCCGTTTATGTCATGTAAAACAGCGCCGAACTGCTCGGAGATGCCATCCTCACCTTACTCGACGACGAATCCCTCCGCCAAACCCTCGCCGCCGCCGGTCATACGCGTTTGACCCAGGAACTGAACTGGGAACGCAGCGTGGAGCAACTCCTGGCCGCGTATCGGGCAGCTTAAAATGCGAAGGATGCAAAAGGGAAATCCCTCGGGGCATATGGTTTATTTTGGGATTATCGGTCGGGATGTCTTGCTAAGCGGGCCGCTTGCGCTTAAAACGCCGCATGCAATCGGCGCAGAACCAAGGCGGTGACGCCATCAAGTTCGAACCCTTCGCGCCGCCCTCGACGGCGGAGCTGGATGTCCTGATTCCCGGCTACCAGTTCCTCGAATTCATCGACAGTGGCGGCATGGGGGCGGTGTACAAGGCAGTGCAGAAAAGCCTCAACCGCACCGTGGCCGTGAAGCTGCTGCCCCAGGTGCATCGCAACAAAGCCACCTTCGCCGAGCGCTTCCGGCGCGAGGCCGAGGCGCTCGCACGGCTCAATCATCCGCACATTGTCGCCGTGTATGACTTTGGCGAGACCGCCGAGGGCCATATGTATTACACCATGGAGTTCGTCTCCGGCATGGACTTGCAGCACCTGCTGAAGCGCGACTCGCCTGAGCCACGGCAGATCCTCCAAATCATCACCCAGGTCTGCGAGGCGCTGCAGTTCGCGCACGAGCGCGGCATCGTGCATCGCGATGTTAAGCCCGCGAACATCCTCATCGACGAGCGTGGGAATGTGAAAGTGGCGGACTTCGGCTTAGCGAAAGTCGTCGGCCCGCAGTCGGCAGATTACACTGCCACCGGCACGACGCTTGGCACGCCGCACTACATCGCGCCCGAGGCGCTCGATCACGACGGGAAGATCGACCACCGCGCGGACATTTACTCCCTCGGCGTGATGATTTATGAGATCTTCACCGGACACCTGCCCAAGGGTGCATGGGAGCCACCCTCCGTCTGCTCAGGTGCTGACAAGGGCATCGACGTCGTCGTCAGCAAGGCGATGCAGAGCAACCCGGAGAAGCGTTACCAGCACATCAGCGACATGACGCAGGTGCTGGAGAAGCTGCTCAGGAACAGCGACAACTGGAAAAATTTCCGTCGCTTTCCCAAGAGTGTGGCCACGACTCCCGATGAGAAACTGGGCCGGATTCCCACCGATGCTGACACAATCCAGATCCAAACCCGCAAACCTCGGGCATTGTGGCCAGCTAAGGCGGCAGCCTTACTTCTGCTCAGTGCACTGACCGCCTTTGGATGGCGTGCGGTGCGGCCTGCCACATCCTCAGGCCTGGTTTCAGCCTCCGTGCCTGACGTAGAGCAGGCTCAGGCAGCTCCAGAGCAGGTGAGGCTGGCCGAGTGGGTTTTCGCACACGAAGGATTTCTCAATGTCAGCACTCCTGCCATCGTGGAGAAGGGGATGGGCGGGAATGCCGACGTCTGGCAGATGGACCGATTGAGGAATGAGTCCTTCACTGTGTGGCGGGTCTGTTTTGCCGTCTCGGGTCTGCCGATCTCCAATGAAATAGACCTGAAGGAACTCGTCGCCCTGCTCAAAGCCGCAGGCACGGTCACCAACCTCAATCTGCGCGGTTTGCAGGTGCCTGCCACAGCACTGAGCAGCCTTTCCAGTCTCAGCAACCTCAGCCACCTCGATCTCACCTCAAGTCCGGTGATCACTCGTGAAGCCCTGCCCTATCTCTCATCCTGCAAGCAATTGAAATGGTTGCGCGTGAGCGACTCCGTGGATCATGCGCTTTTGGCGGAGTTGCGCCTCTTGCTGCCGGACTGTGATATTCACGATACCGGACTGTGATATTCACGAAAAATGACCCGAGAATTCACCTCAACCCACGCACATCCCATGAAAAAGCAGTCCCAAAGCAGCAAGGCGGCCAGCGTGTCTTCCAAGAAGGCGGTCCGCCCAAGGGCGAAATCAAAGGCAGTGGGCATCAAAGACAGTGACGGTTCGAAGCGCCCGGTGTCGAACGCCGCTGTTTCGACGCGGAAAACGAGCGCCGGCTCACTCACTGTGATGGCCAGCGGGGAATTTGCCATTGGCACCACGACGGTTGAAAAAGAACCTGCCAAGAAGGGGTGGTTCCGGCGGTTCTTCGGCGTCAAGCAGCAGAAGCCACGTCTGCTCTGGATCGGCGACGCACTCGTGCCCACCGGCTTCGCCACCGTGACACACGCTGTGTTGAATCATCTTCAGCATCAGTGGGATGTGGTCGTCTCCGGCATCAACTATGATGGTTCCGAACACGAACTGCCCTATCAAGTCATGCCCGCCTGCCAGGGCGGAGACATGTGGGGCATGAACCGTTTTGCGCATCTCTGTGCAGAGTTCGATCCCGCCGCTGTCATCATCAACAACGACTGGTGGAACGTGGCTCAGTTCGCGAAGATCGCACCGAAGGGCGTTCCCATCATCGGTTACATGCCTGTGGACGGTGGCCACCTTGATCCGGCGGCCATGCAGGAACTGAATAAACTGCATGCCGCCGTGTGGTACACGAACTTCGGTCATCGTGAGGCGGTGAAGGCCGGATTCAAAGGTAAACGGCAGGTCATTCCGCATGGCATCGACACCGCATTGTTCCAGCCGATGATTCGTTCGGAGGCACGTCGCCTGCTCGATCTGAACGTGCCGCACAACGCCTTCATCGCCGGCAATCTCAACCGCAACCAGCCGCGCAAGCGCCTGGATCTCTCCATTCACATCTTCGCCGACTGGATCAAGCAGCATCGCGTCTCCAACGCCTTCCTCCTCCTGCATTGCGCTCAAAAAGACACGGGCTGGGATCTGCGCCGCGTCGCCGCTTTCCACGGCATCGCTGATCGTCTGCTGCTCACTGGTTGCGATGACATTCGCAGCCTGCAAAGCCCGCAGCATCTCCAGCGCATCTACGGCAGCCTCGACTTGCAGATTTCCACCACGCTGGGCGAGGGCTGGGGCCTCACCACCATGGAAGGCATGGCCTGCGGCATCCCGCAGATCGTGCCGGACTCCTCCGCTTTGGCCGAATGGGCCGTGCCTGCGCTGAAAATCCCGTGCTCCAGGCTGCTCATGAACCCCGAGATCAACACCGCTGGCGCTCTCGTCGATCACGCGCCGTTCGTGGCTGCCTTGCAGTCGCTCTACACCGACCAAGAACTTCGTTCGCGCCTTGCCGCGCAGGGCATGGAGCATGTTCGTCGTGATGAATTCGACTGGCACAACATCGCACAGCAGTTTCACTCCGTCCTAGCTCCCGAAGTTCGCAAAAAATCTGCGAAACGGCTACAGCACGCGTGAACAACCGTCGGCCCTTCATCTTTTCAACGCATGACCTTGAAGAGGTCTCGTCTGAGGTAGCTTAAAAGACTATTTCAGCGGCCAGCACATCGGCACCATCGCCAGGACAATGAGGAGCATGACGAAGGTGAGGCCGCCGCCGGCTTTGATGAAGTCGGAAAAGCGGTATTTGCCGGGGCCATAGACGAGGATGCAGCTCGGTTCGAAGGGGGTGAGCACGGAGACGGAGGCGCTGAGCATCACGCCGATGGCAAAGGCGCGCTGACTGGCCCCCATCGACACCGCAGCCTGCATGGCGACGGGCAGCACGACGAGCGCAGCGGCGGCGTTCGACATTGGCTGCGTGAGTAGGACGGTGAGGACGCAGAAGCCGGCGAAGACGGCGAAGACGCCCCAGGGTTGCAGCCAACCGGTGATGGCATCGGCCACCATGGCGGCGGCTCCGGAGGACTGCATCGCCACGCCGAAGGCCATCATGCCGCCGATGAGGATGAGCAGCCGCCAGTCGATGTTGGCGTAGGCGTTTTCGAGGCTGATGCAGCGTGAGCAAACGGCAAACATGGCGACGAGGACGAAGGCGATGGTGTCTGGTATCCACTCAAGGCTGCTGGCAATGACCGCGAGCACGAACGCGGCCAGCAGGATGAAGCCGCGGCGGCGTGCCTCGGCGCTGAACTGGTGCTGGGTGAGGACGACGATCTCACCGCCCTCCTCAATGGAGCGGAAGCGCTCGTTTGCGCCCTGGAGCAGCAGCACGTCGCCGGCGTGCAGTTTTTCATCGGCCATGTGGTGCAGCAGGGAGCGCTCGCCGCGCATGAGGGCGAGCACAGAGAGGCCGGTGCGCTGGCGGAAGTTGTTTTCCCGCAGGGAGCGGCCCACCATGCCGGAGCGCGGTGTGAGCACGACCTCGGCGACTTGCGCGTCGCGCATGTCGATGCCGGAACTGCGCAGCGTGACGTCCTCTAGGATGTCGAGGCCTTCGATTTTCTTCACCTTGATGAGGTTTTCCACCTTGCCGGCTACCAGCACGACATCCCCCGTCTCAAAGCGCAGATTTGGCCCGGCATCGAGCAACTGGCCCTGGCGGTTGATTTTGAGCACCTGAAATTCGAGCGCGGAAAAGTCCGAATCAAAGGCTTCCTGGCCAATGAGCGGCGAGTTTGGCAACACGACGACCTCGGCTAGGTATTCGCGCAAGGCATCGGCGCTGACGGTGACTTGATCACGCTCCGGCACCAGTTTGGAACCAAACAGCACCATGAAGGCGATGCCACTAACCAGCACCACCAGACCGACATGGGTGAACTCGAACATGCCAAGCGGCTCCAGGCCCAGCTTGGTGATCGCGCCGCTGACGGCCACATTCGTGGAGGTGCCGATCAGAGTGCAGGTGCCGCCGAGGATAGCAGCAAAGGCCAGCGGCATGAGCAAACGCGAAGGCGGCACGCCGATCCGCCGCGCCAGACCCATCACCGGGCCGAGAAACACGGCGGTCACGGTGGTATTGTTCATAAAAGCGGAAATGAGTCCCACCACCGCCATGAGCACGGTCTGCAGCAGCGCTGGCCGCTTGCCCAGCCCACGGGCAAGCAGCCCGCCCATCGCATCCAAGATGCCGGTTTCACGCAGCGCGGCACCGATGATGAAAATGGAGGCCAGCAGCACGATGACGCGGTCGCCAAAGCCTGCGAAGGCTTGGTCCACCCGCAAAATGCCGCACAGAACTAGCACGCACAGCATTCCCAACGTGACCAAGTCCACGGAGATTTTCTCCGTGGCGAAGGCGATGACGGCAATGATGAGCAGTGAGATGACGATCCAGGCTTCCATGAACAGCACACACTTGGCGCAGGGTGCGGGGCTGCTCAAGGCGCAAGCGCTGCAACAACGGTGTCGCAATGTTTTGGAAGCAACTTGAGCCGAATGGCGTTACTTCGCGCTCTTATCCTTATGCGATTCACCACCCGCCTCATTGCATCCGCCCTGGCTCTTGCTTTCACCGCCCACGCGGCTCCGCGGGCCGAGCATGTCTTCATTGTCAGCATTGACGGAGCCAAGCCGGCGGTTGTGGCAGAGGCGGAGACGCCCACGCTGAAGAAAATCGCCGCTGAAGGCGCGGTCACATGGCAGGCGAGCACGATTTTTCCCTCGATCACGCTGCCCTCGCACACCTCCATGCTCACGGGCGTGGGACCGGCCAAGCACCAGATCCTGTGGAACGCCTTCACACCGATCCGTGGACCGGTGAAGGTGCCCACCGTGTTCTCGCTGCTCAAAGCCACCGATTCCAAGGCGGTGACCGCGATGTTTGTGGGCAAGATCAAGTTCCGCCACTTGTGGCTGAAGGATACGGTGGATCTCTTCGACTTTGGCGGGCCGCAGACAACGGCCCCGGTGGCGGGGTCTCCCGAGATTGAGAAGGACAAAAAGCCTTCACAAATGGTGGCGAAGCAGGCTGCACCCTGGATCAAGGAGCACAAGCCACGGCTCTGCTTCATTCACTTTGCTGATCCTGACACCGCCGGGCACAAGGACGGCTGGGGTTCGCCGCAGCAAAAAGAGGCGCTTAAAGTCACCGACCAAGCGCTCTGGCAGGTCTGGCAGGCCATCCAAGACGCGGGCCTTGCCGATTCCAGCGTGCTGCTCATCAGCGCCGACCACGGCGGGCATGACAAAACACACGGCCTGAACATTCCTGATGACATGCTCATCCCCTGGGTGGCCTGGGGCAAAGGCGTGAAGAAAAACTTCACCATCACCGATCCCGTGACGACCTACGACACCGCCGCGACGGCGCTGTGGCTGTTGGATGTGCCGCTGCCCGCCGAATTCGACGGCAAGCCGGTGATCAGCGCGTTTGAGTGAGAGATCACGACTGGAGAAGATTTCACGCCCGTTTGGACGCTAGGTCTTGCCAAACCGAAGCCGACTTCCTAACCTCGCGCCCTCTATGAGCGAAAAATCATCTGTGAACTGGGAACAACTGGAGGCAAAGCCGGAATTTCGTGCGCTGCTGGCGAAAAAGAAGGCGTTCATCGTTCCCGCCTTTGTTTTCGGCATGTTGTTCTATCTCGCCCTGCCAGTGCTCGTGGGTTATTTCCCGGAAATGATGAAAACCAAGGTCTGGGGTGAGGTCAACGTGGCCTACGTCTTCGCGTTGTCACAGTTCATCATGGCCTGGGTCATGGCCTTCCTCTATGTGCGCGTCGCCACCCAATGGGACAAGGCTGCCGCCGCCGTCATCCATGGCCAGGGCTGATTACGCCATCTTGGCTTCTGTCATTCTGCATTTGTCACTTTCCTCCTATGTCCGCCCCTCTCATCATGTTCCTGGCCTTCGTCGGCCTCACGCTGCTCATCACCTTCTGGGCCGCGAAGAAAAACACGGGCGCTAGCGCCTACTTCGCCGCTGGGCGCAGCATCACCGGCTGGCAAAACGGTCTCGCCGTCGCGGGTGACTACATGAGCGCCGCCAGTTTCCTGGGCATTTCCGGCATGATCTATGTGGCCGGCTATGACGGCTTCATGTATTCCGTGGGCTTCCTCGTCGCCTACATCACTGTGCTGCTCATCGTCGCCGAGCCGCTGCGCAACGCCGGGAAATACACGATGGCCGACTTGCTGGCGTATCGTCTCAAACCTCGGCCTGTGCGCGCACTCGCGTCCCTCAGCACACTGGTGGTCTCCACCTTCTACATGATCGCCCAAATGGTCGGCGCGGGCGCGATCATCAAGCAGCTTATCGGTATCGACTTCGAGCCGGCGGTGATCGGCGTGGGCGTGCTGATGCTCGTCTATGTCGTCTTCGGCGGCATGCTGGCCACGACTTGGGTGCAAATCATCAAGGCGCTGCTGCTCATGGTCGGTGCGCTGCTGCTCAGCTATCTCGTTCTCCAGTTCCACGAGTTCAGCTTCACCAAGTTCTTCCATGCCGTGGCCCACGCTGACTACGGTGGCAGCGCAGCGCCGAAGAATCTCATGGAGCCGGGCTTGAAATTCGGCGTCGCAGTCGCAGGGCCATGGGGGCCGATTGACCTCATTTCGCTGTGCCTCGGCCTCGTTCTCGGCACGGCTGGCCTTCCGCACATCCTCGTGCGCTTTTACACCGTGCCAGATGCCAAGACCGCCCGCTCCAGTGTCGTGTGGGCCATGGCCATCATCGGGCTGTTCTACATCATGACGACGCTGTTCGGTTTCGGTGCGGCGACGATCATCGACAAAGCGACCCTGACCACCGCCGGTAAACTCGACGTCAACATGGTCGCGCCCGTTCTCGCCCAGGTGCTCGGCGGCGAGTTCTTCTTCGCCTTCATCAGCGCCGTGGCCTTCGCCACCATCCTCGCGGTCGTCGCCGGCCTCACCATGAGCGCCAGCGCCAGCTTCGCTCATGATTTTTACTCGAACGTCATTCATCACGGCAAAGAAAACCGTCCGGGCCAGGAAATCCGCGTCGCGCGGATCACCGCCTTCTGTGTCGGGGCTGCCAGCATCGGATTCGCCATTTATTTGGGCCCCGCCGTGAACGCCGCCTTCCTCGTCGGCCTTGCCTTCTCCGTCGCCGCGTCCGCGAACCTGCCGGTCATTGTGCTGAGCGTGTTCTGGAAGCGCTTCAACACTTCCGGAGCCGTTGCTGGTCTGGCCGTCGGGTTGGTGGCGTCCATCGTGCTCATCCTGCTCAGTCCCAGCGGCATTTATGGCAAAGACGCGCCTTTCCCACTCAGCAATCCTGGCATCGTCAGCATTCCCATCGGTTTCCTCGCTGCTTGGCTCGGAACGCTTCTCACGCCTCGTGATCCCGAGGCTGAGGCCAAATTCGCTGAACTCACCGTTCGTGCCCACACCGGCCTCGGTTCTGAGAAGGCCACAGCGCATTGAGATCCCGGCAAAAGATGTGAAAGCCAATCTCAAGGTGTTGGCATGGTGATTTGCCTTCATGCCACATCATGCCATGATGGGTGTCGATGGATGCGTATGGATTGCTGACCCTTCCAGGTCACGTTTTTTTTCACTTTTTGAGCTACCTCGGCGGGCGTAGTGATCGTGACCGGGGCCTTCACAGGTGCGGTCTTTACCTTTCAGAGCTACGCGAAGTTCAAGGAGTTCGGTTTTGAGACGACGGTGGGCGCGGTGGTGTCCGTGGCGCTGTGCCGTGAGCTGGGACCAGTGCTGGCCGGCTTGATGGTGGCGGGCCGAGTCGGCGCGGCGATGGCGGCGGACATTGGCACCATGAAAGTCACTGAGCAGGTGGATGCGCTGCGCGTGATGGGCGTGCATCCGGTGGATTACCTCGTGCTGCCACGCTTCCTGGCGATGATGATCTCCATGCCATTCCTCGTGGCAGAGAGCATCTCCTTCGGCCTGATCGCCTCCTACATGGTGACGAGCTTCGGCTACGACATGCCCTCCGCGTGGTATCTCACGCACATGATCGACCACACGAACATGGAAGACCTGATCATCGGCATGATCAAGGGCTTCGTTTTTGGCATGATCATCACGCTGATCTCCTGCCACCAGGGCCTGGCGGCGGAAAACGGTGCCGTGGGGGTCGGCACGGGCACCACGAACGCGGTGGTCATCTCCTCGCTGGTGCTGCTGATCGTGAATTTCTTCCTCTCCATTTTGCTGAACTACATCTTCCCCATCGGATCCGTCTGATCATGGCCGCCCCCGCCTCAAGCCCCACCCCAAGCAATGACGCCGATGTCTTCATCGAGCTGCGGGATGTCCACAAGCGCTTCGGCAAGCAGGAGATCCTCTGCGGCATCAACCTCACGCTGAAGCATGGCGAGACGCTCTGCCTCATTGGCCCCAGCGGTGAGGGCAAGACGGTCACGATGAAGCACATCATCGGCCTCATCCGCCCGGACAGCGGCGATGTCTTTGTGGGCGGCATGCACGTCAACAAGCTCAAGGATCGCGAGATGGCCCCGATCCGCCAGAAAGTCAGCATGCTCTTCCAGGGAGCCGCGCTGTTTGACCGCATGACCGTGGAGGAAAACGTGGCTTTCCCGCTCATCGAAAGCGGCGTGCGTGACAAGGCGGAGGTCAAACGCCGCGTGCTGGAGGCGCTGGAGGCCGTCGATCTCGCCGAGCATCTGGAAAAATACCCCCCGGCACTCTCCGGCGGCATGCGCAAGCGCACCGGCATCGCCCGTGCCATCATCTGCCGCAGTGAGTGCATCCTGTACGACGAACCGAATTCCGGGCTCGACCCCATCGGCTCCGACATCATTGACCAGATGATTCTGCGCATGCAGAAGCGCTTCGGCGTGACCTCCATCATCGTCACCCATGACATGCGCAGCATCTTCAAGATCGCCAACCGCGTGGCCATGCTCTACCGGGGCAAGATTCACTTCCTCGGCACCCCTGACGAGATCCGCGCCTCTCCTGACCCCATTGTGCAAAACTTCATCAACGGCCGCTCAGACGTGACTGGCTGAGCCTCCCGCGTCTTTTCACCCTGCAATCCTCCCCCTTCCCATGATCGACAGTGACAAAAAAACCGAAATGCTCGTCGGGCTTTTCCTCTTCGTCGGGCTGCTCCTGCTCGGCGGCCTCATTTTGCAATTCGGCCGCGTGCGCGAGGTGTTCAAGGATACCTACGAGCTGCGTGTGGCCTTTCCAAACGCCTCCGGCATCAAGGAAGGCTCCCCAGTCTTTCTCGGTGGCTCCCGCGTCGGCAAGGTGAAGAACAAGCCCAAGCTCAACACCACCTTCTCCGGCGTCATCATCGACCTGGAACTCTTCAAGGACGTCATGATCCCTGCGGACGCCACCTTCGCTGTCGGCTCCGCCGGCCTGATGGGGGACGCTCTCATCGAGATCAAGCCCAGCGGCAAGGAGACCGATGTCTTCCTGCCGCACGACTACGATCAAGTCATCGAGGGTGAAAAAGCCGGCGGGCTCTCCGACCTGCAAAGCACCGCTAAAAACGTCGGCGAAAAGGTCGATGTGGTGCTCGACGAGGTCAAAATCTCCCTTCAGGACGTGAAGCAGGCCATGAGCAAGATCAACAAAGGCGCTCTGGCCGACTCCACCATCCAGGACTTCAAGGAAGGCATGGAGCACCTCAACAACACACTCAAACGCGTCGATGAAAAGGTGCTCGGAGAGGAAAACGCGCTCACGCTCAAAACCGCGCTCACCGACCTCAAGGACGCCGCCGCCAGCTTCAAAGGCGCCGCCAAAAACGTCGAAGAATCGAGCAAGAAACTCGGCCCCATGTTTGACAAGCTCGATCCCGCCATCGCCAAGGCAGACAAGGTCATGACCACGGCGGATGAGTCCCTCCAATCCATTAAAAAAGCCGCTGATAGCTTCTCCGCCGCCGCCGCGAACATCTCCTCCAGCAAAGGCCTACTCGGGGCTCTCATGAACGACCAGCGCCTCATGGCCGACTTCCGTGACCTGATCTACAACTTCAAGGTCAACGGCCCGCTCTGGTACAAAGACACCGCTGAAAAAATGCGCAGCGGTGAGTTCAAGAAGCAGACCGAAGAGCAGCCTAAACGGGGTATCTTCCGCTAAGCCTCACTCGATCGGGGCGGGCCGGTCGAAGATCAAACGCATGATGCGTCGGCTGGGATTGCCACTGGTGAGCGGATCACGTACACGCATGGTCTGAACTGGCCCGTCACTGATCACTTCCAAGGTTTGCGCATTCCAGATGGCGAGATCGTCCGTCGATTGCGCACCATCAATCACATCCGGCATGTCCTTGGGCCGTGTGAAGTTCAAGGTCAGACCATTCGCATCACGCACCGGCAGCAATGCCGGGTTGCGGCTCATCGGATTCATGCCGAGAGCATATTCGGCGAGGTTTTTCCATCCGTCGCCATCAGGATCGGCGTCATCGTCAGCGAGACCTGCCGTGATCTGCTCCGGGGAGAAGTGCTGCGTGCGCCAGTGGCTCATGGACTGGCCCTGAATGAGAAGCGTGCCGGAAGCCGAGCCGTTGTAGTTGGAGTCATCGATGACCGCCTGGACCGCGTGGCTGCCATGGCTCGTGGGTGCGCTGGCGGAACCGTTGTAGGTCACGTTCACCATCAGACCTAATGGGCTTGTCGTTGCCGAAACGGATTTGGCGCTGCCATCGTAGGCCTGCGTCAGCCCATTCAAGGTGATCGTGGCGGTAGCTTTGGCGATCACGAGTGTCCCTGCGGCAGAGCCAGCGTAGTTTGTGTCGTTGATTGTGCCCACCACCGCATAAGTGGCCACATTCGTCGGCGCAGTGGCCGATCCATCGTAGGTTAAATTGACCGTGAGGCCTGTCGGTGATGTCGTAGCGGTAGCCGCTTTGGCGCTGCCATTGTAGGTTTGTGCCAGACTACCGAGACTCACCGTGGCCGTAGCTTTGGCAATGATCAGAGTGCCATTGGCCGTGCCTACATAATTCGGCTCATTGATGCTAGCGACCACCGCATAGCTACCAGCATTGGTCGGTATCGTGCTGAGGCCGTCATAAGTGTAGCTGACGCTGAGGTTCGCAGGATTCGTCGTGCTTGTGGCTGCTAGCGGGCTGCCGGTGTAGGTGGGTGCCAAGCTTCCGAGTGCCACCGTGGCTGCTGCTTTCTGGATGGTGATGCTGAAACTCTGTGAGGCTGCGGAGCCAATGCCATTGCTCGCGCTCAATGTGCCTGTGTAGGTGCCTGCAGCAGTGGGGGTGCCTGAAATCACGCCTGAAGTGCTCAAGGATAGCCCGGTCGGCAGCGCTCCGGCGGCCACGCTGAACGATGGCGCTGGAAAGCCGGAAGCCGTGCAAGTGAAGTTGTAGGCCGTGTTAAACGTGCCCGAATTCGTCGGCGTGCTGCTGGTGAAGGTCGGGGCTTGATTGATGGTGATGGAGAAAGCCTGCGTTGCGTTGCTACCGATCCCGTTGCTGGCGGTGAGAGTGCCGCTGAACGCACCTGTAGCCGACGGAGTGCCGGAGATGACGCCAGTGGTGGAGTTCAGAGTCAGGCCCGTGGGCAGCGTGTTGGCCGGAACACTGAAAGTGGGCAGCGGGAAACCACTGGCCGCGCTAGTGAAGCTGTAAGCCGTGCCGAGGAGGCCAGTGGTCGTGGGAACGCCACTGATGAAGGCTGGGGCTTGATTGATGGTGATGGAGAAAGCCTGTGGGAAGCTGCCAGCTCTGTTTGTGGACGTGATGGTTCCAGTGAAGGTGCCTGCTGTGTTCGGGGTGCCGGAGATCACGCCTGCGGTGCTCACAGAAAGTCCCCCTGGCAGTGCGCCTGCGGTGAGGCTGTAGGTCGGCACAGGAGAACCAGTCGCTGCGTACGTGTGAGTATAGGCAGTGCCAACAATCCCCGCTGCTGGTGCGGCACTGGTGATCGAGGGTATTTGATCGACCGTGATGCTGATCGTCTGCGTTGGGGCTACGCCGATGCCGTTGCCCGCTGTCACCACGATGCCGGAGTAAGTGCCCGCCGTCGTCGGCGTGCCGCTGATCACGCCTGTGCTGCTCAGGCTCAGGCCCGGTGGCAGCGTGCCAGTGCTGGAAAACGTCGGCGCAGGGAAGCCAGACGCGGTATAGGCGAAGTTGTAAGCCGTGCCCACCACTGCGGTGCTGGGTGGCGGGCCGTTGGTGAAGACAGGCGTCTGGTTCACCGTGACGGTGAAGGTTTGTGTCACGGTGTTGCCATCCAGATCCGTGGCTCTGACGGTGACGTCGGTCTGACCTCCAGAGAGCGCATTGATCTGCACGTTCGTGCCACTGATCACAGCACTTGCCACGGCACTGTTCGTGTTTCCAGTCACCGCATAACTCAAAACGGCCACGGGCGCTGCGGATGAGATGGACACCACCTTCGTGGTGTCCATGCTCGCGGAGGCGGAGGTCAGCGGCCAGTCGGTCAAAGAGCTGTTTGGCGTTCCATTCACATTCACGCTGGAATTGACGGTCGGCAGGCCCGCCATGGCATCTGCCACGGTCATGCCGCTCCCGGCAACGCGGGCGAAGGCGGTGAATCCTCCGTTCGCATTCGGACTGCCGCTGTCGCGGTCGAGATTGCTGCTGTTGTTGCCTAAATTCACAAAGAACTGATTCGTGGCGCTGTTCGGGTTGCTCCCGATCTTAGCCATCGCCACGGTGCCGCGTAGATTTGAAATTCCTGGCTCATTGATGGGAGAGGCCGCTGTCGGGATCGCTGAGAAATTGTTCGGCGCAGACTGAACCTTGAAGCCCCCGCCTTGAACGACGAAGCCCGGAATGGCGCGGTGAAAAACCGCGCCATTGTAGTTGTTCACAGCCGCGTTGACATAGCTCAGGAAGTTCGTGACGGTCTGCGGGGTGGCTGTGTTGTAGAGGATGAAGTCCATCGTCCCCAAGTTGGTGACGATACGCACTGCGGATTCAGAGTCCGGGTCCGAGAACTTGTCGGTGAGAGACACAGAAGTGTTTCCGCCTGCAGCGAGCGTTTGTGTCCCGATTGTGGTAGCGGAGACAGGTGCCGCCGCGGCGCGGATCACACGAAGCTGGAGGGTATTGTTGGTGGTCCAGCCGTTGGCAAAAGTGGCGGACATGGGGCAGTTGAACGCGCCAGTCACTGTGGCGGTGCCCGTGATGGCTCCGGTCGAACTATTGAAATCCAGGCCTGTCGGCAGACCTGTGATGCTCCACGAAGTTCGGGCCGATCCGGTGGTCACCACCGCTTGGTAGGAGAAAGGTTGATTGTGAAAGATGGGCGGGGCGGTGCCACTGGTGAAGCCGTCCCTGGTCGTCGCGCTGGTGGTGTTACTGCGCGCAGATTCTAGAATGTTGGTAGGAGACGACTGAAAGGCGGCCGCCACTTGGAAATCATATGCTGTCCCCGCGGCTAGACCTGTAACGGAGAAGCTGGAGGCATTGGCCGCGCTGTAGTTAAATAGGGTATAGCTGCCACTGCTGGTTGGTTTGAAATAGATCGCGTAGCCTTGTTCGATAGCAGAATTGTCCGACCAACTCAGGTTTACCGTGCCTTCCGAGGCAGTCGTGGCCGTCAGACTCGTCGGCGCATTGAACTGCGTGGTGAGGGAGGTGGTGTTGGAGTAGCCAGAGTAGGTGTAGGGAGCAGAGGCTCCTGTTCGCGCCCGGATTCGCACCTCGTAGCTGGAGTTAGGTTCCAGACTTCCCAGGAGATCGACCACCACGACATTGGCTCCGACTGAACCTAGTAGGCTGAATGCTCCGGCGGGAAGTTTCCTCGTCTCGATTTCAAAACCTGTCTCGGTCGTGGCGTTGTCCGCCCATGTGATGAGGGTGGATTCCTGATTCACCAGCCTGTTCAAGCTGCCAGGAGCGTTGAAGGCGGCTTGCGTGCAGGTCACAATCGGGGTGAAGGCCGAATTTCCGCTGCCATTGACCGCCCGGACCTGATACTTGGCTGCGAAATTCGCAGGTGTGGTCAGTTGCACTCCAGTCTGGTTCGCGACGACAGTCCCAAACGACACCCAAGGCGGAGGATTCGTGGTCAGATCCGTGGTGTATTGAATCTCAAAACCCGTCTCATCTGCCGAATTGTCATTCCACAGCAACACAACGCTGGTGTTCGTTTCCGCGCGGGCCGCCAAATAGGTCGGCGCGGTTGGTGCCGCCAGGGCAGCGGTGGCGAACGACAGTACCACGAGGGATAGCAGCAGAGGCAGGCTGAATGAGCGAAAACACATGGTTGTGGGCAAAAGTGCGAGTGTATTAGCAGAGGGTAGCCATAGACGCCACTCAAAGAGCTCTCGTTCAACCTGCTGGTTGTCAATTGTTTCTCCAATCGCCCGGGTTTCCAGGTCAGGACAGCATTTGAGCTCGTAGGCGCGGTGCCGTGCCCCTGCGCATGCAGCCGCCGCGCGGGGGCTCTCCCTGGCCTCCCTCGGTCACGTTTCGGGTCCAGGAACGGTCCAGCACCGCAGCGCCAAACTGGCTCGGGCTGCTCCAGTGAGTTTCAAGTTTTATGTTGGATGGATCGGCAGCCGAACTTGAAACTCATTCCCCAATCCACACGCTCGTCTCCGTCGGCACGAGATCGAACAACTGGATCATATCCCGGTTCCGCAAGCGCACGCAGCCGTGACTGGCGGGGCGGCCGATGCTGTTTTCATCGTTGGTGCCGTGGATGTAAATGTAGCGCTGAAAAGTGTTCGCGTTGCGCGGCTCCAGGCCGTGCAGCCAGAGGATGCGGGTAAGGACGAAATCAGACTTCGTGTCCATCCCAGGTGTCCACAGGCCGACCGGCTGCCGGGATTTGAAAATCGTGCCGCTTTCCGCCCCCTCGCCGTGCTTCTCTTTGACCACAAAGCGGCCCAGCGGCGTCTGGTGGCTACCCTCGGTGAAGCCGAGGCCGAATTTCGACGTGGAGCAGGCCCATTCGTTGACCAAGTGCGCAGCGTCGAACAAACGCAGGCGCTGGGTGCCGATGCTGACTTCGACGCGTGGGTGGGTGAGAGGCATGGGGCGATTGTAATCCTCAAAACTCTCACCACCAGCCGTCCTTTGCGCTTGGCGGTCGAAATCGGGGCGTTGATGCCGAACGCAGCCATGGGATCGCTTCTTTTTTCAGCAGCGCAGCCACTCGTCCCGATGCTCGGCGACGAACGCGTCGTCGTTGAGGTGTGGATAGGCTTGATAGACGCGGTCGATCTCGGCTAGCTGACCGGGGCTGAGGGTTGCGTGCTCATCGAGGCACCACAGGCCCTCCAGCAGGCCCTGGCGGCGCAAAACTTCGTGCAAACCGGCGATGCAGCCGCGAAACGCATTCGCGGCATCGAAGAACGCCGCGTTGCTGTCCGTGACTTCCACGCCGAGGCGCAGCAGCGCGGGCGTGGCGTCGGCGTTCCGGCATTGTTCGAGCAGTTCGACTGCGCGTCTCGTCCAGACCGACCAGTGGCCGAGCAAGCCGCCCACGATGCGGCGCTCTTGGCCACCGAAACGAAACGGCGTCACGAAATCGGCCACGATGCTGTCGTCGTTGCCGGTGTAGAGCGCGATGTCATCCCGCCCGGCCTCGATCACGGCGCGCACGACATCGAGCGTCTGGTAGCGGTTGAACGGCGCGATCTTGATGGCGGCGACGTTGTCGATTTCAGCGAAGCGACGCCAGAACGAGTGCCTCAGCACACGCCCGCCGACGCTGGGTTGAAGATAGAAGCCCACGACCGGGATGATTTCCGCCACGGCACGACAATGAGCGATCAATTCTTCCTCCGTGGCATCACGCAGCGCCCCGAGACTGAGCAAGCCAGCGTGATAGCCGAGTTCGTTGAGCAAGGCAGCTTCGGCCACGGCCTGTTTCGTCGCGCCGCAGATGCCGCCGATGCGCACGAGCGGCTTTGCGGCGCGATCCATCTCCTCCTGCGCCAGTTCGAGCACCGGCTTGAACAAACCGACCTGCGGATCGCGGATGGCAAACTGCGTGGTGTGAACGCCGACGGCCAAGCCACCGACTCCAGCGGCGATGTAGTAGCGTGACAGCGCCCGTTGCCGCCGCTCGTCGAGTTTGCGATGGGAGTCGAGCGCCAGCGGATGCGCGGGGATGGCGAGGCCGCGTTGCAGGTGCGGGCGAAAGTCGAAGTTGTTCATGGAAATTTGCTTCGCATGCTGGCTGGGAATCCTTTCAATCCAACCCTTTATGCTGCGCCATTTCCTGTTCCTGCTCTTGCTCGTTTCCACTCACGCTGCAGAGGAGTTTCCATTGGTGCCTGCCCAGGAATGTCGTCCGCGCAATGGGCTGCCGAATTTCCTGGCCAAGGCGAACACGGCGGGCGCACAGATCAAGATCGGCTACCTCGGCGGCTCGATCACGGCGCAAAACGGCTGGCGGCCGAAGACGCTGGCGCATTTTCAGAAAACCTGGCCGCAGGCGAAGTTCAGCGAGATCAACGCGGCCATCGGTGGCACGGGCTCGGATCTCGGTGTGTTTCGGCTGAAGCAGGACGTGCTGGATCACCAGCCGGACCTGTTGTTTGTCGAATTCGCGGTGAATGACGGCGGTGCGCAGCCGGAGCAGATTTTTCGCTGCATGGAGGGCATCGTGCGTCAGACGTGGAAGACACTGCCGGAATGCGACATCTGCTTTGTCTATACACTGACTGAGGCGCTGGCTCCGGCGATGCTGGAGGGCAAATTCCAGCGTTCGGCCAGCGCGATGGAAAAGATCGCCGATCACTACAGCATCCCGACGATTCACCTGGGAATGGAGGTCGCGAAGCTGGCGAAGGAAGGAAAGCTGGTCTGGAAGGCCAAGCTGCCGAAGACAGACGAGGAGAAGAAGGTGCTCGAAGGGAAATTCGTCTTCGCGCCGGACAGCGTGCATCCGCATGTCGAAACCGGTCACGAACTGTATCTTCAGGCCATCGTGCGCGCGCTGGAGCCGATCCAGGCGGCTTCGAAAACGCCAGCCGCTCATGTTTTAGGCGCGCCATTCATCGCCACGAACTACGAGCAGGCCAAACTGCTGCCGATCACCGCCGCGAGGCTGTCCGAAGGCTTCACGCTGCTTGATTCAAAGACGGACGACTTTGGCAAGCGCTGGGCAAACCGCATGACGACGCTGCACAAGGGGACCAAACCGGGCGCCACGATCACGTTTCAGTTCAAGGGCACGCGCTGCTCGATTTACGACATCATCGGCCCGGACGGCGGGCAGGTGAGCGTGACGCTGGATGATCAGCCGGTGAAGATCGTGCCGCGCTTTGATGCCTACTGCACCTACCACCGGCTGAGTGCGCTCATGATCGGCACGGACCTGAAGGACGCTGTCCACACCGTGAAGATCGAGATCCATCCCGAGCAGCCGGACAAGGCGCAGATCCTGGCGAAGAACGGCAACAAGATCGACAAACCGGAGCGCTTCGACGCCACCGCATTTTATCCCGGTGCGATCCTGCTGGTGGGTGACGTCGTCCGGTGAAGGGGCTGAAGAAGTGTTTGAACACTGATTCAATATCTAAAGGGGGACGGGAGATGCATGGGATGATTGTACGATGCGATCTCCATGAATGCCGACCCCGCCTGCGTTGAGCGGCTCTTCCAGGAGTCGCTCAAGCATGCCCAGCACCTAAAGGGCGTGAGCTCGGTGGTTTGCATGGCGGAGTGCGCCGATCTTGCTGCGCATGTTGCGGCGGCTCTTCAATTCCCGCCCACCGGCAAAAACTGCACGGCGTCGGCGATGACCACCTTGCTCGGTTCCGTGCCATCGTTTGACACACGCACCCAACCTTTGCGCCCTGCTGCAAAGCGAAACGTGCCGAGCGTGCGGAAGAGGTGGTTATGCACGGGTTCTGCCTGCTGATTGATGCGCACCGTGGTGTCGCCATCGGCATGATGGATGGTCACGGGTGTCTTTGTGGAGCGCCGCACGTTGTAACAATGGGCCAACCGCACTTCATACCAGCCCGCCTTCGGCAGATCCGGCGTGAATGTCACCGACTTGGCTCCTTTGCCCGCCTTCATGTCATGCAGGTAACCGAGCCCGACGTAGGGCGGTGTGTGGGTCGAGTATTGCCACTCTCCCACCAGCTCTGCCGCTGTCTCATCCACCACGATGCCCGGCAGTGACGCTGGATCACTCACGATGAACTTCACCATCTCCGGTCGATCCACCGCGCCCGGCGGATGGATGTTCGGAACGGCCTTTGGGTGCGGTTTGAGCGCCTCGAAGGCCATGGCCGTGCTCAAAAAGGCCAGCAGCGGCCATGGGCGGAAAATCATGGATCATGCTGAGCCTGAACCGCCCCGCCGCAATCGAGAAATGAAGGGCAGCCAAGGCTCAGTGGGCGCGTCGCTGCCAGAAGCGATGAGAAACTTCCTTGCCGCAGCCGATCTCTTCTGATGGCATGACCGGATGAATCCGCCTCATGACTTCCTTTCCCGCCGTCACCGACGCCCTCGCGGAGACCGGTTACCAAGGCTTCCTGACCTTCGAATACTTCTACCCGTATGCGCATTACCCCGAAGCGCTGATCTGGCAGACTTCCGACTCGATGGACCGCATTCTTGGTCGTCAATCATGAGCTGGGCAGGAACGAGATGCCGTCCACCTGGAGAATAAAACGCCTGGCGAAGTGTCTCTGCTAAAGCGCAAAACGACCATGGAACCCAAGGTGGTGAAGAGGGCTGTCGTGCGCTGTTTGCTGAGCAGGCGAAAGATTCCGCCGATTGCGTGAACCTTGGAACGTTAACCCCCATCCCGTAGCGCCACGGCCGGATCAACCCGCGCGGCAAACCATGCGGGCACCAGCGCGGCCAGGAGGCAGAGGGCGACGGCGGTGGTGCAGATGGTGAAGAGGTCGGCGAGATTGGTGTGAGCGGGGATGCTGGAGAGGAAGTAGATGTCCTGCGGGAAGATGTCGCGTCCGGTGAGGGCGGCGATTTGATCCCGCAGCCAGTTGCGGATGCTGAGGAAGAAGAAGCCGCCGCCGAGGCCGGCTACGACCCCGAAGAGGGCCACGATTCCGGCTTGAGACACGAAGATGGCGATGATCTGCCAAGCGCGAGTGCCCAGGGCGGTGAGGATGCCGATCTCGCGGCGTTTTTTCACGGTGACGGTGATGGTGGTGTTCATCACGCAGATGGCGGCCACGAGCATGATGAAGAGCAGGATGAACCACATCATGGTGCGCTGATTTTCGACGGACTCAAGCATGGGGCCGTGCTCCTGCACCCAGGTGTTCCAGCCCCAGGTTTCTGGAATGCCGCCGGAGCGGTAGATCGCGTCCAGGATGGGTTCGGCGTTGTCAGCGTCCTTCAACTCCAGCTCGATGCCGCTGATGTTGCTGTCGAGGTTGAAAAACTCCTGTGCGATGTGCAGCGGCACATAACCACGCAGCCCAGCGGTGTCCGCCCGCAGCGTGGCCACGAGGGTGAGGTCTTTGGATAGCACGGTGACGTTGTCGAGCGCCTCGGCGCGTTTTTTCTCCTCCGTGCCCTCGGGGATCTCGCGCACCTGCTGGATGAACTGGTCCACGCTTTCGGCGGCATGCACGACGAGCGTGTCGCCGATCTTGGCGCCGATCTCACGGGCGAATTTGTCGCTTAGGACGATGGAGTCGCCCTTGAGGTCGAACTTGCCCTCCTTGAGGTGTTTCTTGAGCTTTTGCAGCAGGGCGTTGTCCGCCTCATCCGCCATGCCGATGATCCTGACGCCTTGCAGACTGCTCTCGTTCTCGACAAAGACGACCCCTTCCGCGATCGGCACGGCGGAGGCGACTTCGGGATGCGCGGCGAGCGCTTTCCGCACCTCGCGCCATTGGGAGGCGGCCGGATTGTCGCGCGAGTTCATGGGCTGCACCATGGCATGCGGCTCGAAGCCGATGAGCATCTGGCGGAACTCACGCTGCCAGCCGCTGAACACAGACATCACAAACACCAGCACTCCGACGCCGAGCATGACGCCGAGCATCGAGATCACGGTGATGATCGAGATGAACGAACGCGTGGGCCGCAGGTAGCGGAGGGCGAGGAAGAGAGGGGCGCTGGACATCGTGGTGGGTCGGCGTTTTTAGGCGGCAGGGAGCATGACGGCCCGCGCAGGCGGTAAATGTCGAAGCACGAATGATGAATCGCCACGAAGCGGCCACGACACGCGGTGAGTTTGAGGCTTGGTCATTGGGCTTTCGTTCGTCATTCGGATTTACTCATTCGTCATTCCCGCCGGCCTCAGTCTCGCAAAGCCACCGCCGGGTCCACCCGCGCAGCGAGCCATGCCGGCGGCAATGCGGCCAACAAACAGAGGCTGATGGCACCCAGGCAGGTGGCGAGGATGAACCAGGGTTCGATTTGAGCGGGAATCGTCGCCAAAAACATGCCGGAGGAGGCATCGGCGTTGCCACCGCTGAGGATGGCGATGCCCATGCGGATGTCATCGCGCAGCCAGAGCACGAGGCTGCTCAGTCCGAGACCGGTCAGGGTGCCGAGCGTGCCCACAAAGGCCGCCTGCGCGACGAAGATGCCGATGATCTGGCTCTGCCGCGAACCCAGCGCGGTGAGCACGCCGATCTCGCGGCGTTTCTGCGTGGTCACGGTGATGGTGGTGTTCATGACGGAGAACGCGGCCACAACGAAGATGATCATGAGCACGATGCCCATCATGACACGCTCGTTGCTCATGGCGGCGAGGCGCGCATCGCCCGCGTCCGTCCATAGCGAGGCGCTCCAGCCTGCGGGGATGATTCCAGCGGCGGTGAAGCGCTTGATGACCTCCTTCACCTCACCGGGCTGCTTCAATTCGATCAGGACGCCGTGGACATTCTCGCCCAGGCCAAAGATTTGCTGGGCGGTCTCCAGCGTGGTGTAGCCGTAGGCACCGGCCGTTTCAGAGCGGGTGTAGCCCTGGAGGATGATCTCCTGCGCGTGCAGCTTGATGTCCTTGTAGGCGGCATGACGCTTGGCCTCGTCCTGCTCGTCTGAGGCGACACGGAAGCGCTGCACGGCGCTGGTGACGTTCGAGGAGGCATAGACGCTGATTTTGTCTCCGGGATGCGCATCGAGCTGTCCCGCGATGTAATCCGGACAGACCACGCCGCCGTGGCGCAGTTCCAGCGAACCCTCAAGGCGGTGCCGCGCGATCTTGGCCATGTAATCCTTGGCTCCGTCCTCCGGCAGTCCGATGACGTCCATGGCTGACTGCTGCCTCCCATGCTCCGCATACATGAAGCCAAGGATGTAGCTGCTGGCAGCGAGCACGTCGGGCTGCGGCAGCACCTTGGCGAGCACCTCGGCGGCTGCCTTGGCCGTGGCAGGCTTCTTGCCCTGCGGGTGCAGCAGGATGTGCGGCTCCGAGCCGATGAGCGCCTGGCGAAACTCGCCCTCAAAGCCTTTCATCACCGAGCTGATGACGATCATGGCCGTCACGCCGACCATGACTCCCAGGATGGAGATGACCGTGATCACCGAGACAAACGAACGCTTCGCGCGCAGGTAGCGTCGGGCGAGGAAGAAGGTGACGTTCGAGAGCATGGGGCGCATCAAAGCGCTGTGCGGTCGGGATTCGAGGGGAAAGTGAGGAATGAATGAGGTGGTGCCAAGGAATGGCGCTTAGCGATTCCGGAGGCATCAGAGATGGTAGCCGGGGGCAAGTCTGCGCAGTATCCGACCACACCCGCACCATGCGGCGAAAGAAGCATGCCGGCTACTTTTTCACCACCGCCTCCACCCCAAACAGCGGCATAGATTTTTTCACGGATTGAGTGACACCCCAGAGCAGCGGGGTGGAGACGATGATCCAGATGAGGATGGCTTTCATGGCGTGAAATCAGGCGGTGGGCGTGTCTTTGACGTGGTATTTGGGATCAACTGGGCGGACGAGCAGATTGGCGATGAGGCCGATGCCAAGGAGGCCGCACATGAGGTAGAAGGTGTTGTTGTAGGCCTCTGCCTTTGGCACGCCGGCGGCGACGCGGCTGGAATAGAGGCCATTGATGAGAAGCGGGCCGATCACCGCGGCCATGCTCCAGGAGGTGATGAGCCGTCCATGGATCGCACCGACCTGATAGGTGCCAAACATGTCCTTCAAATACGCCGGGATGGTGGCGAAGCCGCCGCCATACATACTGATGATGAGCGCGGTGCAGATGACGAAGAGCGTGCGGTTTTGCGTCTCCTGCGTGTAGGGCAGGAGGGCGTAAAGTGCGGCACCGAGGATGAAATAAATGCAATAGACGGCCTTCCGCCCGGTGAAGTCGGAGATGGAGGACCACACGAAGCGCCCGCCCATGTTGAAGATGCTCAGCAGCCCAGTGAAGCCCGCACCGATGGCCACGCCGACGCCGAACATGTCCATGCACATGTCCGCCGCGCGTCCGAGCACGCCGATGCCAGCGCTGACGTTCATGCAGAGCACGGTCCACAGCAGCCAAAACTGCGGTGTCTTCCACGCGGTGTCCACCGACACGCTGGCGGTGGTGATCATGCCGTGGGAGGCGGCGGCTTTTGGTTCATAACCCTCCGGCTTCCAGCCAGCAGCGGGAACGCGTACGATGAAGGCCCCGAACAGCATGAAGCAGGCATACAGCGCGGACATCGTCATCAGCGCCTTCATTGCCCCGGTGCCACCGCTTGGGGCGAAGTAGTTCATCAGCTCCTGCGCCAGCGGAGATCCGATGAGCGCCCCGCCACCGAAGCCCATGATGGCCATGCCCGTGGCCATGCCGGGACGGTCAGGGAACCACTTCACCAAAGTGGAGACGGGGGCGATGTAGCCGAGACCCAGACCGATGCCGCCGACGAAGCCGTAGCCGCCCCAGATGAGCGCCAGGGATTTGAGCTTCACGCCCAGCGCGGCGATCAGCAGGCCGCCACAGAAGCAGCAGCAAGAGGCGATCATCGTCTTGCGCGGACCGCTGCGCTCCACCCATTTCCCAAACACCGCCGCCGAGATGCCCAGCATCGCCAGCGCGATCTGATAGGCGATGTTCACCCAAAAGACATCCTGGCCCAGTTCCGTGCCCAGGGGTTTGTTGAACACGCTGAAGGCATACACCTGACCGATGCACATGTGAACCGCCACGGCGGCGGGAGGGACGAGCCAGCGGCTAAATCCAGGTTTGGCGACGGTGGCTTCGCGGGAGAGAAAACTCATGTTGGTCGGAGTGTCGGTTGGGCCGCGTGTTTTAGGGGGGCGGCAGGCGGCATGGCAAGGAAAAGATAAGAATCGACAACAAACGCAGAGTTTCGTACGTTTTTTGAGGTAGCCCGGCAATTCCGCCTGGCTCCAAACATACCAAACATACTCAATCGATGAAAACTCTGCTCTCTATCATTGCCCTCTCCTTCGCATCCGCCGGTCTGGCTGCTGCGGCTGACAAATGCCCCATCAGCGGCAAGCCTGCTGACTCCAGCATCACCAGCAAAGGCAAAGACGGCAAAACCGTGGCCTTCTGCTGCAACAACTGCAAAGCCAAGTTCGACGCCAAGAACAAGTAAACGGCCACGCGCTGAATTCCTCAGCGTTTGAAAGGCGGAACCGGGAAACCGGTTCCGCTTTTTTCATCGCTTTTTGCCAGAGCGCTCCTGGAGAAACTTCTGGAAACCGATTTTCACAAATTCCGGGTCACGGGCGCGGATCATGGCGTCATCCAAAGTAATGAAGCCGTAACTGGCCAGATGCATGAGGCTGTCATCAATGGTGTGCATGCCGTCGATGCCGCCGATCTGGATGAGGTTCCCGAGCTGCGACAAACGGCGTGAGCGGATGCTGGAAGCGATGCCCTGGTTGACCACCATGATCTCAGAGGCCATCACGCGGCCTGGCTGGTCATGGCGGGCGATGAGCGACTGGCAGATCACCCCTTTGAGCGAACTGGCGAGCTGCGAGGCCACGAAATCTTGCTGCTCTTCTGGGAATGCGTCGAGGATGCGCAACACGGTGCTGGGCGCGTCATGCGTGTGCAGGGTGCTGATGACGAGATGGCCCGTTTCCGCTGCGGTGAGCGCGGTGCGCATGGTCTCCAGGTCGCGCAGCTCACTGACGACGATGACATCTGCGTCCTGGCGCAGGGCGCTCTTGATGGCGGAGGTAAAGTTGTGGGTATCCGCGCCGACTTGGCGTTGGCGCACGAGGCTTTTCTGGTGGGAGAACAAATACTCGATTGGGTCTTCGATGCTGACGATGTTCACCTGCCGGGTGCGGGTGATGTGCTGCGTTAGCGAGGCCAGGGTGGTCGTCTTGCCGCTGTTGCTGGTGCCGGTGACGAGGATCAGCCCGTCACGCAGCTCACTGAAGCCCTCGACCGCCGGGCCATGGCCCAGATCGCGCAGTTCCGGGATCTGCGCCGGGATGTAGCGGAAGGAGGCCTCAATGCGGCCCATCACATAGCAGGCATTGCCACGGAAACGACCGAGGTTCTCTACCTGGATGGCGAAGTCGAGCTCCCATTTCTGCTCCAGTTCCGCACGCTGGTTTTCCTTCAGCACGCCGAAGATCAGCTCGCGCAGGTCGATGATTTCCAAAACCTCATCGGTGACGGCTGTGAGCACGCCGTTGATGCGGCCCATCGGCGGTGAGTTCGCGCTGATGTGCAGGTCGGAGCCGCCACGCTCGATGACCATGAAGAGATATTCGATAAGATCGTGGTTACGCATGGCTGGGGAAGGCGGTGGTTGGCAGTTGTTGGCAGTGGTTGGCGGTGGTTTTCACAAAGGGAAGGCTGTTTCGGATGGGCAACCATGGCAAACAATCGTCAACTACCGCAAACTCCTCAGGAGATGCCCCGCGCCGCGCGGCGGAACTCGGCCTCGTTGCCAGCGGCGGCGATGGCGGTCGCCTCGTCGATGACACCGGCGCCAAAGGCGGCCACGATGGACTGGAGGAAGGTGCGGCAGTTGGGGTCACCGGCGCGGGTCATGTATTCCGCGATGTCGGAGACGGCGCGCCGTGCGATCCAGTCGCGCACCGCACCGCCGTTTTGCAGATGCTCCACCATCAGGGTGAGCCTGCCGGTCAGATCCGGCACCAGTTTCTGGCACAGCACACCGAGGAGCTGGTGGGAGAGTAGATGCAGGCCGATGCCGACTTGGTCAGCGGGGAACAAGTTCACAAAGCGCTCCATCGTGTCTGCCACGGTAGCGGAGTGCATGGAGGCGATGACGAGATGCCCCGTCTCGCAGGCTTGCAGCGCGGTGAAGGCAGTGTCGTGGTCGCGAATTTCCCCCACGAAGATCACATCCGGCGCTTGGCGCATGGCGGCGCGTAGGCCGCGGGTGAAGCTCGGCGTGTCGCGGCCCACCTCGCGCTGGGTGAACATGCTGCGGTTGTTGGTGAAGATGTACTCCACCGGATCTTCGATCGTCACGATGTGGCGGGCCACGTTCGTGTTCATCCAGTGCAGCAGCCCGGCCAGCGTGGTGGATTTTCCCTGGCCGGTGGAGCCCGTGACCAGCACCATGCCGTGCTCCTGCTGGCCCCAGCGCGTCAGCAGCCACTCGGGCGCACCCAGCGCACCCAGAGACGGCATGTCCGTGCGGATGCGCCGCAGCGTGGCGGCCAGTCTGCCCAGCACCTTGTGCAAATTCACCCGGAAGCGGATGCCGGAGCGCGAGATCATGCCCGTGTCCACATCCATGTCTTTCAGCGTGTCCCCGCCGCAGATCTGCCAGAGGCCAGCCATGTTCGGCAGTAGCAGTGGTTCGTCGCCAAAGATCATGAGCTGCTCGTTGATCTTCATTCGCGGCACCTCGCCTTCTTGGAGGAAAATGTCGCTCGCCTGATGCTCTTCGGCGGCTTGCAGGATGTCATCTACGGAAATGGCCATGGCAGAAAACGCTAGCGGTGGCTTGCCTGCGGCTCAACCCCGTAGTGCGTTTTTCGTTACTCGACATCTGGCTGCGCGGGTCAAGCAGTCGTCAAAGAGTCAAGCAGTGGTCAAGTGTCGTGCCGTGACCTGCTTGACCTCTCCACCCCTCATGACCGAGGGCGTGCCGTCGCGGTGCAGATAGCCGAACCACTCGCCGTGTTGCGGGTCCGGGAAGTGCGCGAAGCTCCAGTCATGCACCTGCTGGTGCCACTGCGCATATTTGGCGTCTCCGGTGATGTGCCAGGCCAGCAGCGTGGCGATGATGGCCTCATTGTGCGGCCACCAGAATTTCATGTCATGCCAGTATTCCTGCACCGGTTTGTGGAAGACATCGCGGAAGTAGAAAAGGCCGCCGTACTCCGTGTCCCAGCCGCGCTGCCACATGCCGTCGAGGATCGCCAGGCCGAGCTTGAGGTAGCTCTTCTCACCCCGCCAGCGGCCCTCATGTAGGATGAACCACGCGCACTCCAGCGCATGGCCCGGATTCAGCGTCCTTCCGTCGAAATGGTCGATGATTGACCCGTCGGGCGAAACGATCTCCATCAGCACCCCGAGGTCCGGTTTGAAAAAGAACTGCTGAATCTCCAGGATGAAACGATCCACCCATTCCGAGCAGCTGTGACCGGAAATCTTCACGTCACCCAGGTTCACGCGCAGCTCCTGCGCCGTCGCGATGCCGATCATGAGGGCGCCGATGCCCATCATCGGTCGCGTGTTCGGCTCGATCTTCGGCTGCATCAGGCCTTTCTCAAACGAGTGCTTCAAATACGTCGCGAAGTCCTTCCGCGCCCGTTCCGCATAGCTTTCGTCGCCCGTCGCCTTCGCATAAGCCGCATGCGCGATGGCGGAAAACGCCTCGCTGAACACATAGCGCCGCATACGCAGCGGCTTACCCTCCCGTGTCACGCTGAAGAAGAGCTTCCCATCCGTCGCATAGCCGTGCCGCTGGAGGAACGCCAGGCACGATCCCGCCGCGTCCAGCCAGTCGCTGCGCTGTTCCACGGTGTTGTACAGCGTGGCGAAGGACCAAGCCGCTCGTCCCTGGAACCAAAGGCTCTTGTCCGTGTCCAGAATCGACCCATCTCGATCCAATGAGGTGATGATGCCGTCAAACTCACGGTCCATGCCATGTTTCAGCCAGAACGGCATCACATCGTGGAGCAACGTGTCGCGGTAGAGCTTCCGCAGCTCCTTGCGATACCCTGGGTCGGTCAGATCGTGGTTCATCGCCAGACTTTTGAACCACTCATGCTCACTAATCCAACACGGATGGATCTGATTCCGTCATCAGTGTGTGATGAGTGGTTTAAAAATCTGAATCCGCCATGCGTGCAGGCACAGCGGCTCATTACCCACGGCGTGGGTTGACGTCTCGCCGATCTCGCCATCGGCCAGATAGGCGGCGTCACCGATGATCGCCTTGCCTTGATCAACGTCCGGTGCCGCTGGCTGAAGTTCCGCCGGGTGAGTGAATCAAAATTACTGGCGCACTTCCTTGATGTGCTTGTGCGGCGCGGCGTCAAACGTGGCCTTGCTGGCAGCGTCGGCAAAAGCGACTTGGCGTGAGTAGCTGACGGTGATGGATGGGTCGGCCTTTTTCTTGCTCAGCGGGCACTGGCCAGCGACGGCGCTCAAGATGTTCACGAGGTAGGCCTTGGGCGCGGCAGTGAACTGGGCTTTGCAGCGGTTGCAGCAGACGGCGACGGTTTTGCTGTAGTTGCTGGTGATCGCTGGGCTGGCAGGCTTGCCAGAGATCGGGCAGACGGTATTCAGCGGCTCGGCAGCGTTCGTGATGCCAGCGAGCAGGGCGCAGGCGGTGATGAAGGTGAGGATGTGTTTCATGATGGGCTGTGTGAAGACGACAGAAACTGGATACGAATTCACCCTCAGACCTGCAACCAAAATTTTCCCACCACCCAGGGCCGGCAGACACACGAAACCAAGTGAGCGAGCTTGGAAGTGCGCTCTATTTTTTCGGCTGATACTTCGGATAGCGTTGCTGGAGCTGCTTGAGCATCTGTTTGGCCTGGGCCTCGTCACCTGACTTTTGCAGGGCTTGGGAGGCTTTGAACAGTGCATCAGGCGTGACATCGGGATCTTCGTAGAACTGGCTGGGCACGGCGTATTTCGCGGCTCCGGCCTTCCACTTCTCCACGGCGGCTTCCTGCTGGCCCTGGGCGGCGAATTTGTCGCCTTGGGCAGAGAAAATGTCGCCTTCGAGGATGAGCAGCTCGGCCTGGAGCTTGCCGTCTTTGACCACTTGCAGGGCTTCTTGGGCCACTTTGTCGGCCTCGTCGAAGCTGCCCTTGCCAAGGAGGGCGCGGCCTTTGGTGAGCTGGGCGCGTGCGGTAGCAGCCGCGTCGGGGTTGGATTTGAGGAAGTTGTCGGTGGCCTGGATGCTAGCGTCAAATTGGGCGTTCTGAAGCTGCGCCATGCCGAGGTAGTTCCACACGACCGGCTCGGTATTTTCCGGGGCCTGCGGTGTGACGGCGAGCTCAAGGAAGCGTGCGGTGCGCTTGAAGTCTTCACCACTGTAGAGTTTGAGGCCGAGCCATTTCAGAATGTTTGGAGGCACTTGTCCACCTGACTTGGCCGCAAGGTAGCTGTCGATGGTCTTGGCGAGGTCGTTGGCATTCTGCCGAGCGTAATCGCACAGGATGATGAGCTGGCTGGATTTTTCGAGGTAGTCGCGGCTGTCGATCTCGATCGCACGCCGCAGGGCAGGGACGGCCTTGTCGTAGAGCTTCTGGTCGAAGTTTCCGCGTCCGATACCGTAGTAGGCCTGTGCGGAGGCGGTGGTGGTGGGGTACTTCTTTAGCAGCGTCTCAAAGGCAGTGACGGTGGCCTTCGGGTCTTTCTGTTCCATGGCGATGAAGCCGAGATGGAGCCAGGCCATCTCGCAGGCATCGGATTTGGGAAATTCCTTCGTCACATGCTCGAAGTCGGCCTTGGCCTTTGGCAGATCGCGGGCGTCGCGTTGGGCCAGACCTCGGCGGGCATAGGCCTTGGGGAGGAGTTCATGCTGAGGGGATCCTTCGATGAAGCGGGTGAAAGCGGCCACGGCCTCCTGCTGGCGTCCAGCCTCGGCCTGCGCCCAGCCCATGTTAAAAAGCGTGCCTGGACGCAGCTTTTCTGGCAGTTTGTCGATGTTGACGTCGGTGTAGCTGACCACGGCCTGAGTGTAGTCGGCTTTGTTAAAGTAAAAATCTGCACGGATGAGGCGGGCGAGGGACAGATACTCGTGCGCTGCGCGGCTTTGCGCATGTTTGGCGATAAAGGCCGTGGCGAATTCGCCGAGATCCCTGTCATTGAGCAGGTAGAAGCAGTAGAGCTTCCAGTAACCGGCATTGAAGGCCTCCTCCGTGTCCGGATGGTATTGCTCGACGAGCAGGTAAATCTCCACCGCGCGTGCGTAGCTCTTCCGCATGCGATACGCGTGACCGACGAGCACCAGCATCTTGGCGCGCGAGGCTCCGGGCGGCAGAACCTCGGAGCCTGGATGATGCCGATGAGCGCGATCCCGCGGTTCTGCTCGTTGGTTTCCGGCATGCGCAGCGTCTTTTCAAACATCAGGATGGATTCGTCTGGCTTTTTCAGCTCAGCGAAGAGCACCGCGGCGCGGATGGAGGCCTCCGCCACGATGGCGCGGTCCGCGCTGGTATTGACGAGATCTTCGAAGATGGGAAGCGCCTCAGTCTTCTTGTCCTGCGCTAAGAACATGCTCCCGAGCGTGAGAAGAGCGGTTTCTCGGTAGGGATTCTCCGTTTTGAATGCAATGACCGTTTTCAGGGCGGCTGCCTGTTTGTCCTTATCTCCCATCATTTCATGAGCGCGGCTTTTGTTGTAGGCGGCGGCTAGTTTCACCTGGGCACTCTTGTGTTTGGCCTCGCAGAAGGCGAAATACCGCGCGGACTCGGTGAATTTCGACTCGTTGAAGGTCGTCGCGCCGAGGCGGTAGGCGGCGGAGGGGGCGCCCTCGCTGTCAGGGTAGCGGGTCACCACCTCCGCATAGTAGCTTTCCGCTTGTTTGAGCTGGTTTTGCTTCATGTAGCATTCACCGATGCGGTAAAGCGCTTCCGGCACTTGGCGTCCGGCGGGAAATTTTTGCAGATACTTCGAATAGCCTTGCGCGGCGATGTCCCACTCCTGGCGTTCATAGGCCAGCGTTGCGAAGTCGAACATGTCATCATCTGGCCCTTTGGTCCGAGGCAGAGCAGGACGCACGCTCGGATCGTCGAGCACCGGTTGTGCTTTCGGCGGCGTGGGCACCGGAATGGCCTTCGGAACTGGAGCCTCATCCTCGACAGGAAGCGCACGCGGAGGCACCTGCTGGGCCAGTGCGGAAAAAGCAATCAGTCCAAACGCCGCAGAGGCTAGGCGGAGGGGGCGGCGGTGTGAGGCGGTTGGCATCTTGGCAAAGATCAGCTCACGGAGGGTGTGGCGGCAGGTTGGTCGGCATCCGGCTTGCGGGTGGCGAAGGCGATGTTCCAGATGCCCGCCTTCTGACAGGTGTCTAGCACACGGATGACATGCTGGTAGTTGACGATTTCGTCGCCACGGAGGATCACGGCTTGGTCCTTGTAGAGTGCCACAATGTTTTGCAATTTCACCAGCAGCTCGTCGGTGTTGAACTTCTGCCCGTTGACGATGATCTCACCGTCTTTTTTGATGTTGATGATGATCTCGCCGACGTTGCGGGACTCCTTTTCCTTCCCTTCATCAGCCGCAGGCACGCTCACATCCATCACCTGCTCCTCCTTCGCATACTGGAAGGTCACGGCAAAGAAAATGACCAGCAGGAACAGCACGTCCACCAGCGGCGCGAGCTGCATGGGCGTGGGTTCGATCGAGTGCTGTTTGCGGAAGTTCATGGGCGTGAAGGGATCATGACGAAATCAGAATGACGCATGACGAACCAGGGCCGCCTTCCTGTCACTCGTCGTTGGAACTTCGTCATTCATTCGTCATTCGGGAGTTCGTCATTTCCTACTGCCCGGCCACCGCTCTCGCGGCTCTCTTGTACTGCACCGCGAGCAGTGCCATCAGGTGCGTCGTCGCCGCCTCCATCTCTGAGATCAGGCGGTTCACCTTGCCACGGAAGATGGCGTAGAAAATCAGGGCTGGGATGCCGATCACAAGGCCAGAAGCCGTGCATAGCAGCGCTTCAGACACTCCCTGTGCGAGGCCGAGCTGGCTGGAGCCACCCGCGCCCTTGCCGGAAATCTCGTGGAATGTGGTGATCATGCCCAACGTCGTGCCGAGCAGCCCTAGCATCGGTGCCACGGCCCCCACGTCGCCGAGATAGGCGATGCGGGCCAGCAGCAGGCTCGACTGGCGATTGCCCTCAGCCTCGGTGACCTCCTTCACCTCTTCAAAGCTTGCCGTCGGGTTGCGTGTGGCGAAATCCAGCGTCTTGGAGGTGATGCGGGCGATGCACTCGTTGCGGCGGTTGCAAACAGCCAGCAGCCCCAGGTAATCTTGCTTGCGGATCAGTGCGTCCGCCGAATTCATAAAGGCGTCACTGACCACGGTGCCTTGCCTCACGGTGAAGGTGAAAAGCACGATCATGAAGAAGGCGATCATCGAGAGAATGATGAGCGGGTAGGCCATGACCCCGGTGCGCTTCACGAAACCCTCAAAGGTCAGCACATCGGCATACGGATTGTCCTCCAAGGCGGCGGCTTGTGTGACAGCGGACGTGACGACCGGCGCGGGCTGCTGCGCCTGGGCAGGAACATTCATCGTGGCGATGACAGCCGCCAGCAAGGCCAGGGCAAGGAGAAATTTGCGATGCATGAGGGCGCGACTGTAAACGTGAGCGCCCGCCTTGCAAGCGGGCTGGTTGGCGTGCTTTCTTCCAGACTCAGGCCAGCAGTTCCCGCACCACTTTGCACTCGTTCACGCCTGTGAGGCGGAAGTCGAGGCCCGCGTAACGGTAAGTGAACTTTTCGTGGTCAAAGCCAAGGATTTTCAAAATGGTGGCATGCAGGTCATGCACATGCACGGGGTTTTCCGTGGCCTGGAAGCCGAACTCGTCCGTAGCACCATGCGTGTAGCCGCCGCGCACCCCGCCGCCTGCCAGCCACATCGTGAATCCATAGTGATTGTGGTCGCGACCGTGCTGTTTCCCGGCATTGGCTCCTGGCGTCGGCAGTTCCACCGCAGGTGTGCGGCCAAACTCACCGCCCCACATCATCAGCGTCTCGTCCCACAGGCCGCGCTGCTTCAAATCACTCATGAACGCCGCGATGGCACCGTCCGTCTGCTGACCGAGCTTCCGGTGCTCCAGAATTTCGTCATGATTGTCCCATGGCTGGCCCGCGCCGGTCCAGAGCTGGATGAAACGGACCCCGCGCTCCAGCAAACGCCGGGCGATGAGGCACTGGCGGCCAAAGGCGTGGTCGCCATACATCTTCCGCACCGATTCCGGCTCCTTCATAATGTCAAAAGCGTCCGTGGCCTCCATCTGCATGCGGTAAGCGAGCTCGTAGCTTTGCACCCGGGCTTCGAGCTGCTGGTCACGATCCTGCTGCACCAGATGTTTTTGATTCAATTCCTGTAGCAGGTCGAGCTGGCGGCGCTGCTGCTTGAGGTCCAGCGCGCCGTTTTTGATGAACTCGACGAGTTTTTCGACCCGCGTATCCTCGGTGTTGATGTACGCGCCCTGATAGGCGCTCGGTAGGAAGGCGGACTGCCAGTTCTTTGTCCGTCGCGTCGGCATGCCACCTGGGCACATCGCGATGTAGCCCGGCAGATTCTGATTTTCGCTGCCGAGACCGTAAGTGACCCAAGAACCCATCGTCGGACGGTTCAGGCGGCTTTCGCCACTGTTCATCAGGCCCAGTGAAGGCTCGTGATTCGGCACGTCGGCGTGCATGGAGCGGATCACGCACAGATCATCGGCAAACGCGCCCGTTTTTTCAAAGATCTCGCTCACCTCCAGGCCGCACTCGCCGCGTTTGGTGAACTTGAAGGGCGATTTAAAGCCTGCACCTGTCGGACGCTCCGTTTTGAGCACATTCGGCAGCGGCTTGCCGTCGTATTTGTCCAGCATCGGCTTCGGATCGAACGTATCGACGTGCGAGGGGCCGCCGTTCATGAAGAAATGCACCACCCGCTTCGCCTTGGGCTCAAAATGCGGACGCTTCAGCGCCATCGGGTCCAGCGTGGCCGCGGCAGCTTGCTGATTGAACAACGAACCTGCCGCCACGGTGCCGAAGCCCATGCCGACACGCTGCAGCAGTTCGCGACGCGTCAAAAACGCATGCTCCAGATTCGGAGCATGATGTGAGATGGGGGAGTTCATTGGGGGTGCGTTAGATACGCTTTTTTAGGTGATCTGCTTTCGCATCTTTCCAGACACAAGAAAGCGCAAAATCGGAGCGCAAGCTGCTGATGGAAGTATTGTCACGCGGGTGTAGTCTGCGCGCCCCAAACCCCGAAAATGCCTCTGAATCCTCGCCAACTTGCCTTGGTCGGCCTTGTCGTCGCCGCTTCCAGCCTATCCGCTGCTCCCAATTGGAAGCAGGTGGAGTCCTTCCTCGCGGCCAAATGCTACGAGTGCCACAACGCGGACAAAATGAAGGGCGATGTCGATTTGAAGCGATTCGCGGCCGATCCGAAGCTCGCGGCGGAATTTGAAATCTGGACTAAAGTCAAAGACACCATCGACAACGGCGACATGCCGCCGCGAAAGGCCAAGCAGCTCTCGTCGGAGGAAAAAGCCGGCATCACCGGCTGGGTGCAGCAGTCGCTCGATCTGCTCGCGGAGGCCAAATCCGGCGATCCAGGCCCCGTGACCATGCGTCGCCTCACGAACGCCGAGTATGACTACACGATCCGCGACCTCACGAGTCGCGATTATTCACTCGCCAAAGAATTCCAAACCGATGGCGGTGGCGGTGAGGGCTTCACGAACACCGGCGACGTGCTTTTCATGAGCCCAGCGGCCATCGACAAGTATTTCGCCGCCGCACGCAAACTCGCCGACTACGCCACGATCATGCCAGGCACCGGCATCGTGTTTCATCCGAACCGCATCGGCCTGCGCGGGCCGGAGCAGGTGAAAGCTCAGGCGCAACAGGGACTCTATGTGTGGTATCAGCAGAAAGCCGCGCCGCATCTGCCGAAGGACGACGAAGACATGCGCGAGGCCGATTACATGCTGGCTTGTTGGCAGCACAAGCACGCTAAGACGCCGCTCGATCAACTCGCGAAGGACATGAAGCTCAGCATTCACTTTCTGAGCAATTGGTGGAACCACGTGAACAGCGTGGAGCCGAAAAGCCGCTTTCTCGATCTCACCCGCTTGGCTTGGCGTGAGTTGCCCGCCGATGAAAAAACCGCGCATGAGCGCATCAAGGCCATCGAGGCGGATAGACTCTCCTGGAACAATCCCAAACGCCCCGGCAGCGGCTCCCAGCGCCAGCAGCAGGACAGCGACGGCATCCGCCCCTACCCGATGCAGACCTCCGTGAACGGCAAAACGCACGTCCATCTTTGCTTTGGTGACATCGGCGATGGCAACAAAGGCGACATCGCGCTCGTGACTTACATCGAGGTCAGCGTCGGCAAACAGAAGCTCAACTACTTCCACTGGCTCGACAAAACGCTCGCCGAAAAAAAGAAGCAGGCCGCTGCAAATCCGCCGCCGCCGAATCTCGATGCGCTGAGGGCCCGGATTACCGAGCTGGAAAAAATGCGCGGTGTGTATGGCAAACATCCGCAGCCGGGTCGCAGGATCGAGCCGCACGTGCTCGCCTTTGCCGCGCCCACTGTTTTCACCCTGCCGCTGCCGGAAGGTGCGCACTGGCTCAAAGTGGACACACGCCTCGACATGGAAAACCCCGAGGTCGAAGCTGCCACCATCCAGTGGACGCTCAGCACCGACAAGCCGCGTGACGTGACGAAGATCATCCCCGGCGTGGTTACCATCTGGAAACGCGGCACCAAGGCCTCCGGCGAGACGATGAACGACTTCAACAAGATGAAAGCCGCGTTCCCGGACATGTTTGAGCGCCGCCTCGAAGAGGTCGCGAACAACCTCTACCGCGGCGGCAAGCCGAACATCACCGTCTATTACTTCAGCGATGATCAACTCGGCCAGCTCCTCGGTCAGCAGGACAAGGACATGCTCGTCGCGATGAAGAAAGACTGGGGCTACAACGCCACGCCGAACCTCAACAAGCCACAGCAGCAGGAATACGACGGCGCCTTGCTCTGGCATCTGCATCAGCTTGCCCGCAAAGCCTGGCGCAGGCCCATCACCGCCGCCGAAACCAAAAAACTCGACGCCCTCTACTTCGCTAGCCGCGCGAAGGACCTCGACCGCGAATCCGCTGCACGTGAGGTCCTCGTCTTCATCCTCGTCTCGCCGAATTTCCTCTTCAAAGCCGAGACGCTGCCGCCCATCGCCGATGCCAAGACCACCGAGGTGCCGCTGAATGCCCACGAGCTCGCCTCACGCCTCAGCTACTTCCTATGGGCTTCCACGCCTGACTGGCAGCTCCGCAAAGCCGCCGATGACGGCAGCCTCATGAAACCCGAAGTGCTCGCCGCACACACCCAGCGCATGCTGCGCGATTCAAAGGCAACCGCACTCGCCAAAGAGTTCGCCGGCCAGTGGTTGAAGTTCAACGGCTTCGACGAAAAGAGCACCGTCGATGAAAAGAAGTTCCCGCAGTTCACCGCCGAACTGCGCAACGACATGCAGCGCGAGGTCGTGGAGTTCTTCACCCATCTCGTGCGCGATGACCGCAACGTCTCCGACATCATCAGCGGCGACTACACCTTCATGAATGAGCGCCTCGGCTGGCACTACGGCGTGCCAGGCATTGTCGGGAACGAGTTCCGCGAGGTCAAAGTCGGCCAGCATCATCGCGGCGGCCTCCTCGGCATGGGCGCGATCTTGACGAAGACCTCCCGCCCGCATCGCACGAGCCCCGTCCTGCGTGGCGACTACCTTTATCAGGTCGTCCTCGGCTTCAGCAGCCCGCCCCCGCCGCCGAACGTCCCCGAGCTCAAAGAAACCAGCAAACCCTACTCCCTGCGCGAGGCCCTCATGCAACACCGTGCCGACTCCGCCTGCGCCGTCTGCCACGAGCGCATCGACCCGCTCGGCTTCGCTTTGGAGAGCTACGACCCCATCGGCCGCTTCCGGCCCACCGATGAAGCAGGCGGCAAAATCGACGACACCGGCGAAATGATGGACGGCACCCAATTCACCGGCCTCCCCGGCCTCCGCGACTACCTCAAAAAGAACGAGCCCCAATTCCTCACCCAATTCACCCGCAAACTCCTCGGCTACGCTTTGGGACGCCAAACTCTGCCCAGCGACAAAAAGCTCCTCCAACAGATGCAGTCCTCACTGAAGGCTCAAAACGGCCATTTCTCCGCTGCTGTGCTCGAGATCGTGAAAAGCCGCCAGTTCCTCAATCGACGGGCGGAGCCGAGTGTGGCGGGGAATTGAAATCAAGTTCGCTATGGGGCCTCATCGCGACCTGTCTCTTGCTTTGACCCTGGGCGCTTCTGCATAAAAAGGCGTGCTTCAGACCGCGTGAGCGGCTGCTACGTGCAGCGAAGCAGTGGCCTTGACGTTCCAGTCGTGCCCGGCTCAGGCCATGCAGCGGGAAAAGGCCAGCAGAGCCTCCCGCACCGGCAGGTGGAGCTCCGCCTGCTTGAGGAGGTGCTCCAGGCCCTCCAACTGGGCAGGACTCCAGCGCCAGAGCAGCTGCTCTATGGCCGGTGGCGCGGATTCCCCCGGCAGAGTGCTTGATGAGTCCTCCTCCCAGGCCAGGGCGGCGGTATCGCCGAAGCGCAGCTCCATCCAGGCACGCAGCAGCAGGCGCAGGGAGCTGGCAGGCAGGCGGCCGCGCAGCGTCTCCAGGAGGCTGCGCATGCTGGAGGTATCCGGCAGATCCCGGCCGCGGCGCCAGCCGGAGATGGAGGTGGGGCGCAGGCCGGTGGCGGCAGCCACTTCCACGCCCTTGAGACCCGCGTCCCGGATCAAATCATCCAGAAGCGTGGCAAAGGCGGCGGGCGAGATCATTGTTTTTATTCATACAATAAATTGCGGATTTTTAAAATAAAAAATGATGATGCCCGCTAACACAAAAAACGGATGGGATTACACCCAGCGCCTACGAGCGTGTTGAAATTGCCTTGAGGCATCTCTTTGAATATCTGCAGTGCAACCCGGATCCTGAGATCTGCCACTCCGCATTTATGAATAGCAGCACTGATTGCCAAGCAGAATAAGGCCCCCCTCGGGGGGGACTAAGAGTAGAACTCCAGGAGTCTCATTGGTTAAATGACATGCACAAACTGATAGAGTGCAAAAAAAGTATTGCAATAAGCCACATATGCGGCAATGGCGATATATGCTGAGCTATGCACCTGATGATTTATACTCCACCCACAACCAAGTTCCATTGAACCCGATCCAAAACCCTCCGGAGGTTACAAAGTGCCTCAAAATGCTCTCCCAACAGCCATCCAAAAACATTTGATCGCATTAGAATGAAGTGGCAAACAGTAAAGGGTTGACCCCAAAATAAAGAGCCATTTTAAATAGATAAAACATACTCCAACATCGGCCTAATTATTCAGAAGAGTGCATGATGTATTAGACTAATCGAAAAGTTTAAAATATGAAAGTTGTTATCTTATGTGGTGGTAAAGGCACCCGTCTTCGTGAGGAAACCGAGTTCCGTCCGAAGCCGATGGTCCCGATTGGCGGCCAGCCCATCCTGTGGCATATCATGAAGTTCTACGCTAACTACGGGCACAAGGAATTCATCATCTGCCTGGGCTACAAGGGTGAGTGCATTAAGGAGTACTTTCGCAACTATCTTTGGAACACCTCCGACGTGACGCTTTACCTCGGGAAGAATGATGCGCTGCAATTTCATGATAAAAATGATGAAAATGACTGGTCCGTGACACTGGCTGAAACCGGTGAACACACGATGACCTCAGCTCGTGTGAAGCGCGTCCAGCGTTACATTCCGCATGGCGAGCCGTTTTTGCTCACTTATGGAGATGGCGTTTCCAACATAGACATTAACGCCTCCATTGCTGCGCATCATGCCTCCGGCAAGGTTTGCACTCTCACCGCAGTGCACCCCGCCGGACGCTTCGGTTCTCTGCGCATCGAGGATGATAATACCGTTCACATGTTCAACGAAAAGCCGCAGTCTGAGGAGGCTTATGTCAATGGGGGATATATGGTGTGCAATCACCAGATGTTCGACTACCTCAGCGATGACCCTGAGGTCATGCTCGAGCGCAAGCCCATCGATGACCTTGTCCGTGACGGTCAGCTCAATGCCTTTCGCCATGAAGACTTCTGGCAGCCGATGGACACCTACCAGGAGATGCAGCACCTCAACAAAGTATGGGCGCAAGGCAAGGCGCCTTGGAAAATCTGGTAGTCCTTATGCATTTCGCTGACACCTATCTCGGCAAGCGTGTACTGCTCACAGGCCATACTGGCTTTAAAGGCAGCTGGCTCGCTGAATGGCTGCTCTCTTTAGGTGCTGAGGTGACAGGCCTCGCGTTGGAGTCCAATACTCAGCCTGCGATCTTTGATGAACTTAAACTCACCAGTCGTCTCAATCATCACATCGGCGACATTCGTGATCTCGGTCTCCTGTGCCGCTTGGTCGAAAAAACACAGCCACATTTTGTCATCCACCTCGCTGCACAGCCACTCGTTCGGCTTTCATATGCACAGCCGGTGGACACGTTCGCCACCAATGTGATGGGCACAGTGCATGTCATGGAGGCCGTTCGAATGGCCGCCCGGCCATGCACCTTGCTGTGCGTCTCGACGGACAAGTGCTATGACAATCGCGAGTGGGTGCATAGTTACCGGGAGGTGGATGCACTTGGCGGGCATGACCCCTACAGCGCATCCAAAGGTGCTGTCGAGATCGCCATCAGCTCGTATCGCCGGTCGTTTTTTTCGGGTGCGAACCCTGTTGTCCACCTCGCTTCCGCACGCGCTGGCAATGTGATTGGCGGTGGAGATTGGGCGCTGGATCGCATCATGCCTGACTGCATTCGTGCTCTCGCAAGGGGGGAATCTATCGCCGTGCGCAACAAAGTGGCCACACGCCCATGGCAGCACGTGCTGGAGCCCCTCAGCGGCTACCTGCACCTCGCCGCCTCGATTCATCAGGCCGCTGAAAAGAAAGCTCCTGAGCTCAATCAGCTTTGCAGCGCCTTTAATTTTGGCCCCTCGCTCAGTTCCAACCGCAGTGTCGCAGACGTCGTCAACGAAGCCCTCAAACATTGGCCCGGCACCTGGGAAGACAAGTCTGATCCGCATGCCGTTCATGAAGCTACCTTGCTCAATCTCGCCACAGACAAGGCCAGACACCTGCTCCGTTGGCAGCCTGTTTGGAATTTTGAGCAGACCGTCGCTCGCACCGTAGAGTGGTATCACCAGAAACATCTTAATCCCGCAGCTGCCCCCGGTCTGACGGCACAACAAATCACAGAATTCACGGCTGCCGCCTCTGCCGCGCGCCTGCCTTGGGCCACTTAACTCATTTTTTCGTGAAACGTTCTCCCTTCGATCTCAAACAAGAAATCCTCCGGCTTACACGCGAGTACTCTGCACTCATGCATACGGCCAACCGTCCGGGTGTCGAAAACTCTGCCCCCTTCATCCCCGGAGAGACCACAGTGCCCTATTCTTGGTCCGGAGGGGGCGGCCTTTGAGAAAGAACTTGCCGGTTTCCTCGGCGTCAAACACTCCCTGCTCGTCAATTCCGGCTCATCTGCCAATCTGGTCGCCTTCGCTGCTCTCACCACGCACAAACTGCCGCCGCACAAACGCATCCAGCCGGGCGACGAGGTCATCACTGTGGCAGCCGGATTTCCAACAACCGTCGCCCCCATCATTCAATCGGGCATGGTGCCCGTGTTCATCGACAATGATCCGTGCACTGGTAACGCCCGAATCGACCAGCTCGAAGCGGCCTTCGTTGCAGGCAAAACCAAAGCCGTCATGATGGCCCACACCCTGGGCAATCCCTTTGACCTGGGAGCCGTGCTCGAATTTTGCCGTGCACATGACCTTTGGCTTATCGAAGACAACTGCGACGCCCTTGGCTGCACCTACTCCATGCCCATCGCTCGCGCTGCAGCACTGGGTTTCAAAGAAAACTCACCCGGCATCGCCGCTGATGGGACCCACATTACACGCTACACCGGCACTTGGGGAGACATTTCTACCCAGTCATTTTATCCTCCGCACCACCTCACCATGGGTGAGGGAGGGGCCGTCAACATCATCCATCGCCCACCACTCAAAAGCTATGCCGAGAGCTTCCGCGACTGGGGTCGCGACTGCTGGTGTGCCAGCGGCCAGGACAACACATGCAACAAACGCTTCCAGTGGCAGCTCGGGGAGCTTCCTGAAGGCTACGACCACAAATACATCTACAGCCACCTCGGCTACAATGTAAAGCCGCTCGACCCCCAGGCAGCCATCGGCCGCCAACAGCTCAAAAAACTTCCCGCCTTCATTAAAGCCCGCAAAGATAACTGGGATTACCTCCGAGCCGGCCTCGCGGACTTGGAAGAATTCATCGAATTCTCCCTTCCCACGCACGCAACCGGCTGGACTCCCGCAGGATTCAGTTGGGACAGTACCAATTGCCGTGTGGACTGCTCCTGGTTCGGCTTCATGCTTCGTGTGCGGTCATCGGCCCCGTTCAATCACACCAGCCTCGGACGTCATCTGGATGAGAAAAAAATCGGCAACCGTATGCTCTTCGGTGGCAACCTTCTGCGACAGCCCGCTTTCGTTCAGCTAAAAAAAGACCGCCCGCAAGCAATTCGTTCCGCCGCGCCTCTCACCGGGGCAGATGAGATCATGAACACCGCACTCTTTCTCGGCACCTATCCAGGCCTCTCCAAGGCCATGCTCGACTATGAAATCCAGATCATTCGTCAATTTGTTCGTGCTCATTAACTATGACCGCTCTGAAGCTGCCAATCGAAGACCTCGAACACGTTCTCACTCACACGCGTAACATCTGGGAAGAAGCGAGGGGGCAGCAAATTTTCATCACAGGTGGAACCGGTTTTTTTGGCCGTTGGTTGTTGGAAACGTTTGCTTACATCAATGAACGCCTGTCTTTGGAGGCAAGTGCCACGGTTCTCACACGCGATCCTGAGGCCTTCAAAGCTAAGGCGCCGCACCTCGCCTCTTGTACCTTTTTGAACTTCATTCGTGGAGACATTAGAGACTTCTCTTTCCCCGAAGGTGAATACCTCTTCATCATTCATGCAGGAACGACCTCCAGTACCCCAGTGGAACCGTATGAAATGTTCGACACCATCGTCCAGGGTACACGTCGAGTGGTGGATTTTGCTGTGAATTGCAAAGCGCAGAAATTCCTTTATGTCAGCTCCGGTGCTGTCTATGGCGGGCAACCGTCCGAATTGACTCATGTCCCGGAAAGCTACCTCGGGGCCGTCGATTCTCTCCAACCTGGTGCAGCCTATGCCCGTGGAAAACAAGCCGCAGAAATGCTCTGCTGCCTCAATTCACTGCAAAATGGCTATGAAGTCAAAATTGCCCGCTGTTTCGCTTTTGTGGGACCGCATCTGCCATTGGACTCCCATTTTGCCGTCGGTAACTTCATCCGAGACGCATTACGAGGTGGTCCCATTCACATCCAGGGCGATGGCACCCCACACCGATCTTATCTCTATGCTGCGGACCTCGCCATTTGGCTCTGGACCCTGCTATTTCGCGGGCAAAAAAGTCATGCTTACAATGTAGGTTCACACCACTCTCTCTCGATCGCTGACACAGCCCACGTCGTCTCAGCGGCCATAGGTGGCAGCATTCCCATTAACATTGCTCAAGCTGCCAGAGGTGATGCAACCATGCGATACGTTCCAGACACCACACTGGCTGAGACAGAGCTTGGTTTGCATTCACATATCCTTTTAGATGCCGCCGTGCGGCGAACGGTTTCTTGGTTAAACCCAAAGGTCGTCTCCTGATGAGATGCCAGTTCCCCCCTTAGTTCCATCCTTTTAATGTCAAACTCTCCCCTCCAAAAATACTCCGAAGCACTCGCCGACTGGCTCGTTGAGCTCGGATACACTCATTGCTTCATGGTTGCAGGCGGTGGCTGCATGCACTTGATCGATGGCTTCCGGACTCGGTTCAAAATGGTTCCCGTAGTCCACGAATTATCCGCAGGCATCGCCGCCGAACATTTCAACGAATGTAGCTCTGGCGGAAAAGCCTTTGCACTCGTCACCAGCGGTCCCGGCCTGACCAATATTGTGACCTCCATCGCTGGCTGTTACGTAGAGCGGCGTGAATTGCTTGTTATCTCCGGGCAGGTCAAATCGACAGACTTACTTACTTACCCGATCAGGCAGCGTGGCGTACAGGAAATCGACGGCGTCGCCATCGCCAAAGAAATCTCCGTCAAAAGCAAGTGTCTCAAAAAAGTCATCGGTCGGGAGGAGTTTTGCGAGTTGGTGAAATCTGCCTGGGGTCCACACCCTGGCCCCGTCGTCATCGAAGTGTGTTTGGATATTCAAGGTGCTCCCGTTGACCGCCACTCACTGGACGTGGAGTCTGTACCGGCACTACCGAAGGTGCAGCTCTCCTGCTCCACGGAAACGGAGATTCATGATCAAGCACAAGCTCTTGCAGCCGTTATTTCACAAGCAAAACGCCCTGTCATCTTGCTGGGAGGTTTAGTAACTAGAGCAGTTGCTTGGGAACTCTTTCCGACATTTCTCCAGCTTGGGATTCCGGTCATGACGACTACTTTCGCCATTGATCGCATCCCCAGCGACTCAGCTATTACCGCAGGACGCACCGGGACGTGGGGCGGGCAAAGATCAGCCAATCTGTTGATTGCTCAGGCGGATGTTATTCTGGCTTTTGGTACTCCGCTTGATCTCCAGCAGACTGGTTTCAATTGGAAGGAGTACACCCCCAACGGCGAACTCTACCAGGTCTATCCATGCCTTCATGAGCTCAACAAAGGGCACCCAACGCTAGCCGGCACGGTTCATGCGGACCCAAACATCCTTCTCAAGGAAATCTTGCCGCTGGTCCAGTGGAGGGACCAAGACAACTGGCTCGCCTACGTTCAATCCACTCGACGATTGCTGCCTGTTATCGAGCCAGCTAATTTGCTCCAAAACGAGTACCCAAGTCCCTTTGTTGTTTTAAACCAGCTCTCCCTAGCCTCCCAGGCAAATGATGTGCTGGCCATTGCGTCCAGTAGCGCTGCATTCACAGGTGCATTGCAGACTTACGAGATAAAACAACAACAGTACGCTACCTACAGCGCCGCCTTCGCAAGTATGGGCTATGGTTTGGCGACTTCAGTCGGTGCTGCCTTTGCACGACCTGGACAGCGAGTTATACTCATCGAGGGAGACGGCGGCTTCTCACAAAACCTCCAGGAGCTTGCCATGCTTAAGGTCAACAACCTGCCGATTAAGATATTCCTTTTTGATAATCTAGGCTACGGCTCAATTCGCGCCACACAGCGCAAATTCTTCAGTGGCGCTTACGTCGGCTGTGATACACAGACCGGACTTGGCTTCCCTGATTGGATCAAACTATTTGCCGCCTATGACATTCCCGCCCGTTATCTTCGCCCGGATGAAATTACTGTCGCCAATCTTTCCGAATTGATGCAAGGCGAAGAGCCTGAAGCTTGGATCATCTCCATCGATCCTGAACAACCCAATTGGCCCGCCGTTTCCTCCCGCATCCTTCCAGACGGCTCCATAGTCTCCAATCCACTCTATCAAATGCTGCCGACTATAGAAGAGCCCGTGGCAGCTGCTGTGAGCAAATACATACCTAAGACAGTGTAAAACACATAGATGTTCAAAATCTGCCATTCGACTCGTGAACAATACCGGTCATGAAATTTGTCATAATTACTCCGCACTATGATCCAAAGTCGAATGGAATTGTTTTGCTGTTCGAACTCGCACTCTTGCTGGAGAAAGCGGGTGCCAATGTGTTTCTATTCCCTCATTCAGCGAAGGATTTTTTTGAATACAGTCACTTGATAAGGGCGGACCTAAGAACAAAGGTTATTCTGGATCGCGAAAAGCTGCCTGCCGGCGTCTATTGCATCACACCAGAGGTTACCCCTCAGAATGTGATCGAAGCGACACAGGAGCTGCGTAGGATATGGTTCTTTCTCAATAAACCAATGGTGATCACCACCATTGCCCTGCGAATAAGGCCAGACGACTACATCGTCTGCTACTCAACAATGATTTCGCGCTGCTACTTCAACTTGTTTATCAACCAGCCTCTCCAAACGGACCTGGTGCCAGTCAATCGAGCTGAAAAAGAGAACCTCATTTTGTTTTACGTCGGCAAAGGAAAAGTAGAGAAAGCTGTTTACGACCAGATTGCAAGATTTGTCCGGAAATACAAAGGCTTTAAGTTTCTTGCGATCACAAGATCGAATCCGAAGCACAAACGCGACTACTATGAGCTCATCAAGAAGGCCAAACTGTTAATCTGCTTCGACCCAATCACCAATGTCATCTATGAGTCCATCCTTCATGGGACACCGGTATATCGACCTTATCTCAAGGAGCACTTTGATTTTGAGAACTTCAATGTTTCGTACGCGGGAACCTTCACAGATTTCGACTCGATTGAACAGTGGGTCGACAATGGCATTCCACAGGATCAGGTAGATAAAAATCTACGTGAGTACCATCAAAGCATCACTGAAGGAGGCATGAGTAAGGTTTTGGAGTTCATCGAGAAGTCAAAAAACTGGTTTGATGTCGTTGATGGCAAAACATCTGACAGGGATTCTCTCCGCTATTTTGAAGATGAGAGTGCACGAGTTCGGACACTGCTTGGTGCTCATGGTGTCGGTGCAAACGAGGTGAGATTCCCCACTGCGGAGATTGTCCCCTTGACGGCTCTGCATGCGGCGCTTCATGCACATAATGAAAACAGGCTGAAACTGATGCATGCGGAGTACGACATGCTCGGTTCTATCTGTGCAAACCACCTCATCAAGAAGAAAAAAAACGGCGTGAATTTCTTATCTAGAAAAAAACGGCAGATCGTAAGAATTTGGCAAAAGCATCTGCTTAAATTGCCTGAAGCGCTGCGCTACTTGAAGACCAACATTTCAGTTTGACTATGAAATTTCCGGCATGCCCAATCTTGCTGTAGCAAGCGGAAGGTTGTATGCATTTCATTGTGTGCGCAGCCTTGTTTTCCAGCCACCCGTCTTATAACTGTCTTCAATGAAAAATTTTAGCGCGTTGTTACCCAGGGCTAGCAATTAATGCAGCAGCAGCACTGCTGAACTGATGGGAAAAATGAAGAAACGATGAGCAACCAAACAAAACCAGTTCTGGTCATTCCTGTTTACAAGGGTGGCAAATATTTTGAGCAAATGCTTGACACGCTTAAGCTGGCGGAAGATCTTTTTTCAAATGTGGTGGTGAGTTTTAACGGTGATGATTCTGGCCTTGATCAGGGCATCTTTCAGAAGTCCACCATCAGCAACTTTCACAACATTTTAACTTTGCGCACGACCACGCCGCTCTCCGCGATCCGGCACATGCATTTCTGGGTTGGCCGCCTTAAAGATAATTTTCACCGTGATACCCCAATTTTCGTGCTCTGCCACGATGACCTCTTGCTTGTCGATAATGTGCGCGGATTCTTGAACGATCACTCAGACTTTGATGGAGTATGTGTCATGGGGGACTGGGAAATCGTTTATGACGAAAAGCCTGAGACCTTAAAAATTGGAACAACGTTCCCGCCGGGCGTCACACAGGTATCAGCGCTTGAGTTGCTTAATTGGCAAAACTCTTCTGCTTCAAGCAAGAAGAAATTCACCAACTTATCTGGGATGATAGTTGCCCTGCGCGTTTTGTCCTCTGTCAGTGCCATTTATCACTATTCGCCCGATTCATACGGTGCGCGCATCGAGTACTGCTTGGCCACTTCCAGGCACAACAAGGAGATTATCAGGGCTTTGCCTCCACTCGTCAGGATTCGCGAGCATTCAAATCAACAAGGGAAAACAGTTCCGAAACTTTCTGGGATAGCTGACGAGTTGAGATATAGACTGTGGCTCTTATTCAATCTCAAAGGAGAGGCGTTCAGAGCCCATTGTCTGAAGGGACCAGTGAACATTTTCAGGACCCACTCGCTGCTTATAAAGTATGTTGTCCTTAAATTCAGGAGCCTGTTTCGCTTTTCGCCTTTAACCGATTGATACGCCTTAGTGCAAGATGTGGGTGTCACCGCCACGATTTGCTTGATAATCTCAACTCAGATTCTGCCCTTCAGCATAACCGTTGAGTGATTGATGGTTAGCGGGAGGTGGTTGTGCAAAAGCTGCGGATTATTTTGAGCAAGGGAAAAATCTGAGACCCTGTTGAACGTGCGCATGTTGCGCTTGCTTGGTAAACGTCACGGTAACGACCATGGGATCGAGCTTGGAGAGGGGCACGTGGGGCAGCAGGGATGTCCCACGTTATGGACAACCAACTCACGATTTTGAAACGGGACGCACGCGTTCGTGTGCGCAGCACGGCTGAGGGGCGGGCGGTGGCTGTCGCCGAGTATCGGCGAAGTGGGCTTTTCGCCTTGTCTTTTGCGTTTGGCTTTCATTTCGTTGGGTCGTGTTTGATGTGTCATCCCAAGTCGAAACCACCATAATCGCATATCTTCACTACTGGGCCGAATTTCGGAGTCCACCTCAGCCATGGCAAACAGGTTGTTCTGATCCGTTTCCGAATCTGACATCTCCCACTCTCCTGTGCCACCAGTTACTCACTCAATTCAGCGAGGAGGCATTTAATCACACAAGCGTTGCATGAAAACATGTGAGTCGTCTGCTGGAGACATTCGCAGTTTCAGTGCCTTGCGCAGCTCTCCGCGCTTCACGTATTTTTTTCTGGCCCGGCGGAAAGTCGATGAATTATGCAGACTTGACGAACAGGCGAGGCACCTATTCAGTCGCCACCCAATGCAATCTTGATGCACATTTCTGTGCGGCTCAAGAATTGGGAAACAAAGCAATTGATGAAATATTTTACTCGAAACCTGTCGAAGATTTTAAACTGCCTTTTTTGTCTTATTGACCCAGAGACGCGGCATATCCTTGGGAGAACTGCGGGTTCGATAGGAAAATATGTACTTCCTCACAAGTGGAGGCTAATTTTCAGTGTTTTGTTAGGCATGGCCAGTGCCATGTTTAACGGCTTCATGCTGATCGGATTTCAACTCATCTTCTCTCTGGTTCTCAAAGGACAGACTCGAACCATGGGTGAACCTGTGAAACTCCCCTTGATCGGGAAACTGGATCTGGCTGAAATTTTGGGATTCGCGGCAGACACTCCCGTTGGCCTATTGGGTGTCATCATTGCATGTTCATTTATTCCCGTGCTGATCTTCACCCGCGGGTTTCTGGGCTACCTATCATCCTACATGCAAGCGTGGGTGGCCAGCAAGGTGATCTATGAAATCCGCAACGACACGTTTCGCAGCGTCATGCGCCAGTCTCCAGCGTTTTTCAACAATGCCAAGACAGGCGAATTGATGCAGACGGTCATCCATATGACCTCCGCAGTGCATCAAAACGCCATGATCCTCATTCAGACTCTGGCACAGCGCCCCCTCACGATCATTTCCATTCTCATCGTGCTGTTCGCCCAGGATTGGGTCTTCACCACGGTATCTCTTTTGGTGTTTCCCGCGTGCATGTGGCCCATTATCCGAATCGGCAAGAAAGCAAAAGCAAGCGGAGCCAACGAAGTCGGGGACTCATCCAACCTGATGGTTGTCCTCCAAGAATCCTTTGCCGGCATCCGCCTAGTCAAGGCTTATGCGCGTGAGAATCACGAGTGCCAGCGTTTTGAGGAGACCAACGCCAGCATGGTGAAACACATGCTCAAATGGACAAAGCAAATAGAATTGATCGGCCCGATTGTCGAATCGGTGGCATCGATCGGGATCGGTGCCGGCCTTGTTTATGCATGGCAGCGTGGGCTAGAAGCGGAAAACTTTTTCCTTCTAGTCATGGCCTTGACGCAGATCTACCCGCCAGTCAAGGAACTCAGCCGGATGCATATGATATTTCAGAGAACGGGGGTAGCAGCGGAAATGGTTTTCAAGCTGCTTGAGCAAAAGCCGGATATCCAAGATGCTCCTGGTGCTCTCGACATCGGTCGCACCTCCGGGGCAGTGACATTTCAGAATGTATCTTTCTCCTACCTGGAAAGCGACGGTGTGAAGAAGGAAGTGCCGGCAGTCAGGGACATCGACTTGCAGCTCGACCCTGGCAAGTTCTATGCCTTTGTCGGCCCAAGCGGCGCAGGGAAGAGCACACTATACTCACTTATCCTTCGCTTCTACGATCCTGATAAAGGTGGGATTCTCCTGGATGGCAAGGATGTGCGCTCGATCACCCAGGAGGCTCTGAGAGGCAACATCGGCGTGGTCAGCCAAGACACCTTTCTCTTTCATGCAACTGTTCTTGAGAACATCCGCTACGGCCGGCTAGACGCTTCCAGGGAGGATGTTATTGCAGCGGCGAAAAAGGCGCATGCTCATGAGTTCATCGAGCAAATCGGCGGCGGATACGATGCGATCGTCGGTGAAGGCGGTTGTAAGCTCTCAGGCGGGCAGAAGCAGCGCCTTTCGATCGCTCGCGCTATTCTTCGAAATGCCCCCATTCTCCTGCTCGATGAAGCGACATCCGCTTTGGACACCGAAAGCGAGAAAATCATCCAGGAAGCCATTCACGTGCTATCTGAAGGCAAAACAGTCGTCGCGATCGCCCATCGGCTCTCGACGATTCTTGAGGCGGATCAAATTGTGGTCATGGATCATGGCTGCATTCTCGATCGCGGGACGCACTTTGAACTTCTTGATCGTAATCCACTGTATCAAAAACTGTACCACTTGCAGTTTAGCAGCGACGAGAAATTTCCAAGCGCCAGTTAGTTCAAAATTTTAAATCCACCTTTCGATTTGGGATGAGGATACTATTGATCAAGTTAAATAATATGGCTTTCGCAAAACCGGGTGGGTAAATGCAGAAGGGATTTTGAGGTTTAGGTCTCCAGCCATCCAGTTGCAGATGGCCTTGAGGTTTTCGAAAGTTACGGAAGCCGCGTGCACGACGACGGGCTGTTTGAATGATGCCGTTGATCCGGGTGTTGTGTTCGATTCGCTTTCCCAAATGGCCGACCTCACGTTGCAAGCTTTTCCATACTTACCTGCTGGGAAATTCCTCACCCATACTGCCCACGCCGCCATACCTGCTGACAACCTCGACTTTGTCTGGGATCATTCCGAGGCGTCGGAGTCGTGAGAGCTCACTCCAGCGAACGCTTTTCGAGGATCGCCTGTCTTTGCATTAGATTCAGATCACTGTTGAACAGGACAAGTCACGCGGTGGTGTGACCGATGTTTGTGATCCCAAGTATGCGTGCTCTTCTCGCGGCTTTGCGTCCAAGACAGGCCACTTTGAGGTTTTGGAGGAAAGCTCCGGCCACCAAACGCAAGATCGACATCAGTTTGGACGAGTGGATCAGTGCCTCATACTCGCTTCACCAACCGCTGGGCTCCTTCTATCGTGAAGATAGGTTCGGCGGGACTCAGCACCTGTTCGAGCTCGGCGAAGGCGTTCATAAGGTCACCATGATGCCGCGAAGCTATGGGCGAGGCAAGCCCCCGATGTGAAGCATCCGTGAGCGTGGAGGCACCGAGCTGATTCTTGCTCATCTTGACCCGCTGTGAAATCATCCGCCAGGCCATCGAAAACGACCCAAAGCTTCTTTATCTCCTCGGCTTCGTTATGGCAAAACGAGCTACATCACAGGCTTGACAGGCCACAGTGGCGAACTTGAACGCCCGCACCAATGGGTGGTGGATGCTGATGGCGGTGTTTGCGGGGGGGCTTTGGCGATCGGGCTGATGGGGGCGACGGTCTTGTTTGGTCTATGCTCGTTCATGGCGCTGCGGGAGTTCATCACGTTGTCACCGACGAAACCGGGCGATCACCGCACGTTGTTCTGGTTCGTGGCCGTCGTCGAGTTGAGCGATGTGATGCAGTATGTCTGGAGCAAAACCTGGGAGGGCTTCGTGGGCTTGGGCGAGGCTTTTGGTGGGCCACGCCCTTTCGGCGCTTCAGGCGGCGCTCGTTGTGCTCATGGGCTTCGCTGCGCCGGTTTTTTCCATGTGCCGGGTTTTGCTTCGGTCATTGATGCTGGAAAGCCGCACGGGGTGGCGGACGTTCTTTCCTGCTCATGCACCTTCGTTCCATCGCTGTTTTTGCTCTTTTGACCGCTGCCGCGTCTGCGGCTGGAAAGCTGGACTTCAATCGCGACATCCGGCCGATCCTCAGTGACAACTGCTTCGCCTGCCACGGCTTCGACGCAAAGAAACGAAAAGCGGATTTGCGGCTCGATGTGCCAGAGGGCGCGTTCACCGCGATTGAGGGCGTGTTTCCGATCAAGCCGGGGGATCCCGAGGTGAGTTCGATCATCCAGCGCATTGTTTCGACGGATGAAGATGAGGTGATGCCGCCGCCGGAAGCTCACAAGAAGGTCACCGCGGCGCAGGTGGAGATTTTGAAGCGCTGGATCAAGGAGGGCGCGGAGTACATGAAGCACTGGGCGTTTGAAGCGCCGGTCAAAGCGGCTCCGCCGCCGGTCAAGGGGATGGTCAAGAATGGCATTGATGCGTTTATCCAAGCCAGACTGGCGCAGGAAGGGCTTTCTCCTTCGCCGGAAGCATCGAAGGAGTCTTTGATCCGCCGCGTGACGCTCGATCTGACTGGCCTGCCGCCGACGCTGGCGGAGATCGACGTGTTTCTCGCGGACACGAGCGCGGACGCGTATGAAAAAGTCGTCGCGCGCTTGTTGAAATCGGAACGCTACGGGGAACACATGGGCCGCTACTGGCTGGATGCGGCTCGCTATGCGGACACGCACGGCCTGCACCTCGACAACGAGCGCAGCATGTGGCCTTACCGCGACTGGGTGGTGAGCGCTTTCAACGCCAACCTGCCGTATGATCAGTTCACGCTCTGGCAGCTTGCGGGGGATCTGTTGCCGAATGCGACGACGGAGCAGCAAATCGCCTCCGGTTTCAATCGCTGCAACGTCACGACGAGCGAGGGCGGCAGCATCAACGAGGAGTTCATCTTCCGCTACGCGGTGGATCGCGCGGACACCACGATGGCCGTGTGGCTGGGCCTCACGGCGGGTTGCGCGGTCTGCCACGATCACAAGTTCGATCCCATCTCGCAGAAGGAGTTCTATTCGATGTACGCTTTCTTCAACAGCGCCGCTGATCCGGCGATGGACGGCAACATCCTGCTCACCCCACCGATTCTGCGTCTGAGCACCGCCGAGCAGAAGAAACAGATCACGGCACTCGACCAAGGCATCGCGGCGGCGCAGTCAAAGATCCGCGAGTCGATCTCGAAGCTGAACTACGTCGATCCAGCGTCGCTCAATCCACCGCCACCGGTGCAGACGAGCGAATTGGTGTGGTTTGAGGATGCTTTCCCCGCCAATGCGAAGGTGGAATCGAGTGGCGGACATCCCACTCAACTTGTGACCAAGGACAAAGACCCCGTTTTTAGCGGCAGCGCGGCGCTGAAACGCACGGCCACTGGCGTGGCGCAGGATTTCTTCGCTGCCGGCGGCAAGTACGAGATCTCACCGAATGGAAAACTCAGCGTGCAGTGCTTCATCGACGAGAAGAACCCGCCGAAGGCCATCATGCTGCAATTTCACACCGCAGGGTGGAATCATCGCGCGGTGTGGGGCCAGGAAGGGGCAATCCCCTACGGTCAGGTGCGCACACCTGAAAAAGTGCAGATGGGAGCACTGCCGGAAGCTGGGAAATGGGTGAAGCTCGAAGTCGCGGCGGATCGTCTCGGCTTGAAGCCCGGCGCGAAGGTCACGGGCTATGCGTTCACGCAGTTTGGCGGCACGGTTCATTGGGATCATCTGGCGATGAGTTCTCGTGTCGATCCGGCGAAGGATCCACAGTGGTCGTGGAAAGTCTGGGCCGAAAAGAATCAGGGCAAACGCGTGGCCGAGTTGCCCAACGACCTGCAAACCCTCGTGCGCGGCAAAAAACAGCCCGAGTGGCCGGAAAAGGACGTTACCCGCCTCAAAGAATGGTGGTTTGAAAACGAGTATCAGGGTGCGCGTGAGATCGTGGATGGCCACCGGGCTGAAAAACTGGCCCTGGAGGCCAAAAAGAAGGTTCTGGACGATGTGATCCCCGCCACCTTCGTCATGGCCGACTTGCCACAGCCGAGGGACGCCTTTGTGATGGATCGCGGCCAGTATGACAAGCCCAAGGACAAGGTCACACGCGGCACACCAGCGATTTTCCCGGCCTTGCCGAAGCAGGACCAATACACGCGCCTTGATCTCGCGAAATGGCTCGTCAGTCCGCAGCATCCGCTCACCGCACGTGTGCAGGCGAATCGACTGTGGCAGCAGTTCTTTGGCGTCGGCCTGGTGAAGACGAGCAACGATTTTGGTTCGCAAGGCGAGCCGCCAAGTCATCCCGAACTGCTCGACTGGCTGGCAGTGACCTTCCGCGACAGCGGGTGGGACATGAAGGCGTTCGTGAAGCTGCTCGTCACCTCGCACACTTACCGGCAGAGTTCGCAGTTCTCGGTTCACAGTTCGCAGTTGGACCCAGAAAACCGTCTGTTGGCCCATGGTGCGCGTTTTCGTCTGGATGCCGAGGTGGTGCGTGATTCGGCGTTGTTTGTCTCCGGTCTGCTGAATCCGAAGATTGGCGGCAAAGGCGTGAAGCCCTACCAGCCGGAAAACATCTGGGAGCCGGTCGGCTTCGGCGGCAGCAACACGCGCAACTACATCCAGGATCACGGTGAATCGCTTTACCGCCGCAGTTTGTACACCTTCTGGAAGCGCACCGCCCCGCCGCCGAACATGACCTCGTTTGATGCGCCGAACCGCGAGAGCTACTGCCTGCGCCGTGAGCGCAGCAACACGCCGCTGCAGGCGCTCACGCTCATGAACGACGTGCAGTTCTTCGAGGCCTCGCGGAATTTCGCCCAGCGCGTGTTGCAAAGCGCCACCAGCATGGATGCGCGCATCACCGTGCTATTCCGCAGCGCCACCGGTCGCTTCCCCAATGCTCAGGAAGCCGAGATCGTCCGCCAGTCCGTCGAAAAACACCTCGCCGCCTACGCTGCGAAACCCGAGGAGGCCCAAAAAGCCATCAGCTACGGCGAATCGAAGCCCGACGAGAAACTCAACCCCGCCGAACTCGCCGCGTGGACGATGGCGGCGAACTTGGTGATGAATCTGGATGAAGGGGTGACGAAAGGGTAAAGAAACCCAAGGGAGGCATTGATTTGGTCGTATTCGTATGCATAAATATGCACATGAGAACAACATTGATCATCGAAGACAGCATTTTGGCGAAGGCCAGCAGCTTGACCGGTATCACGGAAAAAACCAAGTTGGTTCACATGGGTTTGGAAGCTTTGATCCACAGGGAATCCGCCAGGAGGTTGTCTGCGTTGGGTGGTTCCATGCCAGATTTGACGGTGCCCCCGAGGAGGCGTCCCGATGACACCCCTCACGGGATCGCTACGTTAAAATTCGCTGAAGAACCTGCCGTCTATGGTGCTCGCTGATACCAACATCTGGATCAATTTCCTGCGTGGCAAGGATCAGGCGCTGGGCCAGATGCTCTGGCAGGGCGAGATCATGATGCACTGGATCGTCATCGGTGAACTGGCAACGGGAAACCTCGCCAACCGCGCCCAATTTCTGACCGATTTGCGTGAGATGCAGATGGTTCAGCCCGCCACGGAACGTGAATCAATGGTGTTGATCGAAAATCGGCGGCTGTATGGCCGTGGTCTCGGCTGGAACGACATCCAGATTCTGGCCAGTTGCCTGATCAACCATGTGCCGTTCTGGACCAGTGACCGCAGACTGCGGGAAGCCGCCGAGGAACTGGGGTGTGCTTGGCAGGGAGAGGGTGAGAGCGAAGCTTGAAGGAGCGGCACCTTGGAACAGCGCCGCTTTCAGCCTGCCTCGAACACCGTCGAAGGTCTCCGGTATTTGATCATGGAGTAGGAGAATGCGGATGAATATCCCTCTCGCGCTTCCATGCCAGTCTTCGTAAAACGACCGCATCACATGTCCTACATTCCCACGCCTGCCGGCTGCCAACGCTCTGCAGGCGGCGGTTTCAAGTGGGTGCCGCCCAGCGCGGTGCATCTTGCCAAACGGCTGCCGCTCACGTCATCCCGCAGATCATTGCAGACCCGGCGTAGTTTTCAGGGTCGGGCTGCGGCAGGACACCGCAGCCGACACGCGGGACGCGTGTGCTCCAACCTTCCAGAAAGCCGCCGGGTTGTGTTGGTGGAGCGGTGAGGGACGCTGGGATTGACCGGCGGACTGGATCGGTTATCCTCTGGACATGAAAATCGTCACCATCTCCCTGGAGGATGAGCTTTACG
>JAJTDU010000157.1 GCA_021298725.1 Verrucomicrobiaceae bacterium | reverse complement strand
CCAACTCCCGCAGCTTCTCGGCGGGCAGCGAGTCCACCAGACGAAAGGTGATGAGATACGTGGCCCCTTCCTGCACCCAATGCGGCAGCTTGCGGCGGTATTTGAGGATCGGACGAGTCCAATCCACCGGCTCGAAGTCGGGTGGCCCTTCACGAAAGCTCATACGCCAAGTATGGAGGACAGGCTTCCAGCCTGTCAACCGGAGGATAGGCCTCCGGCCTGTCAGATGGATCGAGGCGTCCCGCCTTAGCCCGGGAAAGGCTGGAAGCCTCGATCCCATGTCAGGCAGGATGCCTGACCTCCCTGTTCACAGCGCAGCGCCGCATCATGCCTACGTCGTGAGAAAAGACGCACGCCGAGTCATCCACTTCGCCCCTATCCCGTCTGGCGGGCAGGGTGCGAGGTGCCTGGCGCTCACTGCTTCAGCCAGAACTCGAAGAAGCGGTAGATTTGCTCGTTGGACTCCTCGTTGGGGTCATGTTTTTCACGGTGGCGTGGAGTTCCTGCAAGTTGTGTCCTTTCTCCATGAGGGTCTTGTAGGCGCCGGTGCGCGGGCTGTCGTCCCGCACGAGGCCGGGCTTGCGGGTCAGCGCCGGATCGAGGCCGAGGTACCAGGGCTCCTGGTAGTTGATGCTGCCGCGTGTCTCATCAAAGACGATGCCGGGATCACTCCACGCGGCGCAGGCATACTTTTCATACAAACACGAGCCGAACAGCGACCACTTGCCGCCATACGAGTGCCCAACGATGCCGATGCGCTTCGAATCCACCTCCGGCAAGGAGGCGAGCGCCTGCCACAGGTTCGCGCTGATGTAACCGAGGTAGGAGAGCGGCTGGCATTTCGCTTCGGCGCTCAAAACTGGCAGCCGGGCATCTCCCCCGGGTGAGCCGATGCAGAGCGTGACGAAGCCGCGCCGGACAAGCTGCCAGGCGAAGTCTCGCAGCGGCTTATCACTCAGTCCGGCGCTGGTTTCGGGATCATAGTAGGGCACAAAGACGGCCGGATGCGGCGCACCACCCGCAGGCCGCAGCAGGTAGCCCTCGCCCGTCTGACCGGGGGCGATTTCGACGCGGATTTTTTGCTGGGAGATGCCCTCGTCACGCGCTTTCGTCTCCAGCACCTCGATCTTCGGCTTGTCGATCACCGGCGGCCACGCGCCCATGATCGCATGCCAGTCCGCGAGGATTTCCGCGCGGCGTTTCTGCCAGTCGTCCGCGTTCTTCACCTGCCGGCCATCATTGAAGACGAGCGGTGACTTGCCCGGCGAGAACTGGCCAACAAATTCGGCCGGCACCTGGGTGAAGGGCAGTTCAGCGGCGGCGTGCAGAGTCAATGCAACGCTGAGAACTAAAAGATGACGGAAATTCATGAGGTCGGTTCCTCATCAACGCTGCTTCGAGGCGTTTCCCTTCTCCCGAAGATGCTCACGCAGGAGGCGGATGACTTCTTTGACGACTTCGGGCTTCTCCACGCAGCCGTGCCAGTGGGGGACGATCTTTTCAGAGGCAGCGCTGTCGAGGTGGGAGCTCCAATAAGGCACGACGGCGTCGGAGCTGACGGGGCTGTTGTTTTTACCACGGTCTGCGATGATGGAATGATGCTCCACGGGAATGGGCACGGCATTGAGCCCCCGATAGTAAGGATGTTTAGGAGAGACGACGGACGATGTTTTTGCTGGCGATGTTGCTGCCGCGGTGCGGGGTGGTGATGAAGATGAGGCGTTTCACCTCAGGCTGCGGCTTGAAGAGGAGGTTCCGGGTCAGGCGCTCTTTGACGGAGTCGGACACTCGCAGCGCCTCTGGAGGATCACTGAGCAGGGCCTTCCAGAGCTTGTCGCCAGGGTCGATGGTCTGCATGCGGCTGACCAGACCGCCCATGCTGTGGCCGACGAGCACCATATTTTTCGGCCCAGGGTCGTTGTCGTCAGGATCGTAGTGCGTGAGCATCTGGCGGAGCGAGTCACGCAGCATGGCGGAGGACTGCGGGATGCCGAGGGCGGTGGGATAAAGGAAATACCAGGGCTGGTAAGCGGCGCGGAGCTCGGGATCGGCGCTGATGGCGTTAACGACGTTTAGCCAGATGTGCGGATCGGACATGAGGCCATGCACAAAGACCACCGGGATGCGCTTTGGGTCGTACACATCCATGCGGTAGAGCTGGCAGTCCGCCAAGGCACGCTCGGGGTAAAACAGACCTAACAAGGCGAACAGGTTGAGGGACTTTTTGGAGAGGGCGAGTTGTTTGGAGGCGGTGAAGTTCGCAGCCAGCAGGCGCTCATCGTCACGCACCTTCACGGTGTCCACATTGAGGGTGTTGTGAAGGTGCAACCGGCAGCGGCGCGGGGCGGTGCCGTCCTCGGACGCATCACAGATCTCCATGACGGCGGTGAGGGTGAGATTGCCGCCGTTGGGAGGCAGAAAGGGGTACGCTTTGCGTGCGTCTATGGTTCGGCGGATGTGGCCGACGACGGGCACGCCGACTCCTGGGCGCCAGGCCTGGGTGTCGGTGTCTCGCTGCTTCACCCGGTGCGGCAGGATGAGCTGGTCGATCTGCAGCGGCGGCACTTCATAATGCTGATTGGCCGCCGGGTCGAACTCGATGAGAAAAGACTGTTTTTTCGCGGCAAAGACGGTGCCGGTCTGCCAGTAGCGTGGACTCTGCTGCTTGTCCCACTGACGCAGGAAATCCGCGAGTGCCCTGTCGTAGCGATCCTGCGCTTTGCGCCGCTCACTGATCTTGCCGTGCCGCATGCCATCCCACCCAGCGGCCATGTTTTCGAGCAAGGCGGCCATGTGGCGCTTTTCACGCTCGGTGAGGCGGGTCTCTTCACGCGAGACCTGGGTGCGCAGCACCGTGGTGCAAGACACGAGGCTGCCGCAGGCAACGAGTGCGAGGACAAGGGCCCGCCTCATTTTTTCTCCACAAGGGGGGTGAGCTTGATGTTACGAATGGCAGAGGTGGTGTTGAAGGTGGTGAGGGAGAGCGGCAGGTAGCTTTCGATGGGGCCGGTGCGCACGGCGATTTTCTTGCCCGTGATGTCTTCGTCGATGACCTGCTTTTCACCGACCCAAGCGCTCAAATTCTCTGGGGTGACGCGGAGCTTGATGGCATACCATTTGTCATCATCGTAGCGCTGGTAACTGGAGGTGTTGTTCTCGGAGGCGTCGAGACCGTCGATGGAAGAGATGCCTGTGACGCTGCCGCCCCAACCACCGCAGACGAAGGTGGCGCAGGTCTTCAGATCACCGACGGGAAAGGTCAAACCAACGAAGAAATCGACCCCTTGCAGTCGCTTGGCCTCCAAAGTGATCTCGTAGTTAGTCAGCGGCAGTGAGGCAGCTTTCTTGTAAACCGCGCCGCTGACGTTTTCCCCCTGGTTGATGATCATGACGCCGCCTTCGAGGTCCACGATGCCGCTCCCACCGACGTCCACGGTCTCCCAGTCGTCGAGGGATTTGCCGTTGAAGAGAATGAACTCCTTGGGGGCTTCGATTTTCGGCTCGTCAGCGACGAGCGAGGCTCCAAACAGCAGCAGTGCGGGCAAAAGCAGGCGTTTCATGGTAAGTGCCACGCATCCTCCATGGTGCGGGAAGAAGGTCAAGCTCTGCCACCCGAACTCTGCCACGTTTCACGGAGGGGAGGGTTTGGGGCCGAAAATCGCCGCCAGCGTGCTAAGCGCTCCATGGTCAGGGTCACCGGCGCGGCAGGATCGGCCTCAACTCGCGCACCCAGGCCACCAGAGTCTCCCGGCGAGCAGGCCTGCGATGAGATGGAGCCAGAAGATGAGACGGTGGAGGATGGGACGCATGGAAGAAGGCGAACGCGCCCACGATTTCCGGCTCAAATCAATCTTCTCGTTGTTCCCGTGTAGCAACCATGCTGTTTTCAGCCCACCCGCCACATGTCCCCCGAACTGCGCACCATCATCATCATGGGAGTCTCTGGCTCCGGCAAATCCGTCGTCGGCCGCTTGCTCGCCCAAAAACTCGATGCCGTATTCGAGGATGGCGATGACTTCCATCCAGCCTCCAACAAGGCCAAGATGGCCACCGGCACACCGCTGACCGATGATGACCGCTGGCCTTGGTATGCCGTGCTGCGGCAGCGCATGGAGGAAATGCGTCATCTCACACCCGTTTACATCCTCGCCTGCTCTGCGCTCAAACCGATCTACCGTGAGAAACTCCGTGCGCACGATGCAGATGCTGCGCTGCGATTTGTCCTACTCGATGGCAGCCGAGATCTCATCTGCAGCCGCATGGCCGCTCGACAGGGGCATTTCATGCCGCTGAGCCTGCTGGAAAGTCAGCTCGCCACCCTGGAGGCGACGCCTGATTTGGTCCGCGTGTCGATTGATCCAACTCCCAAGCAGATCGTGGAGGACATCCGGCAAAAACTCGCGGCCGCCTGAGCCAGCGCCACCTTGCATAACTCCAGCGCCCCGTTTATCACCCACGCCACCATGTCCGACCTCAAACTCCTCATCACCGGCTGCAAAGGCCGCATGGGCCAGGCCATCCTCCGTGCCGCCGAAGCTCAAAACGTCACCGTCGCCTCCACCATCGACGTCGGCGACGCCTTGTCCCCTGCTCTTGCCGAGGCCGATACCGTGATCGACTTCACCTCTCACCACTTCTGCGATGAACTGCTCGGCGAATGCCTCAAGCAGAACAAAAGCATGGTCATCGGCACCACCGGCCACACGAACGAGCAGCTCGCCGCCATCCGTGAAGCCTCGAAAACACTGCCCATCGTCTTCGCCTCGAATTACAGCGTCGGCGTCAACACGCTCTTCTGGCTGACTCGCAAAGCCACCGAGCTGCTGGGGCCGGATTTCGACCTAGAGGTCATCGAAATGCACCACCGCATGAAAAAAGACTCTCCCAGCGGCACTGCCCGCACCTTGGTGGAAATCCTCGCCGATGTGCGCGGCCTCGAATACGACAAGGACTGCCGCCACGGCCGTTTGGGTGACGTGGGAGCACGCACGCCGAAGGAAATCGGCGTCCACGCCATCCGTGGTGGCGATGTCGTCGGCGATCACACCGTCGTCTTCGCCAATGTCGGCGAGCGCGTCGAACTCACGCACAAAGCCAGCAGCCGCGACACCTTCGCCAACGGCTCCGTCCGCGCCGCCAGATGGCTCGTCGGCAAACCGGCGGGGCTTTATGACATGCAGGACGTGCTGGGACTGAAGGGATGAGTTTGCGATGGTTGGCTGAGGCTAGCGGTCGTTTGCGACTGCTTCCAAACCACTGCAAACAAGCCCAACCACCCTTCAACCACTGCAAACCATGCATTTTGGCATCGCACTCGGCTCCAACCTCGGTGATCGCGGGGAAAACCTCCGTCGTGGCATCGCACTGCTGCTCGAACGCGTTCCAGGCATCCAACTGAAGGCCAGCGCAGCGGTCTATGAGACGGAGCCGGTCGATTGTGCGCCTGGCACCCAGGCGTTTTTGAACACGGTCATTGAAATTGAAGCCGACTGCCTGCCCCAGGACTTGCACACGCATCTCAAAGCCATCGAAGCCGCCCTCGGCCGCCCGGAGCAGCGGGAGAGGAACTCACCGCGCACGCTCGATCTCGATCTGCTGTATGCGGACGCTGTCGTCAGTGATGATCCTGAGCTGATCCTCCCACATCCACGCCTGCACCTGCGCCGCTTCGTGCTGCAACCGCTGGCGGACATCCGACCGGACTTGATCCTGCCGGGCCAGACCCAGACAAATGCCGAGCTGCTCGCTGGATTGGGCGACTGAGAAGGCACAGGCGGGCAAGAATTCCTCTGGCTCGGCCACCGAGATGCCAAGAGGCAGTCGTGTTCGCTGGCGTTCATGCCCAAAAGCATTGGTTGCACCCGCGTGGCCCGCCCGTCATCGGCCCGATGCTTCACCATCTTGACAGTAGTGGACCCGCAAGCCTTTATGACGGGATGAGTGTCACACGCCGTCAGGCTGGGATTTGTTCGGCCAATAAATCACCACTTGAGACATTCATGGAAGGCTGAAACCATGTGGATTTCCCAAAACCAGAGAAAACGCCAAGGACAATCACAAGATCGTTCATGACCACCCGTGTATGAGATCTGCCTTCATCGATAAGCTTATCAAACGAATGGACCGCCTCGAACCGGGCGAAGTCCAGGGCATCGTGATGGAGCTGCTGCGGGAGAAGAAATTCCAGGAGAAGGTCTTCGAAGCGCTGCAAGAAGGCGTCATCCTGCTCGATACCGAGGGCAAGGTGACCTATGTGAACCGGGCTGCCTGCACCTTTTTTGGCATGGAGCAGGACCAGGTGATCGGCCAGCGCCTGGCGCAGGGCGTGCGTGGGCTAGACTGGAATGAGATGCTGAAACCTGGCACGGTGGTCAGCCGCGACCTGGAGATTTTTTACCCGGAAAACCGCTACCTCAATTTCTACATCACCAGCATCGACGACGACCAGCCGATGGGCTTCGTGATGCTGATCCGCGATGTCACAGAGACGCGGAAGCGCACCGAGGAACAGCTCGAAAGCGAACGGTTGAACGCCTTCACGCTCCTCGCCGCCGGCGTGGCGCATGAACTGGGCAATCCGCTCAATTCCTTGACCATTCACCTCCAACTCCTCGAGCGCCGCCTGAAAAAAATGGGCACGAAGGGCGAAAGCCTGCGCGAGCACCTCGACGTGGCCACGGGAGAAATTCGGCGGTTGGATTTCATCATCGGTCAGTTCCTCGCTGCCATCCGCCCCACACAGCCGCAACTTCAGTGCGTCCAGTTGCGCGAACTGCTGGAGGAGTGCGTACGCTTCCGCCAGCCGGAGATCGAGCAGTCGAAAGTGAAGCTCAAACTCGACCTGCGTTCCGATCTGCCCGCCATGCCGCTCGATCCCGGCCAGATGAAGCAGGCGGTTTACAACCTGATCCGCAACGCCTGCCAAGCGATGCCGAATGGCGGCACGCTGACGATCAATGGAACCTTCACCGACTACGAGGTGCGCCTGAGCTTTGAGGATACGGGGAAAGGCATCAGCGCCGAGCAGATGGGCAAGCTTTTCCAGCCCTTCGCCACCACCCGCAGCACCGGCACGGGACTGGGACTGCTCATCGTCCGCCGCATCAACCGCGAACATGGCGGCGAGATCGACATCGAAAGCCGCGAAGGCCTCGGCACCCGCGTGAGCCTCTGGCTGCCGCTGGTGGAGAAAAAAGTGCGGCTGCTGGAGGCAGGCGGGGAAAATGACGAATGACGAGTCAGTGCCCTGCGCAAGGATTCATTCGGACTTGGGGCCATTCATTCGTCATTCACCCCTCAGATCAGACTTGTGGAGCGAAAAACGCCGCAGAAAAGCCTCGACTGCATCAGGAGTTGGCCCAAGGCCCGATAGCTGCCAGCCTCTGCACCCTTATGCCAGACTCAACCACTCCTAAACCCGCCCGTAAACTCAACCCCGCCCTTTCGAAACCCGTCCAGCCAGACGAGATCCTCTCGGCGGTGATTGGTTCCACTCCCGTCTCCCGTGGAGAAATGACCAAGAAACTGTGGGAATACATCAAGAAGAACGGTCTCCAGGACCAGGCGAAGAAGACCAACATCAATGCCGATGAAAAGCTGAAAGCCGTCTTTGGTGGTAAGAGCCAAGTGACGATGTTTGAGATGACCAAGCTCGTCTCCGCCCACGTCAAGTAAGCGGCAGCCTCAGGTGCGCCTGACCTTTAGAAGATTGATTGCCAGAAAACGGTAGCCGCAATCGGCGTCCCGAAGTGATTCGGGACGCCGATTTCAGTTTTGGGAGAGAGGGCTGGACGCGCCTCCAATTCTCTCTTGCAACCCCCGCCCATCCGCTTCATCTCAAGCGAACCTGCTCGTACCACCTTGGCAACCACCGATTCCTCCCGCACTCTCGTCGCCATTCCTGCCCGCTGGGGTTCCACCCGCTTCCCAGGCAAGCCGCTCCACCTCATCGCCGGGAAACCGCTCGTGCAGCACGTCTGGGAGCGCTGCCAGGACTGCAAGCAGGTCGATGACGTGATCATCGCCACAGATGACGCCCGCATCGCCGAGGCGGCGGCCAGT
>JAJTDU010000012.1 GCA_021298725.1 Verrucomicrobiaceae bacterium | reverse complement strand
CATGTGCAGCAGCAGCTCGTTGGATTTCTCCGCGGCGGTCTCGCCGTAGTTGCGCGTGATGCTGACGGTGACATCGGCGGGAATGACGCTGCCTTTGAGCAGATCGACCTTGCGCAACACTTCATCGGCCACGCTAATCGCATTCGCGCCGGGTCGCTTGGCGATGCTGAGCGTCACAGCGGGCTCTTCGCTCGTTTTGCTGCCGTGGAAGACGTATTGTGTCGGTTCTTCGCCGGTGTCGGCGATCTCGGCGACTTCACGCAGATACACGGGACGGCCGCTGAACACGCCGATGACGACATCGCCGACTTCGTGAGCGGTTTTTAGAAAACCGCCGGTTTCCACGAGGACTTCGTTGTTGCCGGTGGTCAGGCCGCCGGCGCGGAATTGCCGGTTCGCCTGCTGGAGCATGGGCACGAGCCCTGCGGGGCTGAGATTGCGCGAAGCGAGCTTCACGGGATCGAGCAGCACACGCACGGTGCGCCGTGAACCTCCGATCAGCGTCGTCTCAGCCACCAGCGGCACTTGTTTGATCTCTTCGTCGATCTGAGCAGCCAAACGGCGCAGCGTAAGATGATCGTAGCGGGCGCTGTGCAAGGTGAGCGCGAGGATGGGCACGTCGTCGATGCTCTTGAGCTTGATGAGCGGTGCGCTGACACCCATCGGAATGCGGTCGTAGTTCGAGCGTAGCTTTTCCGTGAGCCTCACGAGGCTGACATCGGGATCTTCGCCCACTTTGAATCGCACGATGACGAGACTCTCGCTGTCGCGTGAGGTGCTGTAGATGTATTCCACGCCGGGCAGCTCCCAGAGCAGCTTTTCCATCGGTCGCGTGGCGCGTTCCTCGATCTCCTTCGCAGTGGAACCGGGCATGGAAACCATCACATCGACCATCGGCACTTTGATCTGCGGCTCTTCTTCACGCGGCAGCAAAACAATCGCCGCCGCGCCGAGCAAGACGGACGCGATGACGACAAGCGGCGTCAGCTTTGAGTCGATGAACGCCGCCGCGATGCAATGAACGCCGCCGCGATGCGACCTGCGATGCCGAGATGCTGATTTGAAGACTCGCTCATGGCTGGATCGTCACGGGTTGGCCGTCGGTGAGTTGGGCTATTTCGCTCACGATGATTTGTTCGCCTTCTTCGAGGCCGGAGAGCACCTCGACGCGGTCTTCGAGCACCTTGCCAGTCTTCACCAGACGCAGCGCGGCTTTGCCTTCTTTGGCGACGAAGACGAGTTCCATCTGCCCACGCTTCAAAACAGCGCTTTGCGGCACGAGGAGCAGTTTTACCTCGGCCACGGGCACGGAAACGCGACCAAACTGCCCGGTGCGTAATCCATCGGTCGGTGGCAGATCGAGCTTCACATTGAAGGTGCGGCTCACGGGATCGGCGACGGGCGAAATTTCGCTCACGGTGCCTTCGATGACCTTCGCGAGACGCACGGACATCTTTTCCCCGAGCTTGACGCGATCGAGGATGGCTTCGGGAAGATCAGCTTCAAAGCGTAGCAAGGTTGGCGCTTCGATTTCGAGCAGCGGCTTGCCCGGCATGGCGAGATCGCCCACATCGGCGAGCTTACGCGTGACCACGCCATCGAAGGGCGCGGTGACTTTGGCGTAGCTCATCATCGTTTCCGCTTCGCTGACAGCTCCGGTGCCGATTTTTACGCGAGCCTCGGTCGCATCGAATTCCTGCCGCGTGGTCGCATTGCTAGCGATGAGCTGCTTCTGACGATCAAAGTCGCGTTTCGCCTGATCGAGCATCGCACGAGCCTGATCGACCTTCGCCTGAATCTCCTGCACATCGAGCCGGGCGAGCAAATCGCCCGCTTTCACCATCGCGCCTGGCGTGGCGGTGTATTCGAGCACGCGCCCGCTGACCTTCGCCTCGACGACGGCGCGTTGTTTCGAGCGCACCGTGCCCACAACTTCCTCCACCGCCATGTGAGGACTCCATTTCACCGCCTCAGCCTTCACGGTGACGGTCGGCAGCGGTGTGGATGCAGCAGGGTTTTGCTCGTGCTTGCCACAAGCGGTCAGCAGCAAAGCGGGTAGGAGGCGTGAGAGGATTTTCATCGGAGAAAGCGGCGGGTGGTTGAGTCAAACCTTCGTGCAGCAACTGCCGCCGACACCGAGCTTTCTGAGAATGTTTTCCGCCGGGCAAAAGCCAGTGAAGGCGGATTGAAGGAGATTGACTCCCACGAAAGCGGTGAACCAAAGCCAGTTCGGGCTCACATAATGAGCCAGCGCAAGGCTAGTGAGGATCATGGTGCCGGCGAGGGCACGGATGGCGTTTTCAAGTTTCATGGTATTTGGGTGGTGGAGTTCAAATCAGTGGCCGGAGCCGCTTCCGGTGTCTTTGGCAGCAACACGCAGGCCGGGCAGGCCTGGCGGCTCATCTGCATGCCCGCCAACAAGCCAGCGAGCGTGGCGATGAGGATAAAGATTCGGTGCGGAGTCATAACGAGGCTTTATTCAACTATATGAGTTAATACTCATATAGTTTGGCCGAGCAAATGGTTTTTTCTGGGACGTGGGCGGCTAAAGCGACGTGGCGGTGAGGATGGCAAGCGGGCGCTTGAAATGCGCCCATCGTTGGGGTTGAAATGACCGCGGTGAGTTTTCACTCTACCTCATCACGAAGCTTGTCATTACCAACACAGCTTTCAGCCTTCATCGCTGCACACAAGGCATCTAGCTTACACCGCAAACAACTCACGGACGCGGGAGTGCATTGTGGTTGTTTTCAATGCGGCCAGACTTTTGCTCCTTCTTGCATCACTGGATGGGTCGATGAGGATGAGACAGGCAGTAGCCAAACTGCCATGGTTCCGCTCTGCGGGATTGATTCGGTTATTGGTTCCAACTCCATGGGTTAGGGGAAAGCTAGGCGGTGTTTGAAAACGCGCCAGCTTCCGTCAGGCGAAGCATCATTCGACCGCCCCAGATCGTTTTCAGATACAGCCTACTTCCCCGGCGGCTGAAACAACTGCAAGGCGTTAATCGAGGCCGGGGCACATGCGAGTGATGGTGACGTATTTGCAACAGCGTTGGGATCGCTGCCGCCAGCAAGCCCCATGAAGCCATGTCTCGCCAAATGATCGAGCTAATCGTGTTGGAGAACAAGCGCTCCATGGACATACCTTCAGGTAAGGGGCGGTGCGACTGCGGCACCCTACTTCCGCATTGAGCGATCTAGCAATTCGCTATCCTACGAAATCTTTTTCCGCATCGCGAGAGCAACGCAGATCGCAGAAGAATATCTGAACGCAGTATTCGGTTTCACCTGGGTGGAAACTATTTTCTAGCCTCCGCAGGTCATTCTGGCATGCGAAGGGGGAATCTGCGGTTGAATACGAGTCAGGGCTGCGCTTCTCTGGCCGGTCTCACCCTCAAAAAATCCACTTTTCTCATGAACTACGACCTCATCGTCATCGGCGGCGGGCCTGCGGGCTACGTCGGAGCCATCCGCGCAGCGCAACTCGGCAAAAAAGTGGCCTGCGTCGAAAACGACCGTGCCGGTGGCACCTGCCTGAACTGGGGCTGCATCCCGACCAAGGCACTCCTCAAAAACGCCGAGCTTTACCACACGATCACCCATCGCGCCGAGGAGTTCGGCCTGAAGATCGGCAGCGTCGAATATGACTGGTCCAAAGTCATCGGACGCAGCCGTGGCGTGAGCGACAAGCTCAATAAGGGCATCGAATTCCTCTTCAAGAAGAACAAGATCGACTACCTCCGTGGCACCGCCAGCATCCCCGCCGCTGGCAAAGTCGAAGTCACCGCCGCCGACGGCAAAACGGAGACCCACGAAGCCGCAAACATCCTCATCGCCACCGGCGCGAAGACACGCGACATGCCCGGCTTCCCCTTCAACGGCACCACCGTCATCGGTAGCAAGGAGGCCATGACCATGGCCACGCAGCCGAAGAGCGTCATCGTCATCGGTGCCGGTGCCATCGGCATTGAGTTCGCCTATTTCTTCAACGCCTACGGCACCAAAGTTACCGTCGTTGAAATGCTGCCAGACATTCTTCCCGTCGAGGACACCGAAGTCAGCAAGACACTGGAAAAGAGCCTCGCCAAGGCCGGTATCCGCATCCTGACCAACACCAAGGTCACCGGCACCTCCGAGGACGGCAAAGGCGTCAAAATCACCGTCGAAGGCGCGGCCAATGAAACGCTGGAGGCCGACGTCTGCCTCGTCGCCATCGGCGTGAAGCCCGTGCTGCCCGGCGGCATCGAGATCAAGCTCAGCGACCGCGGCTGGCTGCAAACCGACGACCGCTATCAAACCTCCGTCAAAGGCATCTACGGTGCCGGCGACATCATCGGGCCGCCCTGGCTGGCCCACGTCGCCAGCTACGAGGCCGTGCAGGCTGTGGAAGGCATGTTCACCAAGCACAAGCCCAAAAAAGTCGGCGTCTTCCCCGGCTGTACCTACTGCCACCCGCAGGTGGCCAGCATCGGCCTCACCGAGCGTGCGGCGAAGGAAAAGGGCCTCAAGTTCAAGGTCGGCAAGTTCCCCTACGTCGCCAGCGGCAAGGCCCTCGCCGCTGCCGAGCCCGAAGGCTTCGTCAAAATTCTTTATGGCGAACCCCACGGTGAAATCATCGGTGCCCACATCATCGGCAGCGAAAGCACCGAGATGATCGCCGAGATCGGCCTCGCCATGAACCTCGAAGCCACCTGGGACGAAATCGAAGCCACCATCCACGCCCATCCGACGCTGTCCGAGATGATCAAAGAGGCGACGGAAGTCGCCAAGGGGCATCCGATTCATGTGTGATTAAGAAGATCGTCGTCAGATATGAAAACCCCGTTGATCACCCTTCTGATCGCGGGGTTTTTATTTGTTCTCGCATCATGCAGGGATTTTTTGGATCGAAAGCCGTCGAATGAAGAGATCGTGGGAAAGTGGGAGGTCACATGGATCGCGCCGAGCGTGGCAGGTCGGATCGTTGTGCCAACCCTGGTCTGCATGACGGAAGCCCGATGGGCTTCACTCTGCGCGAGTCCCATCTCCCGTGCGCCACATCCACCGCTCAGACCTTCAAATCATCAAACCGCAATGCATTCCCAGGCCATAGCTTGCGTTGTTCGCTGAAGGGACGATGACACGATCCGCTTCAGCGCGGACACCCAGCTACGCAAAGAGCACACGAGCCAGTCGCCGAAGAAGCAGACGCGGTCTGGGGCCGAGGGTGTCGATGACATCCATCAGGTTTACCCAGCGAACAAGCTCTGGGGCCGGAGGTAATGGCAAATGAAGATTGCCAGAAAACTGGCGTGATTCTCCGCCATGTGCTCGAATAGCGCCATGCCGTCGGAATCTTCAGCCCGCCAAAGCAACCGCCGCACCGTGGCAGAAATGATGCCACACGAGGTTCCGTGGAGCTGGCAGGCCTTGGCGATTTTGGCTCTGGCCATCGTAGGCACCGTTGTGACCAACGAATCAGCCGTCATACACCGCCCACCGACCGAACTTGTGGAGCCTGCCCGCATCGACCTCAACTTTGGCACGCAAGAGCAACTCGAATCCCTCCCCGGCATTGGTCCGGCGCTGGCCAAGGCCATCATTGAAGCCCGGCCCTTTGCCACCGCCGAAGAACTCACCCGCGTGCGCGGTGTCGGCCTCAAACTTCTCGAAAAACTGCGTCCTCTCATCCAAGCTGCCCCAGGCCGCCGAACAGCGGACACACGCTGACGGTGCACCGCTTTCCCGCCAACTACACCTCGGCCTGCCGTGCGAAAAATGGTAAGATGATCAAAAAGCTGTGAGCATCCTCAAAGAGAAAGGCTCCAGGGCCAAGCTAGATCTTAAATGGCAACTTCCGCGTCCTCATCACCAGCGTCGGCCAGGGACTTGATGATCATTCCTGCCGCGACGGTGTTGTTGGTCTGCTCATCGACGAGCACGAAGCTGCCAGTGGTGCGGTTTTTTGAATAGGGGTCGAAGAAGATCGGCGACGCACAGCGGATGCGGATGCAGCCGATGTCGTTGAGATGGAATTCCTTACTCTCGACGGTCTTTTCCAGCGTACTGATGTTCACCTTGTAAAGCACATCGGTGACGATGGCTCGCACGTCATTCGTGGTGTGGCGCAGATGGAAACGACCGCGCGGCTTGAGGCTCTTCTTGTCGGCGAACCAGCAGATCATGGCGTCGAATTCCTGGCTCGTTTGCGCAGGCTCATGGGCTTTCACGATCATGCCGCCGCGGCTGGTGTCGATCTCATCGGCTACGGTGATGCTGTAGCTGAGCTGCGGTGTGGTTTCAGACTGCGGGCCTTCATAAGTGTGAATGCCAGTGATTTTGGACTTCATCGCTGATGGGTAAACGAGCACGTCATCGCCCATGCGGAAGGTGCCGCTGGCCATGCGACCGGCGAAGCCACGGTAGTCATGCAGATTGCCGAGTTTGGGATCCGTGCGGTCGGAAATGGGGCGAATCACCCACTGCACGGCGAAGCGTGCTTCATCGGCAGCGGTTTCGGCATGCACCTGAACAGTTTCAAGATGCTGTAAAAGCGATGGGCCGGTGTACCACGGGGTGCTGTCGGATTTATCGACCACGTTGTCGCCGTTGAGAGCGCTCATCGGGATCGGTGTGACCTGTGGGAGATTGTCGAGGCCTTTGGCAAAGGCTTGGAAGTCACCAACGATCTTGTCATAGACCGCTTGGTCGAAATTGACGAGGTCCATCTTGTTCACAGCGAGAACGATGTGTCCGATGCGCAGAAGTGATGCGAGGTAGGTGTGGCGCATCGTCTGCTCGATCACGCCGAGGCGTGCGTCGATGAGGATGATCGCCAGATCGGCCGTGGAGGCACCGGTGACCATGTTACGCGTGTATTGAATGTGCCCCGGTGTGTCGGCGATGATGAACTTGCGCTTCGGCGTGGCGAAGTAGCGGTACGCCACATCAATCGTGATGCCTTGCTCGCGCTCGGCGCGCAGGCCATCGGTGAGCAACGCAAGATTCACATGCGCGTCGCCACGACGCTTGGAGGATTCTTCGACGGCGAGAAGCTGGTCTTCGAAGATTGACTTCGAGTCATACAGCAAGCGGCCGATGAGCGTGCTTTTGCCATCATCGACAGAGCCGGCGGTTGTGAAGCGAAGAAGGGATGATTCGGTGGGGTTGACGAGGAGGTCCATGAAAGAGGTTCGAAAGCGAAAGAATTAGAGTTGGGGCAGCTCATCGCCGGGCAGAGGCGCGGCATTTAGGGCGCGGATTTCATCAAAAGCGGCTCTCACGCGCTCAGGAGTGAGCCTGGAGGCCGTCTCACACTGCATGGCTTCAAACTTTTCCATGGCCTCGATCTCCTGGATCTCGGCGGTTGCCACGTTGGCCACAACATCCTCCGCGGATTTGCCATGCCGGCGTGCAAAAGCTGTCAGCTTGCTGAAGATGGTGTCATCGAGCTGGATGGTGAGTGTATTCATGGCAGTCCTCCGATGAGTTTGATGAAATCGCCGGGCGTGATGGCGGTGATGCCAAAACTAATGGCTGGGCGAAGGTCTTTGATGTTGTGGGTAATGATATACTCGACCTGTCCGGCAACTGCCACCTCCAAGACATGCGCATCGCCGGGGTCGGGCAACTGGGTGCGCCAGCGATAGTGGACTCTCTGTAATCTGGCGTTGGCCAGCACTAGATCACAAATGGTGTCGCGTGTGGCCTGCGAGACTGTTGCAGGAATGACAGAGGAACGATGGGCCAAATCTTGGTATTCGGTCCACAATGTCGGTGACAGGACTGGCGTGAATTTGGGATTTGGTAGAGCTTGAATCAACGCAAACGAAGCGCCTGCTGCTGAGCAGAGGGCGCTTACAAGCACATTGGTATCAAGGACGACAAACATGGCGGTTTGGGTTTAGAAATACCCTTCCTTCTTGCGGTCCTCCATGGCGGTTTCGCTGCGTTTGTCGTCGGCGCGGGTGCCGCGTTCGGTTTGACGCGCGGCAGCGACTTCGGCGACGATTTCGTCGATGGTGCTGGCGGTGGATTCGACGGCACCGGTGCAGGTAGCGTCGCCGACGGTGCGGAAGCGGATGGTCATTTCTTTGACCTTCGGCTTTTCTTCGTCAAGCAGCGGGATGATGCCGGTGCTGGCGTCGAGAAGCTGGCCGTGGCGCTCGATGATTTTACGCTGATGGCTGAAGTAGAGGCTTGGGAGCGGGATGTTTTCCTGGCGGATGTATTGCCAGATGTCCATCTCGGTCCAGTTGCTGAGCGGGAAGACGCGGAAGTGCTCACCGAAGTGTTTGCGACCGTTGAAGATGTTCCAAAGCTCGGGGCGCTGGTTTTTCGGGTCCCACTGGCCGAATTCATCGCGATGGCTGAAGAAGCGTTCCTTGGCGCGGGCTTTTTCTTCATCGCGACGACCGCCGCCGAGGCAGGCGTCGTATTGGTGCTCTTCGATGGTGTCGAGCAGCGTGACGGTTTGCAGCTTGTTGCGGCTGGCGTTGTGGCCTTTTTCTTCCTGCACGCGGCCGTCGTCGATGGATTTCTGCACGAGGCCAACGGTCAAAGTCGCGCCGATTTCCTGCACGAACCAGTCGCGGTATTCCATGGCCTCAGGGAAGTTGTGGCCGGTATCGACGTGGAGCAGCGGGAAGGGCAGCTTCGATGGGTAGAAGGCTTTGCGAGCTAGCCAGGCCATGACGATGGAATCTTTGCCACCGGAGAAGAGCAGCGCAGGCTTTTGGAACTGCGCGGCGGTTTCGCGCAGGATGTAGATGGCCTCGGATTCGAGGAATTGGAGATGCGTGATGGCTGACATGATGAATCAGATGATAGCGAGGAATTTAAGGAGGTTGCGCGTGCTGAGTGCGACGACGAGGACGCCGACGAGAATCATGAACGGCTTGTGCGGGATGTGTTTGGCGGCCCAGGCGCCGAACGGCGCGGCGATCATGCCACCGAGTGCGAGACCAAGGATAATGCTCCAATGCGTGAGGCCGATGGTGAGGAAGAAGGTGATCGACGCGGCCAGCGTGACGAAGAACTCGACTGCGTTCACACTGCCGACGGTAATGCGAACGTTGTTGCCACGCACGATGAGGTTTGAGGCGACAATCGGCCCCCAACCGCCACCGCCCATGGCATCGACGAGCGCGCCGAAGAAACCGAGTGGCGCGAGATGGGTGGTCACATTGCGTGGGGGCACCCGGACGAAGGCTTTGGCGATGATCACGGCTCCCATGATGATCAGGTAGCCGGAAACCCAGGGTTTGAGCACATCGCCAATGGAGGAGAGTAAATACGCACCGATGATGGCACCAATGACCGCTGGAACGAGCAGGCGGCGAAACAGAAAGCGGTCCACATTGCCAAAGGCGTGATGCGAAATCGCTGAAGCGCCCGTGGTGAAGCACTCGGCCGCATGTACTGTGGCGCTCGTGGCCGCTGGCGGCACACCGAAGGCCATGAGAAGCGACGAGGCGCTGACGCCATAGGCCATTCCGAGCGCTCCGTCGATCAATTGAGCGACGAAGCCGGCGGCGATGTAGAGCAGAAAGTCGGGCGGCAAATCCATGGGCGCTTACGCTTTGTCAGTGACGAGCTTGGCGTGCAGGCCGCATTCGTGTTTTTCGTCGCCCTTGGCCGGATCGTAGTAGGTGCGCTCGTTCGGCAGATCGTGTTCGAGCAGGTAGGCATCCATCTCAACGGGCGTCCAGTCGAGGATGGGGTTCACCTTGAGGCAGTTGAACTTGGCGTCCCACATGAAGGGCTGAAGCGTGGCCGCACGCTGAGGGTTTTGCTCTTTGCGCAGGGCGGTGATCCAGACTTTGGGGGCGAGTTCACGCATGCCACGCTCGAAAGGCTCCAGCTTCATGATGCGGCTGAAGGATTCGACGCGCTCGACCTCGTCTGGCATCGGGACTTGGCCTCCATTGAGTGCCAACCAGTGAGCGGCAGTCATGAGAGGCAGGTAGGGCTTCAAGTTCAGACTCAGGCGTGCACGGCTCTTTTCGGCGAAGCGGTAGGTTTCAGGGAGATTGGTGCCGTGATCGACCCACAGGATGGGAATGCCCGCCTCCTGCTCCGTGGCGAGGCGCAGAATCACGGCCTCATAGGGACGGAAGTTCGTGGTGACGATGGCCTGGCCGTCGGCATGCGCGAGGGCGATCTGAATGATCTCCTGGGGCGATTTGCCTCGGGCTTCGTCATTGAGGGCAGCGATCTGTGAGGGACTCATGGTGGGAGGTCAATTTATTCACCTGATTCTCGATGTGTAAAGTAGGAAATAGAAATCAGGGCACAAAAAAGGACGCGGAATTGATCCGCGCCCTTCGAAAATTGGCTGTTCTTCAGATTAAGCCTGAAGAGCGGCTGCCGGTTGGATGTTCACGCGGCGGCCATCCTTATCGAAGCGGACATTGCCGTCCACGAGCGCGAAGATGGTGTGATCGCGGCCGATGCCGACATTCAGACCGGGAACCCACTTGGTGCCACGCTGACGGAGGATGATGTTGCCTGCGATGACGGCTTCGCCACCGAATTTCTTGACGCCAAGACGCTTGCTCTGGCTGTCGCGACCGTTTTTGACGGAACCTTGTCCTTTTTTATGGGCCATAAGAGGGAAGAAGTGAGGGGATTAGGCGTTGATGGCAGTGATCTGCACGAGGGTTAGCGGCTGGCGGTGACCACGGGTCTTGTGGAAGCCCTTGCGCTTGCGGAACTTGAAAGTGGTGACCTTGTCGGCTTTGTGCTGCTTGAGCACTTTGGCGGAAACACTGGCTCCGGCGACGATGGGAGCGCCCACCTTGATGCTGCTGCCTTCACCAGCGACGAGCACTTGGTCGAAGGTGGCGGTTTCGCCTTCGGCGGATTCGAGCTTCTCCACGTCGAGCTTGTCGCCCACGGAGACTTTGTACTGTTTGCCGCCTGTTTTGATGATTGCGTATGCCATAGCCTTAAAAGATAGAAGTTTCCTCGCTGCCTGGGACGAGGGGGGCGGAGATTTCCACAGGTGCCATGGTTCGGCAAGGGAAAACTTGATGAGAAAAGCGGCCGACGGGGTGGCCAAGGCTGTGAACCAGGGCGAATGCCCCTGAGTATCCGCCCCATGAAGTTGCCAGTATGACTAAATCCAAGCTCGACAGGTGGCGGGGGCGAAATGTATTATCCGTTCATGTCCAACCTGTTCCAGGAAACCGTTTTCTTGACCAATTTATATGCCACACCGGCGGATTGGCAGCGCGACTTGTTTTATTCTGTGGTGCGTGCCGGGCATCTCCGCGCGGGCTTTGAGCATCGCATCGAGCGGGAAACCTATCCTGGTCACGAGTTGATTTTTTGCCTCAGGGGACGCGGCTGGGTACAGGTGGGCGGAAAACGGCACGAAGTCAGTGCTGGCTCGCTGGTGTGGGTGAACTGCCACCACCCGCATCTCTACGGCGCGCACAACCGTGATCCGTGGGAGCTCTACTGGATGCGCTTGGAGGGCCGTTCGCTCGATCGCATCGCCGAACTGCTCCAGGTGCGCTCGCAGCCGGTGCTGGAGGGCATCAATGAAAAATCCGTGATGCAGGAGTTCGAAAACGCCTTTCAGCACATGATCGGCACTCGTCCGAGCGATGCAGCGCTCGCCAGCGCCTCCGTCGCCGCCTTGATCGGCCTCGCCTTTCATGTGCGCCTGTCGGAACCGGGCCTGGTGCAGCCCGAGTTTCCCACCGCCGTGTCCAAGGCGCTCGAACGCATGCGCCTTTATTTTCATCTACCGATGCGCGTGTCCGAGCTCGCTAACCTCAGCGGCATGAGCGAGAGCCATTTCAGCCGCCAGTTCAAGGCCGCCATCGGCACCAGCCCCATCGACTGGCTGCGCCGCGAGCGCATCAATCAGGCGAAGCGCCGCCTCATGGAGTCCGACGACCCCGTGAAGGAAATCGCCCGTCAGGTCGGCTATCACGACCAATTCTTCTTCTCGAAGGACTTCAAGAAGATGACCAAGCTCACGCCTTCGCAATTCCGTGAGCAGGAAAAGCAGTCGTAAGCGGCGGGGCTGCGATTTGCGGATTTGAAATTTCAAATTGCCAAATCTCCGCCACTGTCGCGGCCCCATGAGCACGAACACGACTCCCCAAGCGCTCCTCGGCATGAAGCCAGAGGAGATCAGCGCCGTGTTCACAGAGCTCGGCCAGCCAGCGTTTCGTGCGAAACAGCTCGTGGAGTGGGTGTTTGCCAAACGAGTCGCCAGTTTCGATGAGATGAGCAATTTGCCCAAAGCGACGCGTGAGGCGCTCGCCACGCGACTGGTGACACGCTCGATGAGCATCGCGAAGGTCACCGGCTCGGCAGACACGACGCGCAAATTCCTGCTGAAGCTGCAAGACGGCCGTTTTGTCGAAACGGTGCTCATCCCGGCCAATCCTGCGCTGTATGGCGGCAATTCCGACCGCCGCACGCTGTGTGTCTCGAGCCAAGTCGGCTGTGCCTACGACTGCAAATTCTGCGCCAGCGGTCTGGCAGGCTTCACGCGCAATCTGACCGCCGCAGAGATCGTGGAGCAGATCGTGCAGGTCGAGGCGCATGCGGGCGAACGCGTGGATAATCTCGTCTTCATGGGCATGGGCGAGCCGCTGGCAAATTTTTCCAACGTCACCAAGGCCATCGAAATCCTCAACGCCGAGTGGGGCATCGGCATCGGGGCGCGGCACATGACCGTCAGCACGAGTGGTTTGGCGCCGCAGATCAAAAAACTCGCCGATTTTCCACTGCAAATCCGTCTCGCCATCTCGCTGCACGGCGCGACCGACGAGGTGCGTGAAAAAATCATGCCGGTGAACCGCAAGCACAACCTCGCCGAGCTGTTCGAGGCGCTCGATTACTGGAACCAGAAGCGGAAGCAGTTTCTCACCTTCGAGTTCATCCTCATCGCCGATGTGAATGACAGCCTGCAGCAGGCCCACGCGCTGGCCAAACGCGCCCGTGCCGCGAACGCCAAGGTCAATCTCATCCCCTACAACACCGTCGATGGCCTGGAGTGGGAGCGCCCCAGCGAGGCCAGCCAGGATGCATTTCTCTCCGTGCTCACCAACGCGGGCGTCACCGCCACGCTGCGCCGTGAAAAAGGCCACGACATCGCCGCTGCCTGCGGCCAGCTCCGTTTGAAACAGGAAACCGAACTCGGCATCATCGAGTCGCCGATTCCCACGAAGCGCATCACGATTGGTGCAGGTGCGCTCGATTAACGCCGTCGCGCCGCCGGTTTGGGCTTCCGTGCCTTGCTGGCGCGTTTCACGGGCCGTTTGAGCTTCGGAGTGGCGACGACAACGGGAGCCGGTGAGATCTCCGGCTGGGCTTCACGCAGCAGGCGCAGTTCTTTTTCGACCTCGGCGAGACGTTTGGAGGTGGCCTCGAGTTTGCGCATCATCAGGCGTGCCACGAATTCATACAGCGAGGCGTGGAAATCTGGGTCTTCCTCGCGCGGATGGATGTCCTGCAGGAATTTCTGGTCCACCGCGAGGCACACGGCCTTGGTGGAGGCGATGACCGAGGCGAGGCGCTTGTCCTGGTTCACCAGCGCCAGTTCGCCGAACACCTCACCGACGCGGGTGATGGCGGCGACTTTTTTGCCACCGACGCGCACCTCCAGCTCACCGCTGAGCAGGACGTAGATGCGGGAGTCGATGCTGCCCTCTTTGATGATGCAGTCTCCGGGTTCGCACTGGAGCAGGCTGCTGGAGTTTAAAACGTCGTCGAGGTGATCGTCGCTGAAACTCGCCAGCGCGGGGACTGCGCGCAGGGGCGAGGGGTTCTGCCGCTCGTCATGGATGTAGGCAAATTCTTTCATGAAATTCGCCGTGATTGTGGCAGGGGCGGGGACATGCCGACAAGACAAATTTGGGAATTCTCACGGTTTGGGCGCTGCTTGGACCGCGGCGTCGTAAGCGGGCCAAAAACTGGCCGGTGGCTGCAAATCCTTGGCCCCGTCGTCGAAACGCGTGCCGATCTCCTGCAAAGGCAGTGATTTCGCCACCTCAATGCCGGCCGTGATGTTCGCCGGAGTGAAGACGAGCCGCGTGAGTTGCATGCCTTTGAGCGGTGACAGATCTGTCACCGGCGTCTCGGCGATGTGCAGCCGCTGCAAAGCCGTGCCGGTCAATGGGGAGAGGTCTTTCACCTTCGTGCGGTGCAGCGTCACACTGACCAATGGCACGGTTTTGAGAGCGCTGATGTTTTCCAACGGGCAATCGGTGAGCCAGAGCATCGAGATCGGGCAGTTGGCGATGCCGGAGATGTCACCGATGGGACAGCCGACCGCGTTCAGCTCTGTGAGCGGCATGTTTTCCAGCGCACCGAGGTTTTCCACCGGCGTGCGGCTCAAATACAGCTTCTGCAGCGGCATGCCGCGAATGGGCGAGAGGTCGCGCACCTTGGTGTCTTCCAGATACAGCTCCACGAGCTTCTTGCCCTGCATCGGGCGCAAGTCGGTGATGGGTGTCTCGCTCAAGTCGAGCGCCAGCGGCTCGATGTGCTGTAAAAACTTCACATTGTCGATCTTCGCGCCGCGCAGGCTCAACGCGACGATCTTGCCGCCTTCGATGTTGAATTGGCCGTCGCCTGTGTAGGCCGGATTGTGATACTTGATCTCGGTGTGCAGCATCTCCTGCGTCCAATAAACAGCCTTCGGCTCCGGGTTGGCGGGAGCAGGCACGGCAGCGGGCTTTTGAACGGCCACTGGCTTCGGTTCGGCAGCAGGTTTGGGGGCTTCTTTTCCGCACTGAGTCAAGACAAGCGCGGCAGCGAGAGAAAAGAGGCGAAGGAACGGCTTCATGCCAAGGGCATCACGGATTCTGCGGCTGGATGCAAGTCTGAAGTGGCAAAGTAGTCATGAGGTTTAGCTCGTGAAAGCGTGGCCGAGTGAAACGGGTGCGCATGGGCGAGAAGAGCGTCTGTGCGGGCTATTGCGAAGCCGCGAAGCGAACCCCAGCACTACTTTCGTCACTCCACGATCATCTCACCCTTCATGACGAGCCAGTGGCCGGGGAAGGTGCAGATGTAGGGGTATTTGCCTTGGGCGGCGGGGGCGGTGAAGCGGAGGGTTTCGCTGTCGCCTTGGTTGAGCATCTTGGTCTTGTGAAGGATCTTGGGGGAGTCGGGGATGAAGCCTTTGGCGAAGCCGTCGGGCGTTTTGGCCATTTCGTTGCCGGCTAGGCCGACTTCGTCCGCCGCGCCGGGCTGGACGATGAGGAGATTGTGCGGGGTGACGTCGGGATTTTCGAAAACGAGCTTCACGGGAGCTCCGGGAGCCACTTTGAACTCGCGCAGGTCGTAGAGCAGGCGCTCGGGGATGGTCTTGATGGTGAGGGTTTGCAAGCCGGGCTGGTTGTCGAAGGGGTTCGGCGGCTCGGGCTTCTTCTTTTTCGCCATGAGGGCGGGTTTGGTGGGCTCGCTGTTTTTGAGGAACTTTTCGAGTTCGGGATGCTTCGCCTGGAAGGCGGTGTTGCCCTTCCAAAGCGGCTGCAACGTGTGGCTGTCGAGCGAGGTGCGCAGCGCGTAGGTGAGGTAGCTGTCCATCGGATGCTTCAGCAGATCGAGCGCGGCCTCCAAGGCCTCCGGCGTGCCGATGTAACTTGCCGCGATGGCCGCTTCGAGGCGCACGAGGCCGCTGGGGTCGTTGGCGGCGAGTCGATGCGGTTGTGGCCCCACGGCTTCTTTCCAAGCACGTAGAGGCAGCTTCCGCAAACTTCGAGCTGCCACGGCTCTCATTAGAGGGTTAAACTTGTCATGCTCTCGCATGATTCTTGAAAGCATGTGATTGCTGTGATCCCAGACTTCAGCCTTGGATAATTCAAGCGTTTTCCCCTTCTCAAAACTTTGTTTGGCGAGCCAGTCGCTAAGCCACAACCACTCAACGAGAGCTTGGTCAGTGTTAAGGTGAAACCCACCGCTTAAACCGATGCCGACAGTAATTTCCTCCGGCTCCCTCTCCCTCAACTCCACCTTAGCGCGATACCGGGTGCGGTAGTTTTCGCTCTTCAGCAGGTCGAGCAGCTCGGGGATGCTCGCGCCGGCGATCTTCGGTGCGGCTTCGAGTTTTTGATCTTTGGCGGTGATGCGCCAGATGCGGCCGCTCTTTTTGTCGCGGCGGGTGTCGCGCAGGGAGTATTGGGCGTGGCCTTTGACGGGGTTGTACCAGTCGGCGATGTACATCGCGCCGTCGGGGCCTTGCTGGATGTCCACGGGGATGAAGCTCAAATTCGTGCTCTGGAAGACGATGCCGACTTTCTTTTCCTCGAAGTGCGTGTCGTGCTCCACCCACTCGTGCAGCTCGACTTCGTTGGTGGGCTTGTCGCGGACGCGCATGAAGTGTTTTTTGTCGCGCAGGTCTTTGGGCCAATGGCTGCTGCTGAGGAATTCCTGGCCGCAGGTGCCGCTGTAGGCGGGGAAGTAGTTGCCGGCGGGGATGTGGATGTCCGGGTAGGGCGCATTGAGCGCATGCACGGCGCTGGCGAAGACGGGATGGCTGCCGACGTGGAAGCCCCAGTCGTCGAAGGTGATGCCCCAGGGGTTGGTGCTCATGTAACTGCCAAAGGCGAGCAGCTTTCCGGTGGCGGGGGTGTAGCGGAAGAAGCTGCTCTCGCGGGCACGGACGGGGCCGTAGGGCGTCTCGACCTGGCTGTGATGGAAGATGCTCTCGCGGAAGATGAGATCGCCCTCGGGGCTCCAGACGAAGTCGTGCAGCGCGTGGTGGCTGTCCTCAGTGCCGAAGCCGGTGAGGAGTTTTTCGCGGCGGTCGGCCTTGCCGTCGCCATCGGTGTCTTTGAGGAAGGTCAGATTTGGCTGGTCGGAGACGAAGACGCCGCCATTGCCGAACTCAAAGCTGAGCGGGATGGCGAGCTTGTCGGCCCACACGCTGCATTTGTCGGCTTTGTGATCGCCGTTGGTGTCTTCGAGGATGAGGATCTTGTCCTGCGGGGCCTCGCCGGGCAAAATTTGCGGGTAGGTGGTGCTGGAGCTGACCCACAGGCGGCCTTTGGCATCAAACCGGATAGCGATGGGCTTCACGAAGAGCTCCGGAAAGTCTTCTTCGCTGGCGAAGAGGCTGACTTCGAAGCGTGGGTCGATTTTGAAGGCCTTCAGTTCATCAGCGGGAGAGACCCATTCGTTGATGGGACGGTCTCCGGTGATAACGGGGAGGGGTTCGAGCGCGGCATCCAAAGTAGCCATCTCGCTCCGCGAGATGAGCTTGAGGCGATCTTTGTCCGCTGAATCTGCATTCGGGGATTTGCCCTCGTTTGGCTGCGCTGTGCTCCTCTCGCGGAGCGAGAGGGCTACTTTCCAGATGGCGCTGTCGCGGTTCTCGACCATCTGGAGCAGCTTTTTCAGCTCGCCGGGGAAGTTCACGACGCCGTAGGGCTCCATGCGGCCGCCTTTGATGTAGAAGTAGTTCAGCGGGCGGTAGTGCTGGAAGAATTTGTCCTCCTTTTCGACAACGGCGGCGCGCACGGCTTCGTTGAGCTTCGGCGGGGTTTCTTGGGTGAGTTGGCTGTAGAGGCGCTCGGAGAAGGCGGCATAGCCTTCGCGGTTGAGATGCACACCGTTGGTGGTGTAGAACGAGTTTTCAACTCGTTCAGTCACGGGTTGAAAACCCGTGCTACGAACATCCGCAAAGGCCACGCCCTCAGCCTTCGCCACTTTTGCCATCGCATCGGAGTAAAGCTCGATCTGGGCATTGAGATGCTCGTGGGGCTTTTCGGCGACGGTGGGGCTGACGAGGACGATTTTCGGCTCGGAGGTGCCGTTGTAGCGGTGGGCCTTGAGTTCGATGAGGCAGGCCTTGAGGAGCGTCTCGAACTCGGCGAGGCCCTTTTCGCCTTTGAAGCTCTCGTTGAAGCCGAAGGCGGCAAGGATGACGTCGGCCTTATGCTCGGTGAGGTGCTGGTTGAGGTCGCCAAAGCCATCGGGACGCGGGCGCAGCGCCACTTCATCGGCGGACCAGCTCAGATTGCGGAAGATGAGCTTCTCTTGGGCAAAGCGCTGATGCATGAGGGCCTCGAACTGGCCGTCGTCGCGCATGCGATCGAAGAGCGAATTCCCGATGAAGGCGATGCGCGTGCCCGGTTTCAACTCCAGCGGGAGCTGGGCGAGGGCGGGCACGGCAAGCAGGAGGGTGAGAAAGAGAAGTTTCATGAAACAGAGCGTCTCACACGGGCGGGGAGAGTTTCATGTTTCAAGTTTCGAGTGGGGGCGTCTTGAAACTTGGAACTCACCGATGGCTTTTGTTGAGCGTCCATGAAGGCTGTCTATAGTTCAGCGGTTGTTTTCTTTCCCACCATGCCGATCTACGAGTTCTACTGCCCCGATAACAACAAGCTGTATTCATTCCTGGCACGCACGCTGGCCTACCGCGAAAAGGTGCCGACCTGCCCGGATGGCGAAGGTTTGAAAATGGAGAAGCGTGTTTCGCGCTTCGCCGTCATCGGCAAGGCGCAGGAGGAAACGGCAGATGATCCCTTCGCGGGCATGGATGAAACGAAGATGGAAAGCTTCATGGCGGACATGGAGCGCGAGATGGGCGGTATGGACGAGGAGAACCCCGATCCGCGGCAGCTCGGCCACTTCATGCGCAAGATGACGGACATGATGGGCGACAAAACGCCGCCGGAACTGCGTGAGATGGTGCGCCGCCTCGAATCCGGCGAAGATCCCGAGAAGCTGGAGGAGGAATTCGGTGGCATGGACGAAGGCGAAGCGGGTGACGCGCTGTTCACGCAGATGCTCAAACGTGCCAAGGCTGGCCGCAAAGAGCCGGTGCGTGACCCAAAGCTCTATGAGATGCGGGATTTCGTGCAGAAGTGAGCCAGAACCGGTTTACCGACCGCTCACCGACACCGCGCCCATCGCGGGCACCATGATTTCATCGCCGGGTTTGAGTGTTGTGCTGGCGTTGAGGCGGTTGATTTCACGGATGCGGTCTGGGGTGGTGCTGAACTGCCCGGCGATGCTCTCGATGGTGTCCGAACGATCCACGCGATAGGCCAGGATGCCGCGATGGGACTCTTCGGTGCTGGTGGTGGGCTTGGATGGAGCCGCAGGCGCTGGCGTGGGTGCTGGGGCTAGGTCAGTGGCAGGCGGTGGCGCTGGCGCTGGCTCGGAGATGCCGAAGCCGGGCAGAGGAACCGTGTCGCTCGATTCACGCGCAGGCGGCGTGGAGCGAGTGATGGATGCCACACTGCTGCTACGACCAGGGATTTTCAGCCGCTGTCCCAAGAAGATCTTGTTCACATCCTTAATGCCGTTCGCGCTGGCGAGCGTGCTGGTGCTCATCTTGTGCTTGATGGCGATGGCCTTGAGGCTGTCGCCCTTCTTCACGGTGTAATAGGCGGAGGAACTGGCACTGGTTGATGAACTGCCAGGGGTCGAAGGCCGGTAACTCACCGACGTGGTCGGTGAGCTCAGACGATGAGGGGAAGGAATGAGCAGCGTCTGGCCGACGCGGACCTCGTCCTCCGTCATGCGGTTGAGCTGCTGAATCTCGCCCACGCTGACGCGATGCGTTGAAGCGATGCGGAAGAGCGTGTCGCC